>NZ_CP017184.1:949682-1266243 GCF_001729805.1 Enterobacter roggenkampii | reverse complement strand
TGATCCTGGCGCTGTATCAGGAGAAAGGTCCCGAGTTTCTGGACGACCTGCAGGGTATGTTTGCCTTCGCCCTGTACGACAGCGAAAAAGACGCCTACCTGATTGGCCGCGACCACATCGGTATTATCCCGCTGTACATGGGCCACGATGAACACGGCAACTTCTACGTTGCGTCTGAAATGAAAGCCCTGGTGCCGGTCTGCCGCACCATCAAAGAGTTCCCGGCAGGCAGTTACCTGTGGAGTAAAGACGGCGAGATCCGTCCGTACTACCAGCGCGACTGGTTCGACTACGACGCGGTAAAAGACAACGTGACGGACAAAGCCGAGCTGCGTCAGGCGCTGGAAGATTCCGTGAAAAGCCACCTGATGTCAGACGTACCTTACGGCGTGCTGCTCTCCGGCGGTCTGGACTCCTCCGTGATCTCTGCGATCACCAAGAAATTTGCGGCTCGTCGCGTGGAAGATCAGGAGCGCTCAGAAGCCTGGTGGCCACAGCTGCACTCCTTTGCCGTGGGCCTGGAAGGCGCGCCGGATCTGAAAGCCGCGCAGGAAGTGGCAAACCACCTCGGCACCGTGCACCATGAAATTCACTTCACCGTGCAGGAAGGCCTGGATGCGATCCGCGATGTGATCTATCACATTGAAACCTATGACGTAACGACAATTCGCGCCTCCACGCCGATGTACCTGATGTCGCGTAAGATCAAGGCGATGGGCATCAAAATGGTGCTCTCCGGTGAAGGTTCTGACGAAGTGTTTGGCGGCTACCTGTACTTCCACAAAGCGCCAAATGCCAAAGAGCTGCACGAAGAGACCGTGCGTAAACTCCAGGCGCTGCATATGTTTGACTGCGCGCGTGCCAACAAAGCGATGTCGGCATGGGGTGTCGAAGCGCGTGTACCGTTCCTGGATAAGAAATTCCTCGACGTGGCGATGCGCATCAACCCGCAGGATAAAATGTGCGGCAACGGTAAAATGGAAAAACATATCCTGCGTGAATGTTTTGAATCCTACCTGCCGGCGAGCGTAGCATGGCGTCAGAAAGAGCAGTTCTCCGATGGCGTAGGCTACAGCTGGATCGACACCCTGAAAGAGGTGGCGGCGAAACAGGTTTCTGACCAACAGCTGGAAACCGCAAGCTTCCGCTTCCCGTACAACACGCCGGGCTCGAAAGAAGCGTACCTCTACCGTGAAATTTTTGAAGAACTGTTCCCGGTACCGAGCGCTGCAGAGTGTGTGCCGGGTGGTCCATCCGTCGCCTGCTCGTCTGCCAAAGCGATTGAATGGGATGAATCGTTCAAATCCATGAACGATCCGTCAGGACGTGCGGTAGGCGTTCACCAGTCAGCCTACAAATAATCACGCATTTCATCATCAGGCCCTGCGGGGCCTGATTTTTTTTGCCCCGCTTTTGCACAGCTAAAACCGATTAATAACCAATAATTGCCGAATATTCGGTCACGCTGTTCGCAACCTAACCAAACAGTCACATTCCGGCTATTTTCGTTGAAAAAGGTGTTGACGCTGCAAGGGTCTATACGCATAATGCGCCCCGCAACGCCGATAAGGTAACGCGAAAAAAAGATGGCTACGTAGCTCAGTTGGTTAGAGCACATCACTCATAATGATGGGGTCACAGGTTCGAATCCCGTCGTAGCCACCATCTTTTTTTGCGGGAGTGGCGAAATTGGTAGACGCACCAGATTTAGGTTCTGGCGCCGCAAGGTGTGCGAGTTCAAGTCTCGCCTCCCGCACCATTCCCGGGTAAGCGTTGCACGGATGGGGTATCGCCAAGCGGTAAGGCACCGGTTTTTGATACCGGCATTCCCTGGTTCGAATCCAGGTACCCCAGCCATATTTCTTCGATTTTGCGGTTCTCCGCGGTATTGGGGTATCGCCAAGCGGTAAGGCACCGGTTTTTGATACCGGCATTCCCTGGTTCGAATCCAGGTACCCCAGCCATCGAAGATTGCAGTACTGGCTACGTAGCTCAGTTGGTTAGAGCACATCACTCATAATGATGGGGTCACAGGTTCGAATCCCGTCGTAGCCACCAAATTGAGATTATCGATCGATTTCGGTAATGAGAAAAAATTGTTGGGGTATCGCCAAGCGGTAAGGCACCGGATTCTGATTCCGGCATTCCGAGGTTCGAATCCTCGTACCCCAGCCAATTTACAAAGTCGTTAAGCAGCTTGTTTAACGCAATTGGGGTGTCGCCAAGCGGTAAGGCTCTGGTTTCTGATACCAGCATTCCGGGGTTCGAATCCCTGCACCCCAGCCACTTAAAACAAAAAAGCCCGCTCTGCGGGCTTTTTTGTTTTTGTACAGAATTGTGCGGCCTGATGCCCTAACCCTGGCCCTCTCCCACGGGGAGAGGGAAAAAGTTTAGAGTCCGAGAGCGTACTTCAGGGCCTGACGCTTCAGGCCACCGGCGCGTTCCGCTGCCATCAGGCCTATGTTACGCAGAATACGCACCGGGGCTACGTCATTGCTAAACCCGGCATAGAACAGATCCATTCCCGACTGCATGAGGAAGTTATCCGCCATACGCCGCGTCTGATAACGCTTCAGCACCTGATGGCTGGCCCAGTTTTCCGCGTGTCCGCGGGCGTTGCCCAGCACATCCAGCAGGGCATCGACGTCACGATACCCCAGGTTCACGCCCTGCCCGGCCAGCGGATGAATGGTATGTGCCGCATCCCCCACCAGCGCTAAGCCTGCGCGGGCATACTGCAACGCATGACGACGCGTGAGCGGGAACGCCCCGGCGGCGACCGGCGTGACGTGCCCCAGACGGCTCGGGAAGTGCAGCAGGATCTCGCGCTGCAGCTGTTCCATGTTCATCCCCTGCAGCTGACGAATGCGCGCCGGTTTGTCGTACCACACCAGCGACGCCCAGTTATCAAACAGCGGTAAAAAGGCATGCGGGCCGTTCGGCGTAAAGTGCTGCCAGGTGCTTTCACCCGGCGCATTCTCGCACTCGGCGGTAATCAGCATACAGGACTGTTCATACTGCCAGGCATGAACCCCGATCCCCGCCATCTGTCTGACCTGCGAGTTAGCGCCGTCCGCCCCGATGACCAGCTTCACGGCCAGCTCATCGCCGCTGTCGAGCGTCAGTAGATAGCCGCTCCCGTGAGGATGCAGCGCCTTAAGCGACGCAGGCACGCGCAGCGTCACCTTCGGATGCGCCTCCAGCGCCTGCCAGAGCGCCCGCTGGAGCACGTTGTTTTCCACCATATACCCCAGGCGCGGCAGCTTCAGCTCTGCGGCATCAAACGCGACGTGGGCATTTTCCCACTCCCAGGTTTCGAGGCGGCTGTAAGGGTGCGCGCGCATCGCCTGCACTGCCTCCCAGACGCCCAGCCCGCGCAGCAGATCGACGGATGCCGCGCTGATCGCAGAAATGCGCACGTCCGGTTTGCTGGTGGGATCGTAGGCTGGCGGAGCCGCCTGTTCGATTACCGTTACCTCAAATCCCTGCTGTGCCAGCCCCAGCGCCAGCGCGCCGCCGACCATACCGCCGCCGACAACGGCAACTTCGGTGTGTTGGAGTGTCATGGTCAATTTTCCTTATTGGAGAATCCCTTAAGTTTACCGGATTTTTGCGGTCCTGAGACACATAACCTTCATACTGGTCACAACCCCACCAAAGCATTACAATACGCGGCTTGCAATCCTGAGCTGAGCAAGTCGATGACTAAAAAACTCCATATAAAAACCTGGGGCTGTCAGATGAACGAATACGATTCATCCAAGATGGCCGATCTGCTGGATACCACCCACGGATACCAGCTGACTGAAAATGCGAAAGAAGCCGATGTGCTGCTGCTGAACACCTGTTCAATTCGTGAAAAAGCGCAGGAAAAAGTCTTTCACGTGTTAGGCCGCTGGAAACTTCTCAAACGAAAAAATCCGGACCTGATCATCGGCGTGGGCGGCTGCGTCGCGTCGCAGGAAGGCAAGCTGATCCGCCAGAGAGCGCCGTATGTGGACATTGTCTTTGGCCCTCAGACCCTGCACCGTCTGCCTGAGATGATCAATCAGGTTCGTGGCAACCGTAGCCCGGTCGTTGACGTCAGCTTCCCGGAAATCGAAAAATTTGACCGTCTGCCTGAGCCACGTGCCGATGGCCCGACCGCCTTCGTCTCCATCATGGAAGGCTGCAACAAATACTGCACGTACTGCGTGGTGCCGTACACCCGTGGTGAAGAGGTCAGCCGCCCGGCAGATGACATTCTGTTTGAAATCGCGCAGCTTGCCGCGCAGGGTGTGCGCGAAGTGAACCTGCTGGGCCAGAACGTTAACGCCTGGCGCGGTGAGAACTACGACGGCACGACCGGCAGCTTTGCCGAGCTGCTGCGTCTGGTGGCCGCGATTGACGGCATCGACCGCATTCGCTTTACCACCAGCCATCCGATGGAATTTACCGACGACATTATTGACGTCTATCGCGATACGCCAGAGCTGGTGAGCTTCCTGCACCTGCCGATCCAGTGCGGCTCTGACCGCGTGCTGAACCTGATGGGCCGTCCCCATACGGTGCTGGAGTATAAATCCACCATCCGTAAGCTGCGTGAAGCGCGTCCGGATATCCAGATTAGCTCTGACTTTATCGTCGGCTTCCCTGGCGAAACCGCTGATGACTTCGAGCGCACCATGAAGCTCATCGGCGAAGTGAACTTTGACGTCAGCTACAGCTTCATCTTCTCCGCGCGTCCTGGAACACCGGCGGCCGATATGGTTGACGATGTACCGGAAGAAGAGAAAAAGCAGCGTCTGTATATTCTGCAGGAGCGCATCAACCAGCAGGCTAACGCCTGGAGCCGCCGCATGCTCGGTACCGTACAGCGCATTCTGGTGGAAGGCACTTCCCGCAAGAGCATTATGGAACTCTCTGGTCGTACGGAAAATAACCGCGTGGTGAACTTTGAAGGCACCCCGGATATGATCGGTAAATTTGTGGACGTCGAGATTGTCGAAGTGCTGACCAACTCGCTGCGCGCGAAAGTGGTCCGCACCGAAGACGAAATGGGCCTGCGTATCGCAGAGTCACCGGAATCCGTGATCTCGCGTACCCGCAAAGAAAACGATTCTGGCGTTGGGATTTACCAGCCATAATCCTTCAGGCCTGCCGCTTTGGCAGGCCTTGTATTTCCTCTCATCGCCCCCAATATCTTCCGCAACGCTTGCGCCTTTATTCTGTGGCGTGAATAATTTCGGTAATGACCGTTTTATTGCGCCGTGTGGCAGCGGGTCAGTTAATCAATCAAAGAGGAACAGTTTGAACATAGATACGCGTGAAATTAGCCTTGAGCCAGCAGACAACGCTCGCCTGCTGAGCCTGTGCGGGCCGTTTGATGACAACATCAAACAACTGGAGCGACGTCTGGGTATCGAAATCAATCGTCGCGATAATCATTTCAAACTCACCGGACGCCCTATCTGCGTCAACGCCGCTGCGGACATTCTGCGTAGCCTGTATGTCGACACCTCCCCCATGCGCGGCGAAATTCAGGATATCGAACCGGAGCAGATTCACCTCGCCATTAAAGAGGCGCGCGTGCTTGAGCAGAGCGCGGAGAGCGTGCCGGATTATGGCAAGGCAATCAACATTAAGACCAAGCGTGGCGTCATTAAGCCGCGTACGCCAAACCAGGCGCAGTATATCGCCAATATTCTCGACCACGACATCACCTTCGGCGTGGGGCCGGCGGGTACGGGTAAAACCTATCTGGCCGTTGCCGCGGCGGTCGATGCGCTGGAGCGTCAGGAAATCCGGCGTATCCTGCTGACCCGCCCTGCCGTTGAAGCCGGTGAAAAACTGGGCTTCCTGCCTGGCGATCTGAGCCAGAAGGTCGACCCGTATCTCCGTCCTTTATACGATGCGCTGTTCGAAATGCTGGGCTTTGAGAAGGTCGAGAAGCTCATTGAGCGTAACGTGATCGAAGTGGCCCCGCTCGCCTACATGCGCGGCCGTACGCTGAACGATGCGTTCATCATTCTTGATGAGAGCCAGAACACCACCATCGAACAGATGAAAATGTTCCTGACGCGTATTGGCTTTAACTCGAAAGCGGTGATTACCGGCGACGTCACGCAGATCGATCTGCCGCGCAGCACCAAATCGGGCCTGCGCCACGCCATCGAAGTGCTCGCCGAGGTCGATGAAATCAGCTTTAACTTCTTCCACAGTGAAGACGTGGTACGCCACCCGGTGGTCGCGCGTATCGTTAACGCTTATGAAGCCTGGGAAGAGGCAGATCAGAAGCGTAAGGCCGAACTGGCCGCAGAACGTAAGCGCGAAGCGCAGGAGCAAGAACAGAAATGAGTCAGGTGATCCTCGATTTACAGCTGGCCTGTGAAGACAATTCCGGCATGCCAGATGAGGCACAGTTTCAGAAATGGCTGGATGCCGTTATCCCCCAGTTTCAGGAAGAATCAGAAGTCACGATTCGCCTGGTGGATGAAGCAGAAAGCCATGAGCTTAACCTGACCTATCGCGGGAAAGATAAGCCGACCAACGTGCTCTCTTTCCCGTTCGAAGCCCCGCCGGGCATCGAGATGCCGCTGTTGGGCGATCTGATCATCTGCCGCCAGGTGGTTGAACAGGAAGCCAAAGAGCAGCAGAAACCTCTTGAAGCCCACTGGGCGCACATGGTGGTACACGGCAGCCTGCATCTGCTCGGCTACGATCATATTGAAGACGACGAAGCGGAAGAGATGGAGTCCCTCGAGACAGAGATAATGCTTGCTCTGGGCTATGAGGATCCGTACATTGCCGAGAAAGAATAGTCAGTCACCGGACTGACTCCCCTGCCGCCACGAAAGGACATCGCGTGGCGGTAAACATTGAACTAACAAGAGAACCCTTAACAAACGCCATGAGCGACGACAATTCACACAGTAGCGACACGACAACCAGTAAAAAGGGATTTTTCTCCCTCATTCTGAACCAGCTTTTCCACGGCGAACCGAAAAACCGTGATGAACTGCTGGAGCTGATTCGTGATTCCGGGCAAAACGACCTTATCGACGAAGATACGCGCGAAATGCTCGAAGGGGTTATGGACATCGCCGACCAGCGCGTTCGCGATATCATGATTCCCCGCTCGCAGATGATCACCCTGAAACGTAACCAGACGCTGGACGAGTGTCTCGATGTCATCATCGAATCCGCCCACTCGCGTTTCCCGGTCATCAGCGAAGACAAAGATCACATCGAAGGGATTTTGATGGCGAAAGATCTGCTGCCGTTTATGCGCAGCGATGCCGAAGCCTTCAGCATGGAAAAAGTGTTACGCCAGGCCGTGGTTGTGCCGGAAAGTAAACGTGTGGATCGGATGCTGAAAGAGTTTCGCTCTCAGCGTTACCACATGGCGATTGTTATTGATGAATTTGGTGGCGTCTCCGGTCTGGTCACGATCGAGGATATCCTTGAGCTGATCGTGGGCGAAATCGAAGATGAGTATGACGAAGAAGAGGATATCGACTTCCGTCAGCTCAGCCGCCACACCTGGACCGTGCGGGCGCTGGCCTCTATTGAGGACTTCAACGACGCCTTCGGGACCCACTTCAGCGATGAAGAGGTCGATACCATTGGCGGGCTGGTGATGCAGGCCTTTGGCCACCTCCCGGCGCGCGGAGAGACCGTTGACATCGACGGTTACCAGTTCAAAGTAGCCATGGCCGACAGCCGACGTATTATACAGGTTCACGTCAGAACGCCGGACGACTCACCGGTGCCAAAACTGGAAGATTAATGTAAATGGCATTTGCCCCATTGCTTGAACGCCAGCGCGTCCGTTTGCTGCTGGCGCTGTTACTCGGAGCCAGCGGTACGCTGGCTTTTTCTCCTTACGATATCTGGCCTGCGGCCGTTCTCTCCCTGATGGGGCTTCAGGGTTTGACCCTGAACCGTCGTCCGGTACAGGCTGCCGCTATTGGCTACTTCTGGGGACTGGGGCTGTTTGGCTCAGGGATTAACTGGGTCTACGTCAGCATCGCGCAGTTTGGCGGTATGCCGGGCCCGGTAAACGTCTTCCTGGTGGTACTGCTCGCCGCGTATCTCTCGCTCTATACCGGTCTGTTCGCCGGCATCCTTTCTCGCCTGTGGCCCAAAACCACCTGGCTGCGCGTCGCCATTGCCGCGCCGGTGGTCTGGCAGATCACCGAATTCCTGCGCGGCTGGGTGCTGACCGGCTTCCCGTGGCTGCAGTTCGGCTACAGTCAGATTGACGGCCCGCTGAAAGGCCTGGCGCCGGTCATGGGCGTTGAGGCCATTAACTTCCTGCTGATGGTCGTTAGCGGCCTGCTGGTATTAGCGCTGGTTTCACGATGCTGGAAACCGCTGGCTGTGGCGCTGGTGCTGTTCGCCCTGCCCTTCCCGCTGCGCTATATCCAGTGGTTCACGCCGGAGCCCGCGCGCGCCATGCAGGTCTCCATGGTGCAGGGGAATATCCCGCAGTCGATGAAGTGGGACGAGAAAGAGCTGCTGAATACGCTGAAGATCTACGCCAACGTCACCGAAGAGGTGATGGGTAAATCGCAGCTGATTATCTGGCCGGAGTCTGCTATTCCCGATCTTGAGATCAACCAGCAGCCGTTCCTCAACATGATGAACGACCTGCTGCTCTCGCGTGGCAGTACGCTGATCACCGGGATTGTCGATGCGCGTCTGAATCAGCAGAACCGCTACGACACCTACAACACCATCATTACGCTCGGCAAAGACAGCGAATACAGTTACCACTCCACTGACCGGTACAACAAGAACCACCTGGTGCCGTTTGGTGAATTTGTGCCGCTGGAGTCAATTCTTCGCCCGCTGGCCCCGTTCTTCGATCTGCCGATGTCCTCCTTCAGCCGCGGACCGTACGTTCAGCCTCAGCTGCACGCGCACGGCGCAGCCCTGACGGCGGCCATCTGCTACGAAATTATCTTAGGCGAGCAGGTGCGCGATAACTTCCGCCCGAATACGGACTATTTGCTGACCATCTCTAACGATGCCTGGTTTGGTAAATCAATCGGCCCGTGGCAGCACTTCCAGATGGCACGCATGCGCTCCCTGGAGCTGGCACGTCCCCTGCTGCGCAGCACCAACAACGGCATCACCGCCGTGATTGGTCCGCAGGGTGAAATCCAGGCCATGATCCCGCAGTTCACCCGAGAAGTGCTGACCACCAGCGTCACGCCTACCACCGGGCTGACGCCGTACGCCCGCACCGGCAACTGGCCGCTGTGGATCCTGACCGCGCTGTTCGGCTTTGGCGCGGTGCTGATGAGTCTGCGCCAGCGTCGTCGATAATCCCTCCTCTTCCTGCCGGGTGGCGCTGACGCTTACCCGGCCTACTGTTTCGCTTTTGTAGGTCGGGTAAGCGTCAGCGCCACCCGACAATACTCTCCAGACTTCAATTCTGGCACGCCTATTGCTTTGTTTATTCAGGTAAACGCAGTTTGGCTTACTGTGCAACTTTGTCGCACCAGCGTAGATCATCGGTAGCACCGAAACGGTGCAACGGGAGATATTTGCCTCTGAATGGTGCGGCGTGCTTCGCAAAAATAAACAATAACGCAGCAAAATCTTTACATTAAGCCAGACTAAATGTTAACAAGCTTGCATAACACTGCACTCGCATTGCGCGAGATATAACAACATCACAATGGGTATCAATGCGTCGCTGGCGCTGATAAAAAAGGAGTTGGGTATGCAATTACGTAAACTGGCCACAGCAATGCTGGTTATGGGGATGTCCGCAGGCGTGGTTCACGCTGAAGACGCTCCGGCAGCAGGCAGCACTCTCGACAAGATTGCCAAAAACGGCGTTATCGTGGTCGGCCACCGTGAATCTTCTGTCCCGTTCTCTTACTACGACAACACGCAAAAAGTCGTGGGCTATTCACAGGATTACTCCAACGCCATCGTTGAAGCTGTGAAGAAAAAGCTGAACAAACCTGACCTGCAGGTGAAGCTGATCCCCATCACTTCACAGAACCGTATTCCGCTGCTGCAAAACGGCACCTTTGACTTCGAGTGTGGCTCCACCACCAACAACCTCGAGCGTCAGAAGCAGGCTGCCTTCTCCGACACCATCTTTGTTGTGGGCACCCGCCTGCTGACGAAGAAAGGCGGTGAGATCAAAGACTTCTCTGACCTGAAAGGGAAAGCGGTCGTTGTCACCTCCGGGACCACGTCTGAAGTGCTGCTGCACAAGCTGAACGACGAGAAGAAAATGGATATGCGCATCATCAGCGCGAAAGACCATGGCGACTCCTTCCGTACCCTGGAAAGCGGTCGTGCCGTCGCGTTTATGATGGACGACGCCCTACTGGCAGGCGAGCGTGCGAAAGCGAAGAAACCAGACAACTGGGATATCGTCGGTACCGCGCAGTCGAAAGAAGCCTACGGCTGTATGCTGCGTAAAGACGATCCGCAGTTCAAAAAGCTGATCGATGACACCATCGCCCAGGTGCAGACCTCAGGCGAAGCGGAAAAATGGTTCGACAAATGGTTCAAGAACCCGATTCCACCAAAAAACCTGAACATGAATTTTGAACTGTCAGACGACATGAAAGCGCTGTTCAAATCTCCAAATGACAAGGCTCTTAACTAATTAGAACAACAGGGGCGGGATCTCCTGCCCTCTCGATTGTCGGGAAGCATGGACAGACTATACGTTGAGTGGTCGTTCCCCACTCAGCGCGAAAAATGAGCTTCTCACCAATCTTCGAGGGTAGCGCTGCTACCCTTTTTTTTCTGGAGTTTATTATGTCAATCGACTGGAACTGGGGCATATTCCTGCAACAAGCCCCGTTCGGCAACACCACCTATCTTGGCTGGCTGTGGAGCGGCTTTCAGGTCACCGTGGCATTATCGATAACGGCGTGGATCATCGCGTTTCTTGTCGGTTCTCTGTTCGGTATTCTGCGCACCGTCCCTAACCGTTTTCTTTCAACACTCGGCACCCTGTACGTGGAACTGTTCCGTAACGTTCCGCTGATCGTGCAATTCTTTACCTGGTATCTGGTTATCCCGGAACTGCTGCCGGAAAATATTGGCATGTGGTTCAAGTCGGAACTGGATCCGAATGTGCAGTTCTTTGTCTCCTCCATGATGTGTCTGGGGCTGTTTACCGCTGCGCGCGTTTGCGAGCAGGTGCGTGCCGCCATTCAGTCATTACCCCGCGGACAAAAAAATGCGGGTCTGGCGATGGGGTTAACCCTGCCACAAACCTACCGCTACGTGCTGCTGCCTAACGCCTACCGCGTCATCGTTCCACCAATGACCTCCGAGATGATGAACCTGGTGAAAAACTCGGCCATCGCATCGACCATCGGTCTGGTCGATATGGCCGCGCAGGCGGGCAAGCTGCTGGATTACTCCGCTCACGCGTGGGAATCCTTCACCGCGATCACGCTCGCCTACGTTCTGATTAACGCTTTCATCATGCTGGTGATGAACCTGGTTGAACGCAAAATTCGCCTGCCGGGCAACATGGGGGGCAAATAATGTACGAATTTGACTGGAGTTCTATCGTTCCATCCATGCCTTACCTGCTTGATGGATTGATGATTACCTTAAAAATCACCGTCATTGCCATCATCATCGGTATTGTCTGGGGCACCCTGCTGGCCGTTATGCGCCTGTCGAGCTTTAAGCCGCTCGCCTGGTTTGCAACCGCCTACGTTAACGTGTTCCGTTCCATCCCGCTGGTAATGGTGCTGCTGTGGTTTTACCTGATCGTGCCCGGCTTCCTGCAAAACGTGCTGGGGCTGTCGCCGAAAACCGATATCCGTCTGATCTCGGCGATGGTGGCGTTCTCAATGTTTGAGGCCGCTTACTACTCGGAGATTATCCGTGCAGGCATTCAGAGTATCTCCCGCGGGCAATCCAGCGCCGCGCTGGCGCTGGGGATGACGCACTGGCAGTCCATGCAGCTCATTATTCTGCCGCAGGCGTTTCGCGCCATGGTTCCGCTCCTGCTGACCCAGGGAATTGTGCTGTTCCAGGATACGTCCCTGGTCTACGTGCTGAGCCTGGCAGACTTCTTCCGTACCGCGTCCACCATCGGTGAGCGTGATGGTACGCAGGTTGAGATGGTGCTCTTTGCGGGAGCGGTCTATTTTGTGATTAGTTTAAGCGCGTCGCTGTTGGTCAGCTGGCTGAAGAAAAGGACGGTACAATGATTTCCCTGAAAAATGTTTCTAAATGGTATGGGCACTTTCAGGTGCTGACCGACTGCTCCACCGAAGTGAAAAAAGGCGACGTGGTAGTGGTGTGCGGACCGTCCGGTTCCGGTAAATCGACGCTGATCAAAACCGTCAATGGTCTGGAGCCGGTCCAGCAGGGCGAGATCGTGGTCAACGGTACCAAAGTCAACGACAAGAAAACCAATCTTGCCCAGCTTCGCTCTCACGTTGGCATGGTGTTCCAGCATTTTGAGCTGTTCCCTCACCTCTCCATTATTGAGAACCTGACGCTGGCCCAGGTGAAAGTGCTCAAGCGTGATAAAAAAGCGTCGCGCGAGAAAGGCCTGAAGCTCCTGGAACGCGTTGGCCTCTCTGCGCATGCCGATAAGTTCCCGGCGCAGCTTTCTGGCGGCCAGCAGCAGCGTGTGGCGATCGCCCGTGCGCTGTGCATGGATCCGGTTGCCATGCTGTTTGACGAGCCCACATCGGCGCTCGATCCGGAGATGATCAACGAAGTGCTGGACGTGATGGTCGAACTGGCGCACGAAGGGATGACCATGATGGTGGTGACCCACGAAATGGGCTTCGCCCGTAAGGTGGCCAACCGCGTGATCTTCATGGACGAAGGGAAAATTGTTGAAGATTCCCCGAAAGAGGAGTTCTTCGCCAACCCGAAATCGGAACGTGCGAAAGATTTCCTCGCGAAAATCCTGCACTAATCTTCTCGGTGCGCAATCTGCGGATTGCGCACTGCCTCACGCTTTCGCTCACTTCTTCTCGTCCGTGCCCCATTGCAGCGTTAACCTTGTCACAAAATAACGCTATGAATGGAGAACGCTATGGCACAACCTATAATTTTCGATTGCGACCCGGGTCATGATGACGCGATCGCGCTCGTCCTTGCACTTGCCTCCCCCGAGCTCGACGTCAAAGCCGTCACCTCTTCTGCCGGAAACCAGACGCCGGATAAAACCCTGCGTAACGTTTTGCGCATGCTGACGCTGCTCAAGCGCACGGATATTCCTGTCGCCGGCGGCGCCCTCAAGCCCCTGATGCGTGAATTAATTATTGCGGATAACGTGCATGGCGAAAGCGGGCTGGACGGTCCGGCGCTGCCGGAACCTGGCTTCACGCCGCAAAGCTGCACCGCCGTGGAGCTGATGGCAAAGGTGCTGCGCGAGAGCGCGGAACCCGTCACCCTGGTGGCAACGGGACCGCAAACCAACGTCGCGCTGCTGCTGAGCAGCCATCCTGAACTGCACAGCAAAATCGCTCGTATCGTCATCATGGGCGGGGCTATGGGCCTGGGAAACTGGACGCCTTCCGCAGAGTTCAACATTTTTGTCGACCCGGAAGCAGCGGAAATCGTCTTCCAGTCGGGCCTGCCAGTTGTGATGGCAGGGCTGGATGTGACGCATCGCGCGCAGATTATGGCAGACGACATTGAGCGCTTCCGCTCCGTGGGCAATCCGGTCGCGACAACCGTGGCTGAGCTGCTCGACTTCTTTATGGAGTATCACAAAGCCGAGAAATGGGGATTCCACGGCGCGCCGCTGCACGATCCGTGCACCATTGCCTGGCTGTTAAAACCGGAGATGTTTACCACAGTCCACAGGTGGGTTGGCGTCGAAACTCAGGGGAAATACACCCAGGGGATGACGGTGGTGGACTACTACTCGCTGACGGGGAATAAACCGAATACCACGGTGATGGTGGATATTGACCGTGAGGCGTTTGTGGATTTGCTGGCGGAGAGACTGGCTTACTACTCTGCGGCCTGATGCCCTCACCCCAGCCCTCTCCCACGGGGAGAGGGCGCAAACCTGGGCTTTTACCTAGGGCTCAAACGGCCGACGCTGGAACTGATCGTGGCCGCATTTCGGACACAGCGACAGGACCTCCGGCGTATACACCGCAATATGATGGTGGCAATTCTCGCACACCAGATTTCCCAGCCCGACCACTTCACCGCTGTGGTACACACCGTGGTGGTTTAAATCCTGAAAGACTTCACGCCACTCCAGCTGCGTTTTATCCGTGATATCGGCCAGCTCCTGCCACAGGCTCTCTTTGATCACCCGCATGAAAACGCTGTCCGTGACCTCCTCCTGGCTTTCCTGGTAGCTGCGCGCGAACTCTTCCAGATCGCGACGCACGGCGCGGGTCACCTCTTCCACTTCGGTTCGCGTTAACTCACCCGTTTGCGACACGCGGGCACGCGCCTGCTCCACCAGCGCGTCGATATCACGCTCGCCGTTACGCAGCCGTTCCGTCAGTGTCGCCACCAGTTCGCGGTAAAATTGAGCAACCTTGTTCATCATTTTGCCTCCCGGGTAAGTAACTATTTCTAATAATAGACCTTATTTCAGCGCCGCTTTGTCAGGTGAAGCACAGACCCGGTAAATTCCTGCAAAGCGCATTTGTGCGAAAGGCTGTTTTGACGCGGGCGTTTGGGCTATGCTATGCGGATCTGAATTACCACATCCATTGGCTACATTTGTAGCTGTATTGAACACAGGACCACTGGCTGCCATGCAAGAGCAATACCGCCCGGAAGAGATAGAATCAAAAGTCCAGCAACACTGGGACGAGAAGCGCACCTTTGAAGTAACCGAAGACGAGAGCAAAGAGAAGTATTACTGCCTGTCGATGCTTCCCTATCCTTCTGGTCGACTACACATGGGCCACGTGCGTAACTACACCATCGGTGATGTGATTGCGCGCTACCAGCGCATGCTGGGCAAAAACGTTCTGCAACCCATCGGTTGGGATGCGTTCGGTCTGCCTGCGGAAGGCGCGGCGGTCAAAAACAATACGGCGCCGGCACCGTGGACGTACGACAACATCGCGTACATGAAAAACCAGCTCAAAATGCTGGGCTTTGGCTATGACTGGAGCCGCGAGCTGGCAACCTGTACCCCGGAATATTACCGCTGGGAACAGAAATTCTTCACCGAGCTGTACAAAAAAGGCCTGGTGTACAAGAAGACCTCTGCCGTTAACTGGTGCCCGAATGACCAGACCGTTCTCGCGAACGAACAGGTTATCGATGGCTGCTGCTGGCGCTGTGATACCAAAGTGGAGCGTAAAGAGATCCCGCAGTGGTTTATTAAAATCACCGCTTACGCTGATGAGCTGCTGAACGATCTGGATAATCTGGACCACTGGCCAGATACCGTTAAGACCATGCAGCGCAACTGGATCGGCCGTTCTGAAGGCGTGGAAATTACCTTCAACGTTGAGAACTACGACCAGACCCTGACCGTCTACACCACCCGTCCGGACACCTTCATGGGCGCGACCTACCTGGCCGTGGCCGCAGGTCACCCGCTGGCGCAGAAAGCGGCAGAAAACAATCCGGAACTGGCTACCTTCATCGACGAGTGCCGCAACACGAAAGTGGCCGAAGCCGATATGGCAACGATGGAGAAAAAAGGGGTTGATACCGGCTTTAAGGCCATTCACCCGCTGACGGGCGAAGCGATCCCTGTCTGGGCCGCCAACTTCGTACTGATGGAGTACGGCACAGGCGCCGTGATGGCTGTTCCGGGTCACGACCAGCGCGACTATGAATTTGCCACTAAATATGGCCTGACCATCAAGCCTGTTATTCTGACGGCGGACGGTTCTGAACCAGACCTGTCCGAACAAGCGCTGACCGAAAAAGGGACCTTGTTCAACTCCGGCGAGTTCAACGGTCTGAGCTTCGAAGAGGGCTTCAACGCTATCGCCGACAAGCTGGCCTCCCTTGGCGTGGGCGAGCGTAAAGTTAACTTCCGTCTGCGCGACTGGGGCGTTTCCCGTCAGCGTTACTGGGGTGCGCCAATTCCAATGGTGACGCTGGAAGATGGCACCGTGATGCCAACGCCGGAAGATCAGCTGCCGGTGATCCTGCCGGAAGACGTGGTCATGGACGGTATCACCAGCCCGATCAAAGCCGATCCTGAGTGGGCAAAAACCACCGTCAACGGTCAGCCCGCGCTGCGCGAAACCGACACCTTTGACACCTTTATGGAGTCATCCTGGTACTATGCTCGCTACACCTGTCCTCAGTATCAGGACGGCATGCTGGATTCCAAAGCAGCGAACTACTGGCTGCCGGTAGATATCTACATCGGTGGTATCGAACACGCCATCATGCACCTGCTCTACTTCCGCTTCTTCCACAAGCTGATGCGCGATGCGGGCATGGTGAACTCTGACGAACCTGCAAAACAGCTGCTGTGCCAGGGCATGGTGCTGGCGGATGCCTTCTATTACGTCGGGGCGAACGGCGAGCGTAACTGGGTATCTCCGGTTGACGCGATCGTTGAGCGCGACGAGAAGGGCCGTATCGTGAAGGCGAAAGACGCTGAAGGTCACGAGCTGGTCTACACCGGCATGAGCAAAATGTCCAAGTCGAAAAACAACGGTATCGACCCGCAGGTGATGGTTGAGCGTTATGGTGCGGATACCGTGCGTCTGTTCATGATGTTTGCCTCTCCGGCAGACATGACGCTGGAATGGCAGGAGTCTGGCGTGGAAGGCGCAAACCGCTTCCTGAAACGCGTCTGGAAGCTGGTTTACGAGCACACCTCACTGGGCGATGCCCCGGCGCTGAACGCTGCTGCCCTGACTGAAGATCAGCAGGCGCTGCGTCGTGACGTTCATAAAACCATTGCGAAAGTGACCGATGATATTGGTCGTCGTCAGACCTTCAATACCGCAATTGCGGCTATTATGGAACTGATGAACAAGCTGGCGAAAGCCCCGCAGGACGGCGAGCAGGATCGTGCCTTAATGCGTGAAGCGCTGCTGGCCGTCGTTCGCATGCTGAACCCGTTCACGCCGCACGTTAGCTTTACCCTGTGGCAGGAGCTGAAAGGCGAAGGCGATATCGACAACGCGCCGTGGCCGCAGGCTGACGAAGCCGCGATGGTGGAAAACACCACGCTGGTCGTGGTCCAGGTGAACGGTAAAGTCCGCGGTAAAATTACCGTGGCGGTCGATGCAACCGAAGAACAGGTTCGCGAGCGCGCGGGCCAGGAACCACTGGTCGCTAAATATCTTGAGGGCGTTACCGTACGTAAAGTGATCTACGTACCTGGTAAACTGCTGAATCTGGTCGTTGGCTAAGCGCGGGAGGAAACGTGCGACAACTGGCAACAATACTCTTATCTCTGGCGGTGCTTGTCACCGCTGGCTGCGGCTGGCACCTGCGCAATACCACGGCGGTGCCTGCTCAGATGAAAACCATGATCTTTGATTCCGGGGATCCGAACGGTCCACTCAGCCGGGCAATTCGCAATCAGCTGCGTCTGAACGGCGTTGAGCTTGTTGAGAAACAGACGCTGCGTCAGGATGTACCGTCTCTGCGTGTGACAGGAAGTGGTCTGTCGAGAGACACTGCGTCTATCTTCCAGGATGGCCGTACCGCAGAGTATCAAATGGTGTTGACGGTCAACGCGGCAGTTCTGATCCCGGGTAAAGACATCTATCCGATCAGCACGAAAGTGTACCGTTCGTTCTTCGATAACCCGCAGACGGCGCTGGCAAAAGATGCCGAACAGCAGATTATCATCAACGAAATGTATGACAAGGCGGCGGAACAGCTGATCCGTAAACTGCCAAGTATTGCAGCGTCAACCAAACAAGGATCTGACATTGTTGATAAACCGGTTGATGGCACGCTTCCTGCTGCTAACTCTCTGGGTAAATGATGATCAGGCTGTATCCTGAACAACTCCGCGCGCAGCTCAATGAAGGGCTGCGCGCGGCGTATCTGCTTCTTGGAAACGATCCGTTATTACTTCAGGAAAGCCTGGATGCCGTGCGGCATGCCGCCGCCGCGCAGGGCTTTGATGAACACCACACCGTCCAGTTGGATAACAATACCGACTGGAACGCCCTCTTCTCGCTCTGTCAGGCGATGAGCCTGTTCGCATCGCGCCAGACGATTCAGATCCTGCTGCCGGAAAACGGGCCTAACGCGGCGATGAACGAGCAGCTCGCTACGCTGGTCAGCCTCTTACACAGCGATCTGATCCTGATTGTGCGTGGCAACAAGCTGACCAAAGCGCAGGAAAACGCGGCATGGTTTACCCAACTCGCGCCCCACGCGGTGCTGGTCACCTGTCAGACGCCTGAGCAGGCGCATCTGCCTAAATGGGTCGCCGCGAGAGCGAAGCAGCACAACCTTCAGCTGGATGACGCGGCGAACCAGCTGCTCTGCTACTGCTATGAAGGTAACCTGCTGGCCCTGGCGCAGGCGCTGGACAGACTCTCCCTGCTCTGGCCGGACGGCAAGCTGACCTTGCCGCGCGTCGAGCAGGCCGTTAACGACGCGGCGCACTTCACGCCGTTCCACTGGGTGGACGCGCTGCTGTCGGCAAAAAGTAAACGCGCCCTGCATATTCTGCAGCAGCTGCGCCTCGAAGGCAGCGAACCGGTTATTCTGCTGCGAACCCTGCAGCGCGAACTGCTGCTGCTGATTACGCTCAAGCGTCAGTCTGCCCATACGCCTTTGCGTTCGCTGTTTGATAAACACCGGGTGTGGCAAAATCGCCGGGCTTTGACCACCGAGGCCATCAACCGCCTGAGTCATGAACAGCTTCGCCAGGCGGTACAGCTTCTGATGCGCGCCGAGCTTACGCTAAAGCAAGATTACGGCCAGTCGGTCTGGGCGGAGCTGGAAAGCCTTTCCCTGCTGCTCTGCCACAAGGCGCTGGCAGACGTTTTTATTGATGGATAGTATGCACTCTTTACAGGCCCTGTATGGCGGCACCTTCGACCCGGTACACTACGGGCATCTGAAGCCGGTTGAAATTCTGGCGAATCTGATCGGCCTTCAGCGCGTCACCATCATGCCCAATAATGTCCCGCCCCACCGTCCACAGCCCGAGGCGACCAGCGAGCAGCGAAAAGAGATGCTTGCCCTGGCCATCGCAGATAAGCCGCTCTTCCGGCTTGACGAGCGTGAGCTGCGTCGCGATACGCCCTCCTGGACCTCGCAGACGCTTCAGGAATGGCGTGCAGAACAAGGTCCAGACCAGCCGCTGGCTTTTATCATCGGACAGGACTCCCTGCTGAACTTCCCCACATGGCATAAATATGAAACCATCCTGGAGAACAGCCACCTGCTCGTTTGCCGCCGTCCTGGCTATCCGCTGACCATGCGCGAAGCGCAGTACCAGCAGTGGCTGGAAGATCATCTCACCGCCAATGTTGAAGATCTTCACACTCAGCCTGCCGGGAAGATTTATCTGGCCGAAACGCCGTGGTTCGATATCTCTGCAACCCTCATTCGCGAGCGCTTACAGCAGGGTTTAGCGTGTGACGATCTGCTCCCCGCACCGGTGCTGGCCTATATCCATACGCATGGTTTGTATCAGAAAAGCGCAGATGAATAGCCGGAGGGCATAAAAAGCGGCTTATTGTTTATCCTGCCTTGACAGGGTAAGCCATACTGTTATTCTCCGCTGCCAGACTTTCCCGCCGATGATTGCTTTACAGAAATTGTTTTACAAAAATGGCGATGCAATCTCAGGCAGAGGGTGGGATGATACCCGCCTTCAAAAGCCCGACCGGAGACTTTTGTCCCGATACAGGCATGAGTTCAGGTATACTGTCTGGCTACGAATTCAACGTTTTACAATCTCATTCACCCCAGGGGGAAAACTTGCAGGGTAAAGCACTCCAGGATTTTGTTATTGACAAAATTGATGACCTGAAAGGTCAGGACATCATCGCTATCGACGTTAAGGGTAAATCCAGTATTACCGACTGCATGATCATCTGCACCGGTACGTCCACACGTCATGTTGTTTCAATTGCCGATCACGTGGTACAGGAATCACGTGCTGCAGGGCTGTTGCCGCTCGGCGTTGAAGGTGAAGCGACGGCTGACTGGGTGGTTGTCGATCTCGGCGATGTGATTGTCCACGTCATGCAGGAAGAGAGCCGTCGCCTGTATGAGCTGGAAAAACTCTGGGGTTAATGCGTGAAGTTGCAGCTGGTCGCCGTCGGCACCAAAATGCCGGACTGGGTACAAACCGGTTTTACTGAATATCTGCGTCGTTTTCCAAAAGACATGCCGTTCGAACTGGTGGAAATCCCCGCCGGTAAGCGCGGCAAGAACGCCGATATCAAACGTATTCTCGATAAAGAGGGCGAACTGATGCTGGCTGCCGCTGGCAAAAACCGCATCGTCACCCTCGATATTCCAGGAAAACCCTGGGATACGCCGCAGCTGGCGCACGAACTGGAGCGCTGGAAGCAGGATGGCCGTGACGTCAGTCTGTTGATTGGCGGACCCGAAGGGTTATCCCCTGCCTGCAAAGCGGCAGCAGAACAAAGTTGGTCCCTCTCCGCGCTGACGCTTCCCCACCCGCTCGTTCGGGTACTGGTGGCAGAAAGCCTGTATCGCGCGTGGAGCATTACTACCAACCACCCCTATCACCGCGAGTAATGACTGACCAGGGTAGATTAAGCAGCGGATGAAACTACAGAATTCTTTTCGCGACTATACGGCTGAGTCCGCGCTGTTTGTGCGCCGGGCGCTGGTCGCCTTCACCGGGATTTTGCTGCTTACCGGCGTGCTGATCGCCAACCTTTATAATCTGCAAATTGTCCGTTTTACCGACTACCAGACGCGTTCCAACGAAAACCGTATCAAGCTGGTGCCTATCGCGCCCAGCCGCGGCATTATTTACGATCGCAACGGCACCCCGCTGGCGTTAAACCGCACCATCTATCAAATCGAGATGATGCCGGAAAAAGTCGATAATGTTCAGGATACGCTGGAAGCGCTGAAAAGCGTTGTTGACCTTAACGACGACGATATCGCCGCCTTCAAAAAAGAGCGCGCCCGCTCACACCGATTCACCTCCATCCCGGTTAAAACCAACCTGACGGAAGTCCAGGTGGCTCGCTTTGCGGTAAACCAGTACCGTTTCCCCGGCGTGGAAGTAAAGGGGTACAAGCGTCGCTACTACCCCTACGGCTCCGCGCTGACGCATGTGATTGGCTACGTCTCCAAGATTAACGACAAAGACGTCGACCGCCTCGATAAAGACGGCAAGCTGGCGAACTACGCCGCAACGCACGACATCGGTAAGCTCGGTATTGAACGCTACTACGAAGATGTCCTGCACGGGCAAACCGGCTATGAAGAGGTTGAGGTTAACAACCGTGGCCGCGTGATTCGCCAGCTTAAAGAAGTGCCGCCTCAGGCGGGGCATGACGTCTATCTGACCCTCGACCTTAAGCTTCAGCAGTATATTGAAACCCTGCTGGCGGGCAGCCGCGCAGCCGTTGTGGTCACCGATCCCCGCACCGGCGGCATCCTGGCGATGGTGTCTATGCCAAGCTATGACCCGAACCTGTTTGTTGACGGCATTTCCAGTAAAGACTACTCCGGTCTGCTGAATGACCCCAACACGCCGCTGGTGAACCGCGCGACGCAAGGGGTTTACCCGCCGGCATCCACGGTTAAACCGTACGTGGCGGTCTCTGCACTGAGTGCTGGCGTCATCAACCGCAATACCAGCCTGTTTGACCCGGGCTGGTGGCAGTTGCCCGGTTCAGAAAAGCGCTATCGCGACTGGAAAAAATGGGGCCACGGTCATCTGAACGTCACCAAATCGCTGGAGGAGTCTGCGGATACCTTCTTCTATCAGGTGGCGTATGACATGGGGATCGACCGCCTGTCAGAATGGATGAGCAAATTCGGCTACGGACACTACACCGGCGTTGACCTGGCGGAAGAACGCTCCGGCAACATGCCGACGCGCGAATGGAAGCTGAAGCGCTTTAAAAAACCGTGGTATCAGGGCGACACCATTCCGGTGGGTATCGGTCAGGGTTACTGGACGGCAACGCCGCTTCAGATGAACAAAGCCATGATGATCCTCATCAATGACGGCGTGGTGAAAGTGCCTCACCTACTGCAGAGTACGGTTGAAGACGGCAAAAAAGTGCCGTGGAACCAGCCGCACGAAGCGCCGGTGGGTGACATTCATTCCGGCTTCTGGGAAATCGCGAAAGACGGTATGTACGGCGTGGCAAACCGCCCCAACGGTACCGCCCACAAGTATTTCGCCGGTACGCCGTACAAAGTGGCGGCGAAGTCCGGTACTGCGCAGGTCTTTGGTCTGAAAGCCAACGAAACCTATAACGCGCACCGCATTGCCGAACGTCTGCGTGACCACAAGCTGATGACGGCGTTTGCCCCATATGACAACCCGCAGGTCGCGGTGGCGATGATTCTGGAGAACGGCGGTGCCGGGCCTGCAGTAGGGACCATCATGCGCCAGATCCTTGACCACATTATGCTGGGTGATAACAACACCGAACTGCCGGCTGAAAACCCGGCCGCCGCTGCGGCGGAGGACCAATAATCATGACGGATAATCCAAATAAAAAATCGCTGTGGGACAAAATCCACATCGACCCAGCCATGCTGCTGATCCTGCTGGCCCTGCTGGTTTACAGCGCGCTGGTTATCTGGAGCGCCAGCGGCCAGGACATCGGGATGATGGAGCGCAAAATCGGCCAGATCGCCATGGGGCTGATTATTATGGTGGTGATGGCGCAGATCCCGCCGCGCGTCTACGAAGGCTGGGCGCCCTACCTCTACATCTTCTGTATTATTTTGCTGGTTGCGGTCGATGCCTTTGGGGCCATTTCAAAAGGGGCGCAACGCTGGCTGGATTTGGGCATTGTCCGCTTTCAGCCTTCGGAAATTGCCAAAATCGCCGTGCCCTTAATGGTGGCACGCTTTATCAACCGCGACGTCTGTCCGCCGTCGCTGAAGAATACCGCCATCGCGCTGGTGCTGATTTTCCTGCCAACGCTGCTGGTTGCGGCACAGCCTGACCTGGGTACCTCTATCCTCATCGCCCTCTCCGGCCTGTTTGTCCTGTTCCTGTCGGGCCTGAGCTGGCGCCTGATTGGTATCGCGGTAGTGCTGATTGCGGCGTTCATCCCTATTCTCTGGTTCTTCCTGATGCACGATTACCAGCGCCAGCGCGTCATGATGCTGCTCGATCCGGAAACCGATCCGCTGGGCGCGGGCTATCATATTATTCAGTCCAAGATTGCGATTGGCTCCGGCGGCCTGCGCGGTAAAGGCTGGCTGCACGGCACGCAGTCGCAGCTGGAATTTTTACCGGAACGTCACACCGACTTTATCTTTGCCGTCCTGGCGGAAGAGCTGGGGCTGGTGGGCATCTTAATACTCCTGGCCCTATACGTTCTGCTGATCATGCGAGGATTGTGGATTGCAGCACGCGCGCAAACGACCTTTGGTCGCGTCATGGCTGGCGGGTTGATGCTGATTTTATTCGTTTATGTCTTCGTAAATATTGGTATGGTGAGTGGTATTCTGCCGGTGGTAGGCGTACCGCTGCCGCTGGTGAGTTACGGAGGCTCGGCACTGATCGTGTTGATGGCCGGGTTTGGTATCGTGATGTCGATCCATACCCACAGAAAAATGTTGTCAAAAAGCGTATAAAAATAAGGGGATCGGAATGCGTAAGCAGTGGCTGGGGATCTGCATTGCGGCAAGTTTACTTGCGGCCTGTACTAGTGATGATGGTCAGCAACAGGCAACCGTCGCGCCGCCGCAGCCTGCGGTGTGTAATGGCCCGATCGTAGAAATCAGCGGTGCCGATCCCGTTTATGAACCGCTGAATGCCAGTGCCAATCAGGATTACGAGCGCGACGGCAAAAGCTATAAAATTGTTCAGGATCCTTCCCGTTTCAGCCAGGCGGGCTTTGCCGCCATTTATGATGCCGAGCCAGGCAGTAACCTGACGGCCTCCGGAGAGACGTTCGACCCCATGCAGTTGACGGCGGCACATCCGACGCTGCCGATCCCGAGCTATGCCCGTATCACCAACCTGGCAAACGGCCGCATGATCGTCGTGCGTATCAACGACCGCGGCCCGTACGGAAATGACCGGGTGATCTCCCTGTCGCGCGCGTCTGCCGATCGCCTGAATACCTCGAACAACACCAAAGTCCGTATTGACCCGATTATCGTGGCGCAGGATGGCTCCCTCTCCGGGCCGGGTACCGCGTGTACGACGGTGGCGAAACAGACTTATGCCCTTCCCGACCGCCCAAATCTTGACGGGGGAATGGGCAGCGTCTCTTCTCCGGCCGAGCCTGCTCAGCCGGGGGGAGAAATACGCCCAATCAGCAATGACACGCTGCAAAGCGACGATTCAACGGGCGCACCGGTAAAGAGCAGCGGCTTTCTTGGCGCACCGACGACCTTAGCCTCGGGCGTGCTGGAAGGCAGTGAACCTACCCCAGCCCCCGCTCCCGTTGCTGCACCAGCGACCCAGCAAGCTCCCGTAACGGCGCCCGCGGCCACGCAAAGTGCCGCGGTGGCGGCTCCAACAGCGGCCAGCGGCAGCTATGTGGTTCAGGTCGGTGCTGTGAGCGATCAGGCCCGGGCTAAACAGTATCAGCAGCGTCTGAGCCAGCAGTTTGGCGTACCAGGACGCGTTGAGCAGAACGGTGCTGTCTGGCGCATTCAGATGGGGCCGTTTGCCAGCAAATCGCAGGCAGCCTCCCTGCAGCAGCGTCTGCAGAATGAAGCTCAGCTTCAGTCATTTATCGCTGTTGCGAAATAATTAACCGGCGGTATCCGAATTGTCAGTTTGTGTAAAACACATTCACAAACTCATGCTTAAAGTCGGATGCCTGCCTGAATAGCATTTGCTATAGTAAGGCACTTTTTTTAATTCCATCACGGATGTCGTAGTTCTGACCATGAAGACCACTTTTTCTGCTCGTTTTGTGCAGCGCATGGCGCTGACCACGGCCCTTTGCGCGGCTGCGCTCTCTGCAGCTCACGCCGATGACCTGAATATCAAGACCATGATCCCTGGCGTTCCGCAAATCGACGCGGAATCCTACATCCTGATCGATTACAACTCTGGCAAAGTGCTGGCAGAACAGAATGCCGATGCCCGCCGTGACCCGGCCAGCCTGACCAAAATGATGACCAGCTACGTTATCGGCCAGGCGATGAAGGCAGGTAAATTCAAAGAAACGGATCTGGTCACCATCGGTAACGATGCGTGGGCAACCGGGAACCCGGTCTTTAAGGGTTCCTCTCTGATGTTCCTGAAACCGGGTATGCAGGTTCCTGTTTCCCAGCTGATTCGCGGTATCAACCTGCAGTCGGGTAACGATGCCTGCGTAGCGATGGCCGATTTCGCCGCCGGTAGCCAGGATGCCTTCGTAGGCCTGATGAACAGCTACGTGAACGCGCTGGGTCTGAAAAACAGCCATTTCCAGACCGTACACGGCCTGGACGCAGACGGTCAGTACAGCTCGGCACGTGATATGGCGTTGATTGGTCAGGCGCTGATCCGCGATGTCCCTAATGAATACTCTATCTATAAAGAGAAAGAGTTCACCTTCAACGGTATCCGTCAGACCAACCGTAACGGCCTGCTGTGGGATAACAGCCTGAACGTTGACGGCATTAAAACGGGTCACACCGACAAAGCGGGCTACAACCTGGTCGCCTCCGCCACTGAAGGCCAGATGCGTCTGATCTCTGCCGTGATGGGTGGCCGCACCTTTAAAGGCCGTGAAACAGAAAGCAAGAAGCTGCTGACCTGGGGCTTCCGTTTCTTCGAAACCGTGAATCCACTGAAAGCAGGCAAAGAGTTTGCGTCTGAACCGGTCTGGTTCGGCGACAACGACCGTGCTTCTCTCGGCGTTGATAAAGACCTCTACCTGACCATTCCGCGCGGTCGTATGAAGGATCTGAAAGCCAGCTACGTCCTGAACAGCACCGAGCTGCACGCCCCGCTGCAGAAAAATCAGGTCGTGGGCACAATCAACTTCCAGCTGGATGGCAAAACGATCGATCAGCGCCCGCTGGTGGTCCTGCAAGAAATTCCTGAAGGCAATTTCTTCGGCAAAATCATTGATTATATTAAATTGATGTTCCACCACTGGTTTGGTTAAAAATCGAACACTTGAAAGTGTGATTTTGATCCCCATATACTAAGTATCCTGATAACTCCCACCTGACGTGGGAGTTATTATTTTTTGACGTTACGCCGGAGCTGACATGAAAACCAAACTTAACGAACTGCTTGAATTCCCTACCCCATTTACCTACAAAGTAATGGGTCTGGCGAAACCTGAGCTGGTTGATCAGGTGGTTGAAGTGGTACAGCGCCATGCGCCGGGTGACTACTCTCCGTCAGTAAAACCAAGCAGCAAGGGCAACTACCACTCGGTTTCTATTACTATCACTGCGACACACATTGAGCAGGTTGAGACGCTGTACGAAGAGCTCGGCAATATCGAAATCGTTCGTATGGTGCTGTAGTCCCTTTGCGGTTACCCGGTTTGCCGGGTAACCCCTCTCCCCGCTGTGATATACTCCCGCATACCTTTTGTCCCTCGTCTTCGGAGACGCAGTTTTGTATCAGGATAAAATTCTGGTCCGTCACCTCGGGCTGCAACCTTACGAGCCTGTCTCCCAGGCTATGCATGACTTCACCGATTCACGCGATGACACAACCCCCGATGAGATCTGGCTGGTCGAACACCTGCCGGTCTTTACGCAGGGTCAGGCGGGAAAAGCAGAACATTTATTAATGACGGGCGATATTCCGGTTATCCAGAGCGATCGCGGCGGTCAGGTCACGTACCATGGTCCCGGGCAGCAGGTAATGTACGTCCTGCTCAATCTGAAGCGCAGAAAGCTCGGCGTGCGTGAACTGGTTACCTTACTGGAACAGACAGTCGTCAATACGCTGGCGGAATACGGGATTGACGCGCATCCGCGGGCCGATGCGCCTGGGGTCTACGTTGGGGAAATGAAGATCTGCTCTCTGGGGCTGCGTATTCGTAAAGGCTGCTCATTCCATGGCCTGGCCTTGAATATTAATATGGATCTCGCGCCTTTCCAGCGCATAAACCCCTGCGGCTACGCCGGCATGGAAATGACGCAAATGCGCCAGTGGATAGAAACCGCTACGCCAGACACGATTCGTCCCGTGCTGTTAAAGAACGTGTTAGCACTACTTAACAATCCCCCGCACGAATATATCCCTGCTTAATATATCGTACAACAGGGCTCGCTAATTTGACGGGCCACTGTCTATTTACCGTTTTTGCACTTTACAATAATCCATAGATTCTATATTTTCGAAGCGCCCGAATATTACCGCTACATATTATTTAGCCTCCAGCATGCACGGCAAACACGGCATAAGTAACGTGAGCAATTATCACACAAGCGTTTGCTTTTGATAAACAAATGAAACAAAACCAACACTTTACGAATCTCTACAAGCATAATAAATAAATTCAACTATCATTCATATTGTGAATGTATACGGAGTGAAAGCGTGGAGTATAATAATTTACCAGCCAAACGACTGAATGAACCTGGTGGCGAAGACAAGCCGCAAATTTTTCGGACTTTACGTAATATTGATCTCAATTTACTGACTATTTTTGAGGCAGTATATGTCCATAAGGGTATCGTTAACGCTGCGAAAATTCTTAATCTCACGCCATCAGCAATTAGCCAGTCCATCCAAAAGCTACGCGCTATATTTCCTGACCCGTTATTTATCCGTAAGGGCCAGGGGGTAACGCCGACGGCCTACGCCACGCATCTCCATGAGTACATCAGCCAGGGGCTGGAGTCGATTCTGGGCGCACTGGATTTAACCGGGAGCTACGATAAGCAGAGAACCATCACCATCGGCTGTTCCCCTTCGGTGGGTGTGCTGGTCATGCCTGCGATCTTCCAGGCCGTAAAAGAGCATGCTCCGCAGCTCCTGCTTCGCAATGTGCCTCTCCATGAACCTGACGTTCAGCTTGCCCAGTTCCAGACGGACCTGATTATTGAAAGCGGCAGCTTCAGTGCCAGAGCGCTGGGGCAAAATGTGCTCTATGCGGATAACCTGGTGCTGGTTTGCCGTCAGCAGCATCCTGCCCTCAGCGAGCCGCTGACCATAGAAAACCTGCGCAACTACGACCACTCGTCTTTCATGACCGAAGGGCAGTCCAACCATGGCCTTCGTCAGCGTATTGATGAAATTTTCCCGGAACGTCAGATCAGCTTCAGCAGTTACAATATGTTCACCACCGCATCCCTGATAGGCAGCAGCGATATGCTGTGCATCATGCCATCGCGCCTGTACAGCCTGCTCCGGAAATGCTGGCCGCTGGACAGTATCCCCCTCAGCCAGCTTAATGGGGAATCTGTTGAAATTTCACTGCATTACAACAAGCTGAGCTTGCGCGATCCGGTTCTGGAAAACGTAATCCGCATTATCCGTCAGGCCTTCTGACAGGTTGAGCCAGCATAAGCCCCTGCGGCAGGCAGGGCAAAAGGCACAAAACAACAACTATTTTACAAATTGGCGATCTGGCAGGCTGCTTTAACGACCGTTTCAATGATATACTGCCTGTCGTTCGTTCAAAAATAGTTGATAAATACAACATTCCCTTGAATTGAAACGCTTTCCTTCGATATTCGCAACTGGAACACGCACGCTATGAGTAAACCCATTGTGATGGAACGCGGTGTTAAATACCGCGATGCCGATAAAATGGCCCTTATCCCGGTTAAAAACGTGGCTACAGAGCGCGAGGCGCTGTTAAGAAAACCGGAATGGATGAAAATCAAACTTCCGGCCGACTCTTCGCGTATCCAGGGGATCAAAGCGGCGATGCGCAAGAATGGCCTTCACTCCGTTTGTGAAGAAGCCTCTTGTCCGAACCTTGCTGAATGTTTCAATCACGGTACCGCGACGTTTATGATTCTGGGTGCTATCTGTACCCGCCGCTGCCCGTTCTGCGATGTTGCTCATGGCCGTCCGGTTGCACCTGATGCTAACGAACCCCAGAAGCTGGCGCAGACCATCGCCGACATGGCGCTGCGTTACGTGGTTATCACGTCCGTTGACCGTGACGATCTGCGCGACGGCGGAGCGCAGCACTTCGCTGACTGTATTACGGCCATTCGCGAGAAAAGCCCAAACATCAAAATCGAGACGCTGGTGCCAGACTTCCGCGGCCGTATGGACCGCGCGCTGGATATCCTGACCGCGACGCCGCCAGATGTATTTAACCACAACCTGGAAAACGTACCGCGTCTCTATCGTCAGGTGCGCCCGGGCGCTGACTATAACTGGTCTCTGAAACTGCTGGAACGCTTCAAAGAAGCGCATCCACATATTCCGACCAAGTCAGGTCTGATGGTAGGTCTGGGTGAAACTAACGATGAAATCATCGAGGTGATGCGCGATCTTCGCCGCCACGGTGTAACCATGCTGACTCTGGGCCAGTATCTGCAGCCAAGCCGTCACCACCTGCCGGTACAGCGCTACGTGAGCCCGGACGAGTTTGATGAAATGAAGGCCGAAGCGCTGGCGATGGGCTTTACTCACGCCGCATGCGGCCCGTTTGTTCGCTCCTCCTACCATGCAGATATGCAGGCAAAAGGCGAAGAAGTTAAATAATGCTGTAATATTCATTTACAGTAATACAAAAAAACCGGCCTCATGAGCCGGTTTTTTTTTCGCATGCCCTCAGGCGTTGCTGTCACTCTTTGTGAGAAAGCTTGTCTGCCGGGACGTCATCCTCAGCGCTTTTCTTCGCGGCTGTATCATCGTCGTTCATCGCTTTCTTAAAGCCTTTGATGGCAGCCCCCAGGTCACCACCCAGCGTGCGTAACTTCTTGGTACCAAACAGCAGGACGACCAGTGCGGCAACCACCAGCAGTTTGGTAATACTAATCTCACCCATAGATACCTTCTTTACTTAAAACAGGCTGCATTCAGCGCCAAAACCTGACTGTATTAACGGTCATTTAGCGCGTGCACACAATAGCAATCTGTAACAAGGTGAATCAAGCATTGTTGAAAAAAACATCACAATAATTGCGGTGGCGCAAACCGACGATTGCGAAGAACAGGTAATTGCTGACGTGCAAGCGCAATTCTGTCTATGTTTATCTCCGCCACCAGCAAATCCGGGGCTTCCGCAGCGGCGGCGATCGTCACACCCAGCGGATCGACTACCCTGCTTTGCCCGATGTTCTTCGTTCCGCATTCTCCTGCAGCAACGATATAGCAGGTGGTATCCAGCGCGCGTGCCGCCAGCAGCGTTGCCCAGTGATGTTCTTTTAACGGCCCTTTAACCCACGCGGCAGGCAGAACCAGCACGTCCGCCCCCTGTAGCGCCAGATGGAGTGCCAGCTCCGGAAAACGCAGGTCATAGCAGGTCATCAGCCCAACCTTTAATCCGTCAATCTCCAGCAGCGGCGGAACACGGTCTCCTGGGTCGACGCGCCGTGATTCCTGAATGCTGAAGGCATCATAAAGATGGAGCTTGGCGTAACGTGCGACTATGGCTCCGCCGCGAATCGCCACCAGCGTATTCACCGCCCGACCCGGCGTAGAGGGAACATGGATTGTTAAGATCGTCGTCATCGTATTGCCCACGCTCTGGGCGAGCAATTGCTGTAAAAATTCACCGTCCAGCGGCTGCGCGGACTTCACGGATAAATCCGGGTCATTATCATCCCTGGCCAGCAGCGCCTCAGGAAGCACCAGCAGCGACGCGCCTTTCTGTTGGGCCTGCATCATCAGATTGACGCATTTTATCGCGTTAGCCTGCCAGTCAGGCGTGACCGCAAATTGCCCTACCGCAACATACATATTTGTCCCCTCATCATAAACGGCGTTAAACTCGCTTCTCTTACACATCAAATAGCAGGTATTTAGCGTGTTACAACTACTTTTAGCCGTTTTTATTGGTGGGGGAACGGGTAGCGTTGCGCGATGGTTTCTCAGTATGCGGTTTAACCCCCTGCATCAGGCGATTCCCATGGGGACGCTGGCTGCAAACCTGATAGGTGCCTTTATCATTGGCATGGGGCTGGCCTGGTTTAACCGAATGACACACATTGACCCAATGTGGAAAGTCCTGATTACCACCGGATTCTGCGGCGGGTTAACCACCTTCTCAACCTTTTCTGCGGAAACGGTTTTTCTCTTTCAGGAAGGCCGTATCGGCTGGGCGCTGATGAATATGGCGATCAATATGCTCGGCTCCTTTGCGATGACGGGGATCGCATTTTGGCTATTTTCTTCCGCAAGCGCGCATTAACAGCCGAACCGTTAATGTTGGCTTAATTTTTCTCTGTCACTCTGGATGCAGTACTGAACGAGGGTGACAGAATGAAACAGAGTCTGATGAGCGCAGGCATGGTGTTGTTAAGCGTGCTGATCGTGGCCAGCTTCCTGAAAATGTATCTGCTTGGCTGATTCAAAACGAAAAAAACCCGCTCAGTGAGCGGGTTTTGAAATTCTTGCTGACGCGTCTGGATTACAGAGCGATTACGTTAGCAGCAGAAGGGCCTTTGGCACCGTTAGTGATTTCGAACTCTACACGCTGACCTTCAGCCAGAGTTTTGAAACCATTAGACTGGATTGCAGAGAAGTGTACGAACACGTCTTTGCTGCCATCTTCAGGAGTAATGAAACCGAATCCTTTGGACTCATTAAACCACTTAACGTTACCTTTAATCTTAGACATCAAAATTACCTTTACATTAAAAAACGACACAAATGCTGTGTCGGTTACCAGTACATCAATTGTGAGACCTTTTGTCCAGCGGATCTTTGATAAAAAGTGACTAAAGTCGCGTTAATTTTCACTGGCAGATTTTTATCGTTTATGAATCAACGGCTGCGCGTTTTATCACCAACAGGTAACGTTTTTTCAGTTAAAACTGAAAACGCATCCAGGCGAAGTAAACGTTACCGTTGTTGTACGTGCCCGGGATGTAGGTCATCTGGAACGTTGCGGGGCCGTAACCGATAGAGGCCAACGGCAGCAGCACCGGGATCGGAATGTAGTTCCAGTTGTCACGTGCGGTGACCCCCGCGGTATAGCCCAACCCGACATGGAAGTTCTCGTCGGCTAGCGGGCGCCAGGTTTTCTCCCAGCCGTAGCCCCCAATCGGCTCCCATTTATTAAAGGAGTCTTTAAAGGCCATCAGATAGATGCCATGCCAGTTTCCCTTATCATCCCAGCGCGACTGACCGAAACCAGCGCCCCACGGACGCTCGTTATATTTATCGGTTTTCTCTTTGTCGTAAGCAAAACGCGCATGCCACGTTATTGCCGGAACATAGAGATCATAATGTTCGGGCGCCGTCCAGGTCTGAGAGACATTATCCGTAAAGGTTGAGAACCACCCTTTATCCGTCGCGTTGTCCTCTGCCTGTGCAACAGAAGAAAACGTTAACTGCCCAAAAATAAACAATAAAATTGAGAAAAATGTATTACGTACGATCACAATGCAATTACCATTCTTAGTATTCGAGGCAAAGTTTACCATAAAGTAGTTGAATCAAGGCTTAACGACATCAGCGTTATTCCTAATTATTCGGCCTTTTTCCGGGAATATTCTCAATAAACTGGACCGCAAGTCTGAATAAGCCCATTCAGAGTGAGCCTTTAACCTGTTTAGCCTTGTATATCAGCAACATGCTGAATTACACAAAATATTAACAATCTGTTATCATTGTAAGGACATATTACGCTATTTCTGACGGTCAAGACTCTCATGGCGTAAATGTAAGAGCCATGGCAAAAACACGGTTGTTCTGCTCTCTAGTCGTCTGTTTATTGATTTTAATCAGCAAGAACAGGCCATTTATTCGGCACATTTTCATCCTTCTTATTTTTATTGATTTTTTGTGCTCCATTGCAGCAGAGATACAGGGGAAATCATGCTTACGTTATTCGAACTCCTTATTGGGGTCGTCGTCATTGTCGGTGTCGCACGCTACATCATTAAAGGCTATTCGGCCACGGGCGTATTATTTGTTGGCGGTTTAACGCTGCTGATTATCAGCGCCATAATGGGACATCAGGTATTACCTGCCAGTGCAACCAGTACGGGTTACACCGCCACTGATATTGTTGAATACATTAAGATATTACTCATGAGCCGCGGCGGCGACCTGGGTATGATGATCATGATGCTGTGCGGTTTTGCCGCCTACATGACCCATATCGGTGCCAACGACATGGTCGTTAAGCTTGCCTCAAAACCGCTGCAGTACATCAACTCACCCTATCTGCTGATGGTCGCCGCCTATTTCCTCGCCTGCCTGATGTCGCTGGCCGTGTCGTCGGCAACCGGACTTGGCGTACTGCTCATGGCCACGCTGTTCCCGGTCATGGTGAACGTCGGTATCAGCCGCGGCGCGGCAGCAGCCATTTGCGCGTCTCCGGCAGCCATTATTCTTTCCCCAACCTCCGGCGACGTTGTGCTGGCGGCAAAGGCTGCGGAGATGTCGCTCATCGACTTCGCCTTTAAAACCACGCTGCCAATCTCTATTGTCGCCATTGTGGGAATGGGAATCGCGCATTTCTTCTGGCAGCGCTATCTGGACAAGAAAGAAAACATCAGCCACGAGATGATGGATGTGAGTGAGATCACCACCACCGCACCCGCGTTTTATGCCATTCTGCCCTTCACGCCGATTATCGGAGTGCTGATTTTTGACGGCAAATGGGGCCCGCAGCTGCACATCATCACCATTCTGGTGATCTGCATGCTGCTGGCTGCCGTGCTGGAGTTTGTGCGCGGTTTCAACACGCAAAAGGTGTTCTCTGGTCTGGAAGTCGCCTATCGCGGTATGGCGGATGCCTTCGCTGGCGTGGTGATGCTGCTGGTGGCAGCGGGCGTTTTTGCTCAGGGTCTGAGCACCATCGGCTTTATCCAGAGCCTGATCTCTATCGCCACCTCGTTCGGCTCGGCCAGTATTATCCTGATGCTGGTCCTGGTGGTACTCACCATGCTGGCGGCCATGACCACCGGTTCCGGCAATGCGCCTTTCTACGCTTTCGTGGAGATGATCCCGAAACTGGCCCACTCCTCCGGGATTAACCCGGCCTATCTCTCCATTCCCATGCTGCAGGCGTCAAACCTGGGCCGTACCATTTCCCCGGTATCGGGCGTGGTCGTCGCCGTTGCCGGGATGGCGAAAATCTCGCCATTTGAAGTGGTAAAACGCACCTCAGTGCCCGTTATGGTTGGGCTGATTATCGTGATTATCGCCACGGAAGTGCTGGTGCCCGGCGCAGCCTAAGCTAAATTCCTGATATCCAGAAAGCGCCTGCGGGCGCTTTTTGTGCTTTAATAACCCCCAGAAATCAATCACGCTCATTCGATCAGGAAATCATATGTTCAGGAAGGATATCGTTATCCCGTCTGGGGCAATCGCGCTTGCCCTCTGTGTTTTCTCCACGCAGGCAGAACCGCTCAAGGCAACCCAGTATGGCGATTTCGATCGCTATGTGCTGGCCCTGTCCTGGCAAACCGGTTTTTGCCAGAGCATGGTCGAGCGCAACCGCAATGAACCTGACGAATGTCGCCTGCAAAAAGAGCGCGAAAATAAAGCCGATTTTCTGACCGTTCACGGGCTATGGCCCGGCCTGCCAAAATCCATTGCCGCACGCGGGGTGGATGAACGTCGATGGATGCGTTTTGGCTGCGCCACGCGCCCCATTCCGAACATGCCGGAAGTGAAGGCCAGCCGTAAATGCGATGCCGCCGAAACCGGACTGTCGCTTTCCGCTGCCGCAAAGCTCAACGACGTGATGCCGGGTGCGGGCGGTAATTCCTGCCTGGAACGCTACGAATACGCCAAACATGGCGTCTGCTTTGGTTTCGATCCGGATGCCTATTTCGGCACGATGGTGCGGATGAATCAGGAAGTTAAAAACAGTGCGGTCGGTAAATTCCTTGCCAATAACTACGGAAAACCCGTCAATCGCAGCGACTTTGACAGTGCCGTAGCCAAAAGCTGGGGCAAGGAGAACGTCAGAGCGTTCAAGCTGACCTGCAACGGCAATCCGGCTTATCTGACCGAGATGCAGATTTCGCTGAAGGCTGACGCCATTAACAACCCGCTTTCTGCGGCCTCATTTGCCCCGCAGCCACATCCGGGTAACTGCGGTAAACAATTCGTGATTGATAAAGCCGGTTACTGATCGGTATGAACCGGAAACATGGGTAACACTTTAGACCGGATACATGGGTAACAGTTATAACTGGCATAGAAGAGGAGACTCGCTATGCCCTGGACTGAGACCCGACCTATGCAACGCCTTGATTTTATCCGTGCCTGCCATGAAGGTACGGACTCCTTCTCCGCTCTTTGCCGTCTTTTTGGTATCAGCCGCAAAACCGGCTACAAATGGCTTCAGCGTTTTGACCCTTCTGACCTGTCCTCTCTCTCTGACCGGTCGCGCGCACCATGCTCTCACTCCCGGACGGTTCCTGATGAGGTCGTCGGACACCTGACTGCCCTGCGTCAGAAACACCCTGACTGGGGCCCGAAAAAACTGCGGATGTGGCTCCTCAATCATCACGTCGATTTTACCGTTCCTGCTGCCAGCACTGTCGGCGATATCCTCAAGCGTGAAGGCCTGGTACCTGACAGAAAGAGAAAGCGCAGAACGCCGGGGAATCGCCGGCCCCTGACCAGCATCAGTGAAAACAATCAGGTCTGGAGCGCTGATTTTAAAGGCAAGTTCAGGCTGCTGAGCAGAGAGTACTGTCATCCCTTTACCCTGACCGACAACCACAGCCGGTATCTGCTGAGCTGCCGTGGAACAGACCGTGAGAGCGAGCCCTTCGTCAGGCACTGTCTGACGGAGGCGTTCCTGGAGTACGGTCTGCCGGACGTTCTGAGAACCGATAATGGTCAGCCCTTCGCAGGGACGGGTATCGCCGGGTTAAGTCGCCTTGCCGTCTGGCTGATAAAGCTGGGCGTCAGACCGGAGCGTATCCGGCGGGGCCATCCCGAAGAGAACGGGCGGCACGAACGCATGCACCGTTCCCTGAAAAGTGCGCTGGCGCAGGGGAACACCTTCATGACGATGGAAGAACAACAGCGGTGGTTCAGTGACTACCGGGAAGAATTTAACTACGAAAGACCGCATGAAGCCCTGGCGGGTGCAACGCCCGGAACGGTGTGGCACCCCTCGAAGCGACAGTGGGATGGCCGTGTTCCTGACTATGCCTATCCGTCAGGAGGAACGGTCTACAGGGTGAAATCGAGGGGGACACTCTATATGGGGAAAAAGGGGACGGTGTTCCTGAGTGAAGCGCTGACTGATGAGTACATCATGCTGGAAGAACAGGATGATGGCCTGGAGGCCATCATCTTCAACGGAATAACGCTTGCGTACTACGACCGAAAAACCCAGAGTGTGGTGCGGATAGACTAAAAGTGTTACCTATGTTCCCGGTCTGATCTGTCACCTATGTATCCGGTCATACAATCCGCGCCCGGGCGCACCATATCAAACCGGTTTTCATCGCTGATGCCATAGTACGCTGTCGGCCCACCCGCACGCAGGATGGGCTGCGCTTTCGCCGTCTGGTATATCCCCTCTTCCAGCAGCGTTTCGGCAATATGGATACCGACCACTTCCCCCAGCACCAGCCACGTGTCCACCGGCGTACCGTCGGCTCCGGTAAGCTGAATGCACTGGGACAGTCGACATTCAAAATTCACCGGGCTTTCTGCAACGCGGGGGGCGTTAACCAGCTGGCTGGCCGCTGGCGTGAGCCCGGCAAAGCTAAATTCATCCCGATCGTGGGGAAGCATCGCGGAGGTTTGATTCATCGCCTGCGCGAGATCGCGCGTTGCCAGGTTCCAGACAAACTCCCCGGTTTCCGTAATATTACGCACGCTGTCCTTCCAGCCGTTGCTGGAAAAGCCGATGATCGGCGGGCGGTAGTTAAAGCAGTTGAAGAAACTGTACGGTGCAAGGTTCAGCTGACCGGCCTTGTCGCAAGAGGAGATCCAGCCTATCGGACGTGGACCAATAATGGCGTTCAGCGGGTCATGCGGCAGGCCGTGCCCCTGAGACGGTTGATAGAAGTACATAATTCTCTCTCGTTGGTGGGCAACGCCCGGGTTCAGGACACTCAGCGTAACGTATTCCGTCAGGAATGAAGACTGAATAAATTTCAGCGAAAATTCATATGGCCCATGAATGTGACTTTCATCACTTCAAACTTGCGCGCTCAGCCAGTATCATCGGGAGAGTTAAACCCTCGCTGCCAGACGGCGAGGGTTTTCTTTTGGATCAGTTTCTGCGTTAGACGCAGCATTAACGACATGGAGTAAAAAATGTCCAGACCTACCATTATCATCAATGAGCTCGACGCAGAACGTATCGACAGGCTGCTGGAAAAAGCGGAATTTGCCTCGCTCCCCGTGGCCGACGCCCTGAATGAGGAGCTCGACCGGGCACAGATGTGCACGCCTGAGACAATGCCACATGACGTGGTCACCATGAACAGCCAGGTGAAATTCCGCAACCTGACCACCGGTGAAGAGTTGACCCGTACGCTGGTTTACCCCGCTCAGATGACCGACAGCAGCACACAGCTTTCTGTTCTGGCCCCTGTGGGTGCCGCACTGCTGGGGCTGCGTACGGGGGATACGATCCACTGGGAATTACCGGGTGGCGCGTCAACCCATCTGGAAGTGCTGGAGCTGCTCTACCAGCCAGAAGCCGCGGGCGATTACCTGCGTTAATCTCTTCTGAATAAGCGCCTACCCGCTTTGCACAGAGGATGCAGCCGCATCCTCTTTCCGCAAATTCACCCAATTTTCCTATACCGCGCAAAATGGCCTTAATCCACGCTTAACCTGTTTTGGTGCCGCGGGGACGGTCATGAGTGAGATAGGCGTTATCACACTTATCTTTCTGATTTTTGTGGCGATTATCGTCACGGCCGTGCTCTATCTTGAACGCCACTGGTAAGCGAACATTCTCAGGCAACCCCGCCCGGGAAGGCGTTCACCAGCCCTTTAACGGTCTGCTCTGCGGCTTCGGGGGTCTCTGCGCCCGGGACCAGAATCACCTTCCGGCACTCCTCCTCCCGTTTTTCGAAAATCTTATAGGCGCGTTCCGCATCCGCAAGGGGGAGATAATGGGTCACGATCTCTTCCGGCGTAAGCAGCCCTTTTTCGATCAGCGGTAACAGTTCACCCAGCCAGGCATGGACGTGCGTCTGGCCCATCTTAAACGTCAGCCCCTTATCAAAGGCATCGCCAAACAGGAAGCCATGGATAAACCCTGCGTATACGCCGGGTACGCTGACCACCCCGCTGCGACGCACGGCAGCAATGCACTGACGCAACGCTTTGCCGCTGCTGCCTTCGATTTTAAGATTGCTGAGGATCGTTTCCGTGGTGCTGCCTTTCGCTTCAAACCCGACCGCATCAATCACGGCGTCAACGCCGCGCTGGCCCGCGGTCTGCTCGATGATTTTTTCCGCCGCGTCGTTGTCATCATCGAAGTTGATGGGGATAGCGCCATAGCGCGCCTCGGCAAATCGCAACCGGTAGGGATGGTGATCGATAACAAAGATCTGCTCAGCCCCCAGCAGCCGCGCACAGGCAATGGTCAGTAGCCCCACCGGCCCGGCGCCAAAAACGGCTACGCTTGAGCCTTTTTCAATCTGCGCATTTTTTGCCGCCTGCCAGGCCGTGGGCAAAATGTCGGACAGGAACAGCGCTTTATCATCAGAAAGAAGCTGCGGGACTTTAAACGGTCCGACGTTACCCTTCGGCACGCGAACGTATTCCGCCTGCCCGCCCGGCACGCCGCCGTAGAGGTGGCTATAGCCAAACAGCGCCGCAGGCGCGGGAATTTGCTTTTTGTTCAGTGCGGCACCCTGCCCGGCGTTGGTATTCTCACAGGCCGCATACTGCTGGAGGCGACAGAAGAAACAGTCCCCGCAGGCGATAACAAAGGGGATCACCACGCGATCGCCCTTTTGCAAATTCTTCACCTCTGCGCCGCACTCGACGATTTCCCCCATAAACTCATGGCCAAAAATATCGCCGTGCTGCACCTTTGGGATCTTTCCGCGGTAGAGATGCAAATCGGAGCCGCAGATAGCCGTGGCCGTGACGCGCAGAATAATATCGTCGGGCTGTTCGATGATGGGGTCGGGGACATTCTCGACGCGAACATGGTGTGGACCGTGATACGTAAGTGCTTTCATGCGACCTCCGAAAGGTTCCGGGTAAGTGTATAAGGGTAGCTACCCCTGAAGGTCTGCCTGTGAATACGGGTCTTTTGAGATTTATCCTGGCAAGATAAGAAAACTGACGGAGCGCTTACAGAAACCATGACTATTTTGTGGTTGAATGAGTACAGCGTTTATAAACAAGGAGAAACGGGTATGTATCAAAGAATCATTATGCCGGTTGATGTTTTTGAAATGGAGCTGAGCGACAAGGCCGTACGCCACGCGGAGTTTCTGGCGCAGCAGGACGGTGTCATCCATCTGCTACACGTGCTGCCAGGCTCCGCCAGCCTGAGCCTGCACCGTTTTGCCGCCGATGTGCGTCGCTTCGAGGAACATTTGCAGCACGAAGCGGAAAATCGCCTGCAAACCATGGTCAGCCACTTCAGCATCGACCCTTCACGTATCAAAACACACGTCAGATTCGGCAGCGTACGCGATGCGGTCAATGAGCTGGCGACCGAACTGAAGGCAGACGTGGTGGTTATCGGTTCGCGTAACCCGTCCATTACCACGCATCTGCTGGGCTCTAACGCCTCCAGCGTCATCCGCCACACCCATATACCGGTGATGGTCGTCAGATAAAAAAAAGAGGCCACCTTTCGGTGGCCTCTCGCTATTGCAGGTGTAGCCTTACTTTCTTTTTTTATGCGGTTTTGGTGCGGATCAGGTAGTCAAACGCGCTCAGAGACGCCTTCGCCCCTTCGCCCGTGGCGATAATAATCTGTTTGTACGGCACGGTGGTGCAGTCGCCGGCCGCAAACACGCCTTTCACGCTGGTTTCACACTTGGCATCGATGATGATTTCGCCCATGCGGTTGCGCTCAATCGCCCCTTCCAGCCAGGTGGTGTTTGGCAGCAGACCAATCTGCACGAAGATCCCTGAAAGCTGCACGCTGTGCACGTCGCCGCTCACGCGGTCGCGGTATTCCAGACCAGTGACCTTGCTGCCGTCGCCCTTCACTTCCGTGGTCTGCGCGTTCAGCACGATGTCGACGTTTTTCAGGCTGCGCACTTTATCCTGCAGAACCTGGTCGGCCTTCATGTCTGGCGCGAACTCCAGCAGGGTTACGTGTTCAACAATCCCCGCCAGGTCGATCGCCGCTTCCACGCCGGAGTTACCGCCGCCGATCACCGCCACGCGCTTACCTTTAAACAGCGGGCCGTCGCAGTGCGGGCAGTAGGTCACGCCTTTGGTGCGATACTGATCTTCGCCCGGGACGTTCATGTTGCGCCATTTCGCACCGGTGGCAATGATGATGCTGCGCGCTTTCAGCACCGCGCCGGAGGCGGTTTCAATCTGGTGTAACCCCCCCTCAACCGCAGCAGGTACCAGCCTGCTGGCGCTCTGGCTGTCGATCACATCTACGTCGTAATCGCTGACGTGCGCCTTCAGCGCGCCGGCCAGCTTCTGGCCTTCGGTTTTTGGCACGGAGATATAGTTTTCAATGTCCACGGTATCCAGCACCTGGCCACCAAAACGTTCGCCCATCAGGCCGGTACGGATCCCTTTACGTGCGGAGTACACTGCCGCCGCCGCACCCGCAGGGCCGGAACCGACAATCAGCACGTCATAGGCATCACGTTTGTTCAGCGCTTCTGCGGCACGTTTTTCTGCACCGGTATCCACTTTGGCGACGATTTCCGTCAGCGTCATACGGCCCTGGCCGAATTCCTGACCGTTCAGATACACCGCCGGAACGCCCATCACGTTGCGATCGGTGATTTCATTCTGGAAGGTACCGCCATCAATTGCCGTGTGTTTGATGCGCGGGTTGAGGACCGACATCAGGTTCAGCGCCTGCACCACGTCAGGACAGTTGTGGCAGGAGAGCGAGTAATAGGTTTCAAACTCAAAATCACCGTCGATATCGCGGATCTGCTCCAGCAGCGCCTGCGCCTCTTTCGACGGATGACCGCCGGTCCACAGCAGCGCCAGCACCAGCGAGGTAAATTCGTGCCCCAGCGGCGAGCCGGCAAAACGCGGCCCCAGCTCAGAGCCTGGGTTAGTGATCAGGAAAGACGGCTTACGGACGTTAAGCGAGTTATCCTCTTTGAAGGTCACTTTTGGTGACAGTTCAGCAATCTCTGCCAGCAGTTCCTTGATCTCTGCCGATTTCGCGCTGTCGTCCAGCGTGGCAATCAGCTCAACGGGTTTGGTCAGTTTCTCAAGATAGGCCTTGAGCTGGGTTTTCATCGTGGTGTCGAGCATGGTTCTTCCCTCTCTTAAAACGTCATCATGCAAGCTGCCTTATACGGGCGGCCTGAATGCAACTTGCATCATGGTGCTGGAATGAAATGGGCGCGGGTGCGCCCATTGATTGCGGGTGGCTCGTCGTTTACCCGGCCTACGATACTGTAGGCCTGTGCAAGCGCAGCGCCGCCAGGCTTTACAGACTTAGATCTTGCCGACCAGGTCTAAAGATGGCGCCAGCGTTGCTTCGCCTTCTTTCCATTTAGCCGGGCACACTTCGCCTGGGTGAGAAGCGACATACTGCGCTGCTTTTACTTTACGCAGCAGGTCAGACGCATCACGGCCGATACCTTCAGCGGTAACTTCGATAGCCTGGATAATGCCCTGCGGGTCAACAACGAAGGTCGCACGGTCAGCCAGGCCTTCATCTTCACGCATGTTGTCGAAGTTACGGGTCAGGGCGCCAGTCGGGTCACCGATCATCGCGTATTTGATTTTGGCGATGGTTTCAGAGCTGCTGTGCCATGCTTTGTGGGTGAAGTGGGTATCGGTAGACACAGAGTAAACGTCTACGCCCAGCTTCTGCAGTTCGTCGTAATGGTCAGCCACGTCGCCCAGTTCGGTCGGGCAAACGAAGGTGAAGTCAGCCGGATAGAAGAAGAAGACGCTCCAGCGACCTTCGGTATCTTTCTCGGTTACTTCGATGAACTCACCGTTTTTGAACGCCTGGTTTTTGAAAGGTTTAATTTTAGTGTTAATCAAAGACATCTGTACTTCCTCCGTGTTTTCGTTGAGATGTAAGGTAACCAACTTTATCCATCGGGGCTAATGCGTATGCTTTATCAAATCAATCAGCCAAACCTTACAACGCCAACAAGACAACCTTGTGAACGGAACTAACGGAAAGCCTGAACGTAAAAAGGCCGCCCTGGTGGGCGGCCCTGATACCTGAACTTTCCACAGGAACTTTCAGTGCCAGCCTGGGCTGGCGTTGCGTTGCGCTCTACATACCTTATTTCAGGCCGTAACAGCGGTTTGATTACAGCACCGGTTTTCAGTTTGGGCAATGCGTCACGCCGGCATTCCGCCCTATGGCTGTGATAGGTTTTACCGAATAGCCTCCGCGTCTGCCTGACTCAACGAGAGGCTTAATAATGAGAATGAGTTGCAATAAGTGGTCTGCCTGGTGGCCAGAACGAAAGTGACAATAATGAGTCACAGCGAATGTATAACCAATAATGGTTATTTGAGAACAACGCCGCAAGTTTTAAAGATAAAAATATCTTAATAACGGCTGAAGTTCTATTTCAATAATCCAGCCTCGTGATATATTAAGCTCGTATTTAAAACAAATTAAGTAGGTTAATCACAAGGATTGTAAATGATTAACTTCGAACTATAGTTATCAGTAATGTGATGACAACAACACACTCAGGATGATTTATGGCAAATCTTTACGACCTTAAAAAATTCGATCTTAATCTGTTAGTCATTTTTGAGTGCATTTATCAGCACCTTAGCATTAGCAAGGCAGCGGAAACACTCTACATCACGCCCTCAGCAGTGAGCCAGTCCCTGCAACGCCTGCGCGCGCAACTGAATGACCCGCTTTTTATTCGTTCGGGTAAAGGCATTACCCCGACGACAGTGGGGATCAATTTGCATCACCATCTGGAAGAAAACCTTAATAGCATTGAGCAAACCATTAATATCCTGAATAACGCGCAGATCAAAAAGAGCTTTGTCATCTACTGCCCGCAGATTGTGGCCCATGGGCGCTTCGGCGGCCTGCTAAGCTCTCTGCTTGCCGAAGGGAATTACGACATAGAACATAATGATGTGGTCTTATCCCCTGAGTCAGCCGAGGATTTGCTCGCCTACCGCAAGGCCGATCTGGTGTTTAGCTTTGCTCCGGTTAACAGTCGCTCTATCGTCTGTACCCGCTTTATGAAGTTTTCAATACAGGTGGCGTGCAGCAAAGATCACCCCCGCCTCGGCGATAGCGCAACGCTCGAGGAACTCAGCCAGGAAAAATTCACGCTGATGCGCAGTCAGGAGAATGGCATAAAAGAGTTCCAGCTGCAGTCAAACATTCTCCTTCCGGAACGCAATGTCTGTTTCCGCAGTGACTCACTGCTTTCGATTATGAATATTATTGGCGTGAGTGATTTAATAGGCTTTGTACCAACAATATTGTTTGAACGATATAAAGACCATCTCAACCTGAAGAGCATTTCCTTGCCTTTTGAGACTCCGCAATTAGATGTTTATATGCTTTACAATCGCTCAGCGCTAAACAGCAGCGTGTTTTCGAAATTCATTGAAAAAATCGAAGCAGAATAATTTTCGATATTTCCTGAGGGCTTTTTAATTACATTTTGGCAACAAATTCGATAATGGAAGATCTTATTATTCCGGTTTCTCCTTAATATCTTTACTATTCATGGTTAATCAGCGTAAATAAAAGCCCCCGACAGTCATACTCAGGAAGAGATTGAACATGTCACTGTATAAATATCCCCTGCAGCTTAACGTGCTGGAGGCCGCGCAGGAGCGCATCGGCTGGACGTTCGCCACCTTTTCCCGCATCTGCGTCTCCTTCTCCGGCGGCAAAGACTCCACCGTCATGCTGCATCTCACCGCGCAAATGGCCCGGGCGCAAAAACGAAAAATCAGCGTGCTTTTTATTGACTGGGAAGCACAGTTCTCCTGCACCATTGAGCACGTTAATGCGCTGCGCGAAGGCTACCGGGACGTCATCGAGCACTTTTACTGGGTGGCGCTTCCGCTGACCACGCAAAATTCCCTTTCACAGTATCAGCCTGAATGGCAATGCTGGGCGCCGGACGTGCGCTGGGTGCGCCAGCCGCCGGAAGGCGCCATCACCGCTGCGGATTATTTTGATTTTTACCAGACGGGAATGACCTTTGAAGCCTTTGTCCGCTCGTTTTCCGACTGGTTTGCCCTGCACCGTCCGGCAGCCATGCTGGTGGGCATTCGCGCCGATGAATCCTATAACCGATTTTTGACCATCGCCAACAACCGCAAGCATCGCTTCGCGGACGATAAGCCCTGGACAACCACCGCGCCCGGCGGGCACGCGTGGTACGTCTATCCTCTTTACGACTGGAAAACCGCAGACATCTGGACATGGTTTGCAAAATCCGGAAGCAGCTATAACCCGCTCTACAACCTCATGTTTCAGGCGGGCGTCCCGCCGCGCTATATGCGCATCTGCGAGCCCTTCGGCCCGGAACAGCGCCAGGGACTCTGGCTCTATCACGTTCTCGAGCCCGAGCGCTGGGCCGCCATGTGCGAGCGCGTCAGCGGCGTGCGCAGCGGCGGCTTCTACGCCGGGCAGGACAACCACTTTTATGGCCACCGGAAAATCCTCAAACCCGATCACCTCGGCTGGCGCGACTACGCCATGCTCCTGCTGAACAGCATGCCGCAAAACACGGCTGAGCATTACCGCAATAAAATCGCGATCTATCTGCACTGGTATCAGAAGAGAGGCATGCCGGATATCCCCGAGACGCAGGACGGCGATATCGGCGCCAAAGACATCCCCTCATGGCGCCGTATTTGTAAGGTATTACTTAATAATGACTACTGGTGCAGGGCGCTGTCATTCAGCCCGAATAAACCTAAACATTATCAGCGCTACAACGAACGAGTGAAGGCGAAGCGCAAGGAGTGGGGCATTTTATGCGACAAAGAATAATTACCGAGATCGAAACGTACCTTCAGTCACTTTGCGAGGAGGATCGGATTACTGCCATCAATGCCTTTCGCGAAGCGATCCATAAAAACAGCCCTTTTCGCGAGCAACCGATAGACTGCGTTCTCTGGATCAAACAGGACGCGATTATCGCTAACGACTACAACCCCAATAACGTTGCCCCTCCGGAAAAACGGCTGCTCAGCAAGTCGCTCGAACTCGATGGATTCACCCAACCTATTGTTGTGACGGAAAGTGAAGCCCATCACTACGAAATTGTGGATGGCTTTCATCGCCACGAAATCGGCAAAAGTCGGGCGGCGTTAAAGCGTCAGCTCAGGGGATATCTCCCCGTCACCTGCCTGCGCCAGCACCGGAAGGATAAACATGACCGTATGGCCGCCACGATTCGCCACAATCGGGCGCGGGGTCGGCATCAAATCAACGCCATGTCAGATATCGTGCGCGAACTGGTACAGCTCGGCTGGAATGATGAGCGAATAGGCAAAGAGCTGGGCATGGACAGCGATGAGGTGCTGCGCCTCAAGCAAATCAACGGTCTGCTGGAGCTGTTTGCAGACCGCCGTTACTCAGAAGCGTGGACGGTGAAATAATCAGAGCGTGTTCAAACGCTCCGCCGCCGCCAGCAGCGTCGATTCCTGCTTCGCAAAGCACAGGCGGATCAGCTTGTGCGGGAAGGGATCGGCGCAGAACACCGACAATGGAATGGCGGCCACGCCGACCTCTTTCGTCAGCCACTGGCAAAAGCTGACGTCGTCCAGATCGGAAATCGCGCTGTAGTCGGCGAGCAGGAAATAGGTTCCTTCAGACGGCAAAATTTCCAGGCGGCTTTGGCTCAGCGCCGCCACAAACAGATCCCGACGTTCACGATAGAAGTGCGGCAGCTCGCGGTAATGCGCGGGTTCCGCGCGCAGCATATCCGCCAGCGCCAGCTGAGCCGGCGTGTTCACGGCAAACGTCAGGTACTGATGCACTTTGCGCAGCTCAGCGCTGATGGCCGCCGGGGCCACGCAGTACCCTACCTTCCAGCCGGTCATATGGTAGGTCTTACCAAACGAAGAGACGGCGATAGCACGCTCGCGAAGCTGCGGATGGGCCAGCACGCTGGCATGCCCTTCCTCAGCAAAGCAGATGTGCTCGTAGACTTCATCGCTCAGGACGTAAATTTCCCGTTCGGCGATAGCCTGCCACAGCGCGGCAAAATCGGCTTTTTGCCACACCGTCGCCGACGGGTTATGCGGCGTATTCAGGATCACCAGACGGGTTTTGTCACTCAGCAGCGCAGCAAACGCCTGCCAGTCAGGGCGAAAATGCGGCGGCTGGAGCGCCACGCGTTTCACCACGCCGCCGGAGAGTTCAACCGCAGGCGCATAGCTGTCGTAGCTCGGATCAAAGCAGATGACTTCATCCCCCGCGCGCACCAGTGCGGTGATGGCCGCATACAGCGCTTCGGTTGCCCCTGCCGTCACCGTAATGTCGGTGTTCGCATCGGGCTTATAGCCATACAGCTCCGCCGTTTTGTCGGCAATCGCTTCCCGCAGCGCCTGCACGCCCGTCATCGGCGCATACTGATTCGCCCCCTGCGCCACGTGATACGCCAGACGCGCCTGCAGATAAGCCGGGCCGTCGAAATCCGGGAACCCCTGAGAAAGGTTAATGGCGTTGTGCTGCTGCGCCAGGGCGCTCATCTGCGTAAAGATGGTGGTACCGAGGTTGGGAAGTTTACTTTGCGGAATCAAGGCGTTAATGCTCATTGTGTTGTGCCTGCTTGTAATACTTATGTTGCTGCCACTATAACACGATGTTAGTCTTTGGCAATCAAGACGCTTAGACGTCTAAACCATATGAATATTCCTGGCCGAGAGGGTAAAAGGAAAATGACAGACAACCTGCAACTCACGCATCTGGTCGACGCCTGCCGCTGGATCGGTGCCAAAGGCTGGGCGCCCGCTACCGGCGGTAACATGTCGGTGCGTCAGGACGAACATCTCTGCTGGCTCAGCGAATCCGGCAAGGACAAAGGTAGCCTCACAACCGATGACTTTCTGCAGGTGGAGATCGCCACCAACCGCGCGCCGTCCGGTCGCAAACCGTCGGCGGAGACCGGTCTGCACACGCTGATTTATCGCCTGTTCCCGGAAGCCAACGCCGTGCTGCACGTTCACACGGTTAACGCCACGGTGCTATCGCGTCTGGTCAAAGAGGCCGAGCTCACCATCAGCGGCTTTGAGATGCAAAAATCCCTCACCGGACAAACCACGCATCTGGACACGGTGGCTATCCCGGTCTTTGATAACGACCAGGATATCGGCGCCCTCGCCTCACGAATCGCCCATTACGCCCAGGAACGGCCGCTTAATTATGGTTTTCTTCTGCGCGGTCATGGCTTAACCTGCTGGGGACGCGACGTGGCCGAAGCCCGGCGTCATCTGGAAGGATTAGAGTTCTTATTTGAATGCGAAATGCGTTTACGACAACTGGAGAGAGTATGATTCGCGCGATTGTGACGGATATTGAAGGGACCACCAGCGATATTCGTTTTGTCCATGATGTTTTGTTCCCCTACGCGCGTGAGCGACTGGCGGCCTTCGTGACCGCGCAGCAGTACGCCGAGCCGGTGAAATCCATTCTGGACAACCTGCGTGATGAAATCGCTAACCCACACGCCAGCGTCAGCGAACTTATCGACGCCCTGTTTGCCTTTATGGATGAAGACCGTAAATCCACGGCACTTAAAGCGCTGCAGGGGATCATCTGGCACGACGGCTACGTTAACGGCGACTTTACCGGCCATCTCTACCCGGACGTGCTCCCGGCGCTGGAAAAATGGAAAGCGCAAGGGATTGATCTCTATGTTTATTCCTCTGGCTCCGTCGCCGCGCAGAAACTGTTATTTGGCTACAGCGACGAAGGTGATATTACTCATTTGTTCAGCGGCTATTTCGACACCCACATCGGCGCCAAGCGCGAGGTGCAGTCTTATCAGAACATTGCGGCACAAACGGGCATCGCCCCGTCGCAGATCCTCTTCCTCTCCGATATTCATCAGGAGCTGGACGCGGCTGAACAGGCAGGTTTTCGTACCCTGCAGCTGATTCGCGGCGATGATGACGGCGCAAGCCACCACCATCAGGTCCACCAGTTTGACGAGATTAACCCGGAGCAGATCCCTTCATGAGCGCATTGACCATTTATTCCGACAAAGACGCCAGTCAACACCAGTGGCACAGCACCGACGCCGCCGAGATTGCCCAACAGCTCAACGCGAAAGGCGTGCGGTTTGAACGCTGGGCGGCGGATCGCGATTTAGGACACGATCCCGCGCCTGAAGCCGTGATCGCGGCGTATCAACATGCGATCGACAAACTGGTGGCAGAGAAGGGTTACCAGAGCTGGGACGTGATCAGCCTGCGCGCCGACAATCCGCAGAAAGACGCGCTGCGCGCGAAGTTCCTGAACGAACACACCCACGGCGAAGACGAAGTACGCTTTTTCGTGGAAGGCGCGGGCTTGTTCTGCCTGCACATTGGCGATGAGGTGTATCAGGTGCTGTGCGAGAAAAACGACCTGATCTCCGTGCCCGCGGGCACGCCGCACTGGTTTGATATGGGCTCAGAGCCGAACTTTACGGCGATTCGTATTTTCGATAATCCGGAAGGCTGGGTGGCGCAGTTTACCGGTAACGCCATTGCGGATGCGTATCCGCGCCTCGCTTGATCTTTTCGCCCTCTCCCTGTGAACTGAGGGAACCCCACAAAGTCATGCGAGCACTGTGCTATCCCCTCGCCCCTCCGGGGAGAGGGTTAGGGTGAGGGGAACATACGGCTCAGGTGGTCAGTTCCATATTCAGGCATTAATTAAATACTGGTGATGATCCTCTGCACATCAGCGCCAACCAACCTCGCCAGATGCACAAACTCCACCACATCCAATCTACGCTCACCGTTTTCCACTTTTGCAATAAACGATTGTGGTTTACCCAGCGCCTCAGCAAGCTGCGCCTGAGTAATGCCCTTCTCTTTACGCGCTTTCTTCAACGCATTGATAACTCGCTGATATTCATCCGAATAAACTGAGGCCATTGTTCCGATTCCATACAAATATCCTGAAATCGAATATCCTCCTATTGCCTTTTTATCCCAAAACAGGATAATTGAGCACGTAATGAGCACACGTAAGGAGGACACTATGCGTCATCAGAACTGGCATCCTGCCGATATCATTGCCGCACTAAAGAAACATGGAACAAGCCTGGCTGCGTTGTCCCGAAAGGCTGGCCTTTCCTCATCCACACTGGCAAACGCGCTTTCCCGACCATGGCCCAAAGGTGAATTGCTTATCGCTCAGGCGCTAGACATTCCACCCGATGTGATATGGCCGGAAAGATATTTTGATGAAAAAGGAGCGCCAGTATTTCGTCAGATGAGGAATACTAAAAAAAGAAATCTATCTTCGACTTGATCAATGAATTCTCCCCCTTCACCCCAACCCTCTCCCTCAAGGGAGAGGGGGTCGAAGAGACTTCACATACGCCACCAGCTGATCCAGCACTATCCCCCACCCTTCGTGGAAGCCCATCTGCTCATGCTGCTCGCGGATTTCCTTCGTGGGGTGGCGCGCAATCGCCGTATAGCGGGTTTTGCCCTCTCCGGCGTCTTCCAGCAACAAAATTGCCGTCATAAACGGCTTCTCGGCCGGTTTCCAGCCTTCGGTATAGCCGTCGGTAAAGACCAGCTTTTTCGCCGGGTCGATTTCAAGAAACACGCCCCGGTTATCCATCCGCTGGCCCTCCACCTCAAACACGGTGTTGAACCGCCCGCCCACGCGCAGATCGAGATCGCAGTCGAGCACCTTATGCGGTGCAGGGATGAAGAAGTGTTTGATGTGTTCGGGCGTAGTCCAGCAGAGCCACAGGAGGTCGCGCGGTGCGTCCACTACGCGCTCCAGTTTTAAGTCTGTTTCAGGGTCGAGCGTCACGGTGTTGTCCTCTTAAGGGAGCCCCTTAAAGGATAGCCGGACTCAGGCAAATTTCCCTTCCGCAACCTCTTCCGGCGTGACCACACCCGTATCCAGCACCCAGCCGCTAATCAGCGAGGCTGGCGTCACGTCAAACGCCGGGTTGTAGACCTGAGCGTTTTCCGGCGCCCACTGCACCGCGCCAAAGCTTCCGGCGACGCCCGTCACTTCGCTGGCGGCGCGCTGCTCAATGGGGATCGCGTCCCCGTTCGGGCAGGCCGGGTCGAGCGTGGTCTGCGGCGCGGCAACGTAGAACGGAATACCGTGGAATTTCGCCAGCACCGCCAGAGAGTAGGTGCCAATTTTATTCGCCACATCGCCGTTAGCGGCAATGCGATCTGCCCCTACCCACACGGCGTCGACCTGCCCTTTCGCCATCAGGCTGGCGGCCATGGAATCGGTGATGAGCTGATACGGCACGCCCAGCTCGCCAAGTTCCCACGCGGTCAGCCTGCCTCCCTGCAGCAGCGGACGGGTTTCATCCACCCAGACGTTGCTGACGTTGCCTTCCTGGTGCGCGCGAGCAATCACCCCCAGCGCGGTGCCGACGCCCGCCGTTGCCAGCCCGCCGGTGTTGCAGTGGGTCAGCAGACGGCTGCCGGGCTTCACCAGCGCGCTGCCCGCGCTGGCAATCGCATCGCAAAGTCGTTTGTCTTCGTCAATCAGGCGCAGCGCTTCGGCCACCAGCGCCGGAACAAAATCTTCCTGCCACAGCGCCCGCTTCATGCGGTCGAGGTTATTCATCAGGTTCACCGCCGTCGGCCGGGAGGCGCGCAGGGTTTCCAGCGCAACCGCCAGCTCGTCGCGGCTTTTGCCGTTTTCCGCCAGCAGCGCCAGCAGCAGGCTTGCAGAGAGTCCGATCAGCGGCGCGCCGCGCACCCGCAGGGCGTGAATATGCCCCACCAGCGCCTCTACCGTTGAGGCATCCAGCCAGCGTTTCTCCTGCGGAAGGGCCTGCTGGTCGAGAATAAAGAGCTGATTATCCGCTACCCGCAGGCTGGTCGTCTGTAATGTCTGCATGTCGTTAATTCCCTGTTGCGTTGTTGTAGCACATTGTGTCAGGATGAAATCCAGATGTATAGACGTCTACATGTCTTTATTAGCAAACCCGTGAGGAGCAGGCCATGTCGCAATACCGAACCTTTACCGCTCAGGACGCCGTGGAATATGCCAGGCAGTTTGGCGGCCTTGACGATCCTTCATCGCTGGTGGAGGCGCAGGAGGTAGGCGACGGCAACCTCAATCTGGTGTTCAAAATCTTCGACAGCGCGGGCGTGAGCCGCATCATCGTTAAGCAGGCGCTGCCCTACGTGCGCTGCGTCGGCGAGTCCTGGCCGCTGACGCTGGACCGCGCCCGTCTGGAGGCGCAAACCCTGGTCGAGCACTACCGGCACAGCCCGCAGCACACGGTGAAAATCCACCACTTTGACCCGGAACTGGCGGTAATGGTGATGGAAGATCTCTCCAGCCATCGCATCTGGCGCGGCGAGCTGATCAAAAATAATTATTACCCGCAGGCGGCGCGTCAGCTGGGTGAATACCTCGCGCACGCGCTGTTCCACACCAGCGATTTCTACCTGCACCCGCACAAGAAAAAAGCGCAGGTGGCGAAATTCATCAACCCGGAGATGTGCGAGATCACCGAAGATCTGTTCTTCAACGATCCGTACCAGATCCACGAACGCAACAGCTACCCGGCCGATCTGGAAAGTGACGTCGCCGCGCTGCGCGACGACGCCCAGCTGAAAATTGCCGTGGCCGCCCTGAAGCATCGCTTCTTTTCTCAGGCTGAGGCCCTGCTGCACGGGGATATCCACAGCGGCTCGATTTTTGTGGCCGACGGCAGCCTGAAGGCCATCGACGCCGAGTTCGGCTATTTCGGGCCGATGGGCTTTGATGTCGGCACCGCCATCGGCAACCTGCTGCTCAACTTCTGCGGCCTGCCGGGGCACCTGGGCATTCGCGATGCCGCCGCCGCCCGCGAGCAGCGCCTGACCGATATTCAGGAGCTGTGGAACACCTTCGCGGAACGCTTCCAGGCGCTGGCGCACGAGAAAACGCGCGACGCCGCGCTCAGCGCGCCGGGTTATGCCTCCGCGTTCCTGAAAAAGGTCTGGCATGATGCCATCGGCTTCTGCGGCACCGAGCTCATTCGCCGCAGCGTCGGGCTTTCCCACGTCGCGGATATCGACACCATTCAGGACGAGGCGATGCGCCACGAATGCCTTCGCCACGCGATAACGCTCGGCAAGGCGCTGATTGTGATTGCCGACCGTATCGACAGCGCGGAAGATCTGGTGGCGCGGGTGCGGCAGTACAGCTGAGAACGTTTGCCCGGTAGCGCTGCGCTTACCGGGCCTACGGGTGCAAAATGTAGGCCGGGTAAGGCAAAGCCGCCACCCGGCAAAAACTCACCCCAGATACTCAATCACCGACAGCCCGCCGTTATAGTCCGTGCTGTAGATAATTCCCTGCGCATCCACAAACACGTCACACGACTGGATCACCTGCGGGCGATTCGGGCGGGTATCCATCATTTTCGCCGGCGCGGCAGGCACCAGCGCCCCCGTTTCAACCGGCCGATACGGATTGGAGATGTCATACGCGCGCACGCCCGCATTCTGCCAGGTGGCAAAAATCAGCGTGGAGCTGACAAAGCTCCCCGGCCGGTTCTCGTGCAGGTTGTGCGGGCCAAAATGCGCCCCTTTCGCCACGTAGTCGATTTCATCCGGCTGCGGGAAGGTAGAAATGCTGACCGGATTCGACGGGTCGCGAATATCAAACAGCCAGATCAGCTTCTCGCCGTCCTCCTGGTTATCGAGCACCGCTTCGTCCAGCACCACCAGCAGATCGCGGTCCGGCAGCGGCAGCGCGGTGTGCGTGCCGCCGCCAAACGGCGGACTCCAGTTACGGTGGCTAATAAGCTTAGGCTGGGTACGATCCTTCACGTCCAGCAGCGTCAGGCCGCCGTCGCGCCAGCTGCCGTACGCGGTATCGCCGGCGATAATCGCGTGGTGGAGCGCGTAGCGTTTCCCTTCCGGCCAGTTAGGCTTCTCCCCTTCTGCCTGATTCATCCCCGGCAGCCACCAGCGCCCTGCCACCTCGGGCTTACGCGGGTCGGCCAGGTCAATCGTCAGAAAGATGTAGTCGGTAAAGCCGTCAATAAGCGCCGACACGTACGCCCAGCGGCCCCCGACGTACCAGATGCGGTGAATGCCAATGCCGCTCAGCGGCAGAAAGCCGATTTCGCGCGGCGCGTCCGGCGTGGAGATATCAAAAACGCGAAGGCCAGCGCTCCAGCCTTTGTCCTGCACGTCGCTGACGGTCTCGCCCACCTGCCGGGTATAGTAGACCTTCTCGTCGGCAAAGCGGGCATCGGCAAACAGATCCCGGGCGTTGATGACCAGCAGGAGATCATCATGCGCCTGGAGGTGCACGTTCCAGGTGCCGGGCGGCGCGGGAACATAGCCCGCCGCTTTCGGGTTTTTCGGATCGCGCACGTCGACAATCGAAAAGCCCTGCGACACCATATGGCCGATATAAGCGAAACCGCGGTGCACCATCAGCTGCACGCCGTCCGGGCGACCGCCCTGATCGCTATGGCCAATCAGCCGCATATTGCGGCTGTATTCGGGAGGGGGTAAATGAGTCACCTTGAGCTCCTTTCGCCGGGTGGCGGCTGCACCTTACCCGGCCTACCAAACCGTAGACCCGGTAAGCGCAGCGCCACCGGGCATTATTTTGACCTGGCTTCCAGCGTCGCAAACCACGGCGCGATAAAATCTTCCGTCTGACCCCAGCCCGGAATGATTTTCCCCAGCGACGCCACGTTCACCGCGCCCGGCTGGGCGGTCAGCAGCGCCTGCGGGATAGCCGCGGCTTTAAAATCGTAGGTGGCCGGGGTCGGTTCACCGGCAATCTTGTTCGCCACCAGACGCACGTTCGTCGCGCCAATCAGCTTCGGATCCACCGCCACGCTCACCTTCCACGGGCTGCCCGGCTCGCGCATCAGCTGCAGATCCTGGTTGGAGATGTCGATGCTGTAGAGTTTGATCTCGGTACGGCCGTTCTCCTTCAGCGCCTTATACGCGCCCTGGCTGAAGGCGTCCCAGGTGCCCCAGATGGCGTCGATTTTGCCTTTCGGGTATTTCGCCAGGATCGCCCCCACCTTGTTGGCGGTGTCGCCCTGCACGTCAGAGGAGACCGCGCCGATAGACTCCAGCTCTTTGATGTCCGGGTACTGTTTTTGCAGCTCTTTATACGCCGCCTGACGACGCTCCATCGGCGGGAAGCCCGCTACCCACAGCTTGACGATATTGGCCTTGCCGTTGAAATCTTTCGCCAGCTGGCCGAAGGAGAGATTCGTCAGAGAGGCATCGTCCTGTTGGGTCACGGTTACGCCCGGGATCTCGCCGTTGACGGCGGTATCAAATACCGCGACCTTAATCCCGGCGTCCACCGCCTTCTTCACCAGCGCGGTGGAGTACGGATCGCGGCCCTGAGACAGGATAATCCCGTCGTACTTCTGGCTGATGGCCTGGTTCACGAAGTCCTGGAATTTGGCGTCGTCCCCGTTACTTAAAAAGGTGCTGACCTTAAAGCCAAGCTTCTTCCCTTCCTGAATGGCCCCGGCAATAAACTGCGTGGTGTTGTCGTCTGAGCCGAGGTTACGGATCACCGCGATGCGAATGGGGCCGTCGTGGTTGGCAATGGCCGCCGGGAGCGGTGCGGGCGTGGCCGCGAAGCCAGGCAGAGCGGTGAATAACCCTAATGCCACCAAAGAGAGTGCAATCTTTTTCATTTTTTATCCCGTTGTGTTGTCAGCGTTTTTGTATGTAGGTAATCGCCAGCGCTACCGCGAGCACCAGCCCTTTTATAATGTCCATGGCGTAATACGGCACGGAGAGCATCACCAGCCCGTTCGACAGCACGCCGAGAATCACCGCCCCGACCAGGGTCCCCAGCGCATTCGGCTTGCCGGACCCGGCCAGCGAGAAGCCGATCCACGCCGCCGCCACCGCATCCATCAGGTAACCGCCGCCCGCGTTCACCTGCGATGAGCCAATGCGCGAGGCCAGCAAAATCCCGCCCAGGCCCGCCAGCAGGGAGGCAATCACGTAGGCCGCCACCTTGTAGCGGGTGGTGCGAATCCCCGAGAGGCGCGCCGCTTCCGGGTTACCGCCAATGGCGTACATCCGACGACCGTGAGTGGTGAGCGACAGCCCCAGCTGCGCCAGAACCGTCACCACCAGCATGACGATCACGATAGTCGGCACCTGTCCCAGCAGGCTGAACGTCGCAGGGATGGTCCCTTCCGCCATGTCGCCGCTCGGCAGCACCATGTTCTCGGTAATCGACCCGCCGTAGCTGTAGGTCATCGCCACGCCCTGGATCACAAACAGGCTGGCCAGCGTCGCGAGCATGTCCGGAATGCGCAGGATGACGATCAGAAAGGCGTTAAACAGCCCCACCAGCGTGCAGAGCGCGAGGGTGATAAGAATCGACTCGGTGGTGCCGAAGCCGTGCCAGACGAAAAGCGAAACCACCAGCGCGTTCGCCAGCGACGCGGTCGATCCTACGGACAGATCGAACCCGCCAATGGTCAGCGAGATCGACACGCCGATGGCAATCACCGTCACGATGGCAATCGAACGCAGAATATTGATGATATTGTTCGGATCGAGGAAGCTGTCCGACGCCAGGCCAAAGACGGCCACCAGCGCGACGACGGTTAACAGCATGCCCCACTTGTAGAGAAAATCGAAAATCTGCTGACGGCCAGACGCCGCCGCGTTTACTGAAAGGGCCTTGCTCACGACGCCGTTCCTCCGGTTGAATAATAAAGTAGTGTCTCTTCACGGGCCTCGGCCCCGGCGATTTCCGCCACGATGCGCCCGTCCCACAGCACGCAGATGCGGTCGCACAGCCCGACCAGCTCGGCAAATTCGCCGGAGGCGTAAATCACCCCTTTGCCCTCGCGCGCCAGGCCGTCAATCAGCTGGAACAGATCGGTTTTGGCCTTCACGTCCACGCCTTTGGTCGGCTCGTCGAAGATCAGCACGCTCGCGTCATTGCGCAGCCATTTGCCGATGGCGATCTTCTGCTGATTGCCGCCGGAGAGACGTCGCAAAACCTGCCCGGGTCCGCGGGCGCGCACGCCGACGCGGGCGATCACCTCCTCCGCCCAGCGCCACGCCTGACGATGGCCGAACAGGCTCCAGCGCGAAAAGCTGTTATCGGCGCACACGGCAAGATTCATGCTCACCGGCTCGTCGATAAAAATGCCCTCTTTGCGCCGCTCTTCCGGCACCAGCGCCAGGCCGCGCAGCACCGAGTCCGCCGGGTCGCGCGGTTTCCAGGGCTGTTGATTCAGCTCGCCGTTCGCGACGCGGCTTTTACTGGCGCCAAACAGCGCCTTACAGAGTTCGGTTTTGCCCGCGCCCGCCAGCCCGGCAATACCGAGAATTTCGCCCTTGCGCAGGTGCAGAGAGATATCTTTCAGCAGCGCGTCGTCGTGCAGCCCTTCTACCCGCAGCAGCGTTTCGTCGCCGTGCGGCGGCCGCGCGGGCGGATAGATATCGCTCAGCACGTGGCCGAGCATCTTCTCGACGATCGCTTCGCCGCTCAGATCGACCATCGGGCCGGACTCAATCAGCTTGCCGTCGCGGAGCACCGTCAGGGTGTCGCAGATGGCCTTCAGCTCGTGAATGCGGTGTGAGATAAACACCACGCCGATGCCCTGCTGCTTTAACCGTCTCACCACCGCAAACAGGCGCTCGCTCTCGTGCGCGTCCAGCGGCGCGGTGGGCTCATCAAGAATGAGAAAACGGCAGTGGTGTGACAGCGCACGCGCCAGCAAAATCTGCTGCTTTTCGGCAAGCGTGCAGCTGTCGATGGAGCGGCGAACGTCCAGAGAAACATCCAGCTGCGCCAGCGCCTGTCTCGCCTGCTGGCGGACGGCGCGCCAGCTGAAGCGATGCCCCGGCTGCGCCAGCTGGTCGAGCATGATGTTCTCGGCGATGCTTAATCCCGGGATCAGCGCCACGTCCACCTCCTGCTGCACGAGGTGGATGCCCAGCCGTTTGGCGTCCAGCGGCTCGCGGATGCTTACCGGCTGGTTATTGATGGAGATTTCGCCTTCATAGTGGTCGTGCGTCCCGCACAGCACCGCCATCAGCGTCGATTTCCCCGCGCCGTTGGCGCCGGTCAGCGCATGTACCGATCCGCCGGTTAAGGTGAAGTTCACGCGCGACAGCGCCTGAAAGCCGGAAAAGGCCAGGCTGATACCGCGCATTTCAAGGCGACTGGAAACCATCCGCGTAAATCCTTCATTACTCTTCTGATTTATCGAATTTTTCACAGCTCCGGTTGACTGACAACGACGGAAAAGGCATAAGTTAAAGCGAAATATTATTAGCCATCCGGATGTCCAGACATAACATCGGGTTAGCGCTTGCTAAAAAGGACAACACCATGAGCAACACCGATATCCGCGTCGTGCCTGGCCCGGCGAACTACTTCTCCCATTCCGGAAGCCTTGCGCGTCTGAATGACTTCTTTACCCCGGAGCAGCTTTCCCGCGCGGTGTGGATTTACGGCGAGCGCGCTATCGACGGCGCGCGCCCGTTCCTGCCGGAGAGCTTTCACGCGCCGGGGGCGAAACGCCTGCTTTTTAAAGGCCACTGCAGCGAGCGCGACGTCACCCATCTGGTGGACGAATCCGGCAGCGACGCCAGCGTGGTGATTGGCGTCGGCGGCGGCGCGGTGCTGGATACGGTCAAGGCCGTAGCGCGTCGTCTGGGGGTGCCGTTCGTGGGCATCCCCACCATTGCCGCCACCTGCGCGGCGTGGACGCCACTCTCCGTCTGGTACAACGATGCCGGTCAGGCGCTGCAGTTTGAGATCTTCGATGACGCCAACTTCCTGGTGCTGGTGGAGCCGCAGATCATTCTCAACGCCCCGGCCGAATACCTGCTGGCGGGTATCGGCGATACGCTGGCGAAGTGGTACGAAGCGGTGGTTCTTGCTCCGCAGCCTGAAAACCTGCCGCTGACCGTGCGGCTTGGCCTTAACGGCGCGCTGGCGATCCGCGACGTGCTGCTGGAGCACAGTGAGGAAGCGCTGGCCGACCAGCAGCGCGGCGAACAGACGCAGGCGTTCCGGGACGTGGTGGACGCGATTATCGCCGGCGGCGGGATGGTCGGCGGTCTGGGCGAGCGCTATACCCGCGTGGCGGCGGCGCATGCGGTGCACAACGGCTTAACCGTGCTGCCGCAGACGGAAAAATACCTGCACGGCACCAAGGTGGCCTACGGCATTCTGGTCCAGAGCGCCCTGCTCGACCAGGACGACGTGCTGGCGCAGCTGGTGGCGGCGTACCGGCGCTTTAACCTGCCGACCACGCTTCGCGCGCTGGACGTCGATATTCACAACCGTGACGAGCTGGATAAGGTGATAGCCCACACCCTGCGTCCGGTGGAGTCCATTCACTCTCTGCCGGTGACGTTAACGCCCGACGTTCTGCGCGCCGCGTTTGAGAAGGTGGAATCCTTCAGCCGTTAATCGCGCCGACAGGCTATACCTAATGATGATTCTCACCACTCTCGTCACGAGGTCATCATGCAGATCGATTTAACAGGTAAAAAGGCGCTGGTTACCGGCGCCAGCCGTGGATTGGGTCGGGCTATCGCGCTGTCGCTGGCACGCGCCGGTGCCGATGTGGTTATTACGTATGAAAAATCCGCCGATAAAGCCCAGGCGGTCGCCGATGAAATTAAGGCGCTTGGGCGGCACGGCGAAGCGATTCAGGCCGACAGCGCCAGCGCGCAGGCGATTCAGGATGCCGTCACCCATGCGGCGCGTGCCCTTGGCGGGCTGGACATTCTGGTCAACAACGCGGGTATCGCGCGCGGCGGCCCGCTGGAGTCCATGACGCTGGCGGACATTGACGCCCTGATCAACGTCAATATTCGTGGAGTGGTCATCGCCATTCAGGAAGCGCTGGTGCACATGTCCGACGGCGGGCGCATCATCAACATCGGCAGCTGTCTGGCGAACCGCGTGGCGATGCCGGGCATTGCCGTTTACTCAATGACCAAGTCTGCCCTTAACTCCCTCACTCGCGGCCTGGCGCGCGATCTGGGGCCGCGCGGCATTACCGTTAACCTGGTGCATCCCGGCCCCACCAACAGCGATATGAACCCGGAAGACGGCGAACAGGCGGAAGCCCAGCGCCAGATGATCGCGGTCGGCCACTACGGCCAGCCGGAAGATATCGCGGCGGCGGTCACCTTCCTCGCCAGCCCGGCTGCCGGGCAGATCTCCGGTACAGGGCTGGATGTCGACGGCGGGTTGAACGCCTGATCGCACCTTTTCTGCAAGCCTCTGTCGCCCGGCAGAGGCCTTGTCGAGCCGCCTCGATGTTTCGCTTTTTACCGCTTACTTCCGTTTTATGTCCGCTCTACAGTACCCCATAAGAAATTCGGAATTTATCTAATAGTCTTATTATTTCCTTATAATTTGTGTGGGCGTACAGTGGAGGTACGGATGAAGATTGTCTGGTCTAATGGTGCAAAAAAGGCTTTTTCCAGAATTGACGAGCGGTATCAACGCCGCATTGAGGTAAAGCTTGCCGAACTGGATGACCGCTCGGCACCCCGGCCCGATATCAAAAAAATATCGGCGACAGAAAATCATTTCCGGCTACGCGTTGGCGATTACCGCATCATCTATACGCTTCGGGACGATCCCGGTAACCATTGTTATGTTTTAGCCGTCAAGCGCAGAACTTCAACGACTTACCTGCATGAGGAGAAAGCCACCTATGGCTGTTCAGCTAATTAAGGACGATAACGGTAAAACGCAGTATGTGGTTATTCCTTATCACGAATACTTCCGCATGTGCTCACAGATGGCAGAGATCGACGACGAAACCGATGACGATCTGGAGGATATTGAGGTCGAACACGATAGTCTGGATGACGTGGAATTGCCCGGAGACGTGTGCAGCATCATGACCTGGCAGAACGTCAGCCTGCAGGCCGCGTGGCGTATCCTGCGCGGGCTATCCCAGCAGGAGGTGGCGGAGAAACTGGGCATCAGCCAGTCCGCCGTGTCACAGCTGGAAGCGCTGGACTCCCGTCCGCAAAAGCGCACCCGCGAAAAGCTCGCGGCGATCTACGGCTGTAAGCAGGAGCAGATCAGCCTCTATCTCCCGAAAGAGGGTTAACAGCACTTCGCCCCGCCCTTGCCGCCGTAGCGGGCGTCCTGGCGGTCGCGGAAAAATTCTTCGTAGGTCATGGGCGTCTGGTCCGGATGGTTGACGCGCATATGCTCGACGTAGTTGTCGTAGTCCGGCACGCCAATCATCATTTTGGCGGCCTGGCCCAGGTACTTACCGGCTTTGGAAAGGGTGTCGAACATAGTTCTGATCTCACAGGGAATGTAGGCCGGGTAAGGCGAAGCCGCCACCCGGCACACGGGTTAATGCGCCCCTTTGGCCTGGGTCACAATCTCTTCCAGGTTTTCAGGCATTGGCTCATACGGCGTCTCTTTCGCCGTTGGCGCGTCGACTTTCAATGCCGCCAGCGCGGTCCTGAGAGAATACAACGCCAGCACCACGACCACCACCATAAAGAAGATGGTCAGCCCGGCGTCCAGACGGTTGTTAAACACCAGCTGCGACAGCTGCGATTCGGTGTACTGCGCCGGGATCTTACCGCTGTCGATCATCGCCTGGAACTTGTTGGCAATCGCCAGGAAGCCCACCTTGTTGTCCGGGCTGAAGGCCTTCTGCCAGCCCGCCGTCAGGGTACAAATCAGCAGCCACGCGGTCGGCACCAGCGCCACCCACGCATAGCGCTGGCGCTTCATCTTGAACAGCACCACCGCACAGAGCATCAGCGCCATGCCCGCCAGCATCTGGTTGGCGATACCGAACAGCGGCCACAGGGTGTTAATCCCGCCCAGCGGATCGACCACGCCCTGATGCAGGAAATAGCCCCACGCCAGCACGCACAGCGCCGTCGCCAGCAGGTTAGCCGGGAGCGAGTCGGTCCGCTTCAGGTTCGGGGAGATGACGCCCAGCAGATCCTGCAGCATAAAGCGCGCCGCACGGGTTCCCGCATCCACCGCCGTCAGGATAAACAGCGCTTCAAACAGAATGGCGAAGTGATACCAGAACGAGACATCCATCAGCCCGCCCAGCGCGCCGTGGAGAATATACGCCATGCCGACCGCCAGCGTCGGCGCCCCGCCCGCGCGGGAGATAATCGACTGCTCGCCCACTTCGCTGGCGATGCTCGTCAACGTTTCAGGCGTAATCGCAAAGCCCCAGCCGCTCACCACCTGCGCGGCGGAAGCGACCACGTCAACGGTGCCCGCCGGAGCCAGGACCGCCATCGGGCTGTTCATCGCGAAATACACGCCCGGGTCGATAATACAGGCGGATACCAGCGCCATAATCGCCACGAAGGACTCCATCAGCATGCCGCCGTAGCCAATCAGGCAGGCCTGATTTTCATTCGCCAGCATCTTCGGCGTCGTCCCGGAGGCGATCAGCGCGTGGAAGCCCGACACCGCACCGCAGGCGATGGTAATAAACAGGAACGGGAACAGATTGCCGGTCCAGACCGGGCCGGTACCGTCGATAAATTTGGTTAACGCCGGCATGGTCAGCGTTGGGCGCATAATCAGAATACCGATTGCCAGCCCGACGATGGTGCCGATTTTCAGGAAGGTAGAGAGGTAGTCACGCGGGGCCAGCAGCAGCCATACCGGCAGCACCGCCGCCACGAAGCCGTAGCCTACCAGCATCCAGGTCAGCTGCACGCCGGTAAAGTCAAAGAACGGCGCCCAGGTCGGGCTTTCCGCCACCCAGCCGCCGGAGATAATGGCGAACACGAGCAACACCAGGCCAATCACCGACACTTCACCAATGCGGCCCGGACGCAGGTAGCGGATGTAGATCCCCATGAACAGCGCCAGCGGAATGGTAAAGGCAACGGTATAGGTTCCCCACGGGCTGTGGGTCAGCGCTTTCACCACGATCATCGCCAGCACCGCGAGGATGATCACCATGATCATAAAGGTCGCCACCAGCGCAATCACCCCGGCAGTGGCCCCCATCTCCTCTTTCACCAGCTCACCCAGCGAACGTCCGTCGCGGCGGGTAGAGACGAACAGCACCATAAAGTCCTGCACCGCCCCCGCCAGCACCACCCCGGCGAGGATCCAGATCATCCCCGGCAGGTAGCCCATCTGCGCCGCCAGCACCGGCCCCACCAGCGGGCCTGCCCCGGCAATCGCCGCAAAATGGTGACCGAACAGCACTTTCTTGTCGGTCGGCACATAGTCCAGACCGTCGTTATGGCGGACGGCAGGCGTCATGCGCGTTGCATCAACGCCCAGGACGTTCTTGGCGATATAGCGGCCATAAAAACGATAGGCGATCAGGTAAACGCAGACCGAGGCAACGACGATCCAGAGCGCGTTGATCTGCTCCCCCCGGTTGAGGGCGATATAGCCCAGGGCAAAAGCTCCCACAACGGAGAGCCCTGCCCATGTAAGGTATTTCCCTGAGTTGTTCATAGTTGTTGTCCGTTGTCGTGAAACAGTGAGATGTTACATTTTGTTTCTAGAACAACCGGAAAAATTTAACAACTTTGAAACGCAATAATGCGTGGTCAAACCAGAGATTTACACCACAGTGTTAAGCCGATCACTTTGATCTGAGTTAGCCCAGCACCATCGTGCTTAACCGGCAGGTACAGCACCGCCGCCCCTGCTCGTCGAAGACCCCAATCTCCCAGCTCTGGCTCGAACGCCCAAGATGCAGCGGCTGACACACGCCGCGAACCTTGCCGTGGGATACCGCCCGATGATGCGTGGCGTTCAGCTCCGTGCCCACCACGCTCTGCCCGTCGCGGGTCATCAGAAATCCGGCCATTGAGCCGAGCGTTTCCGCCAGCGCCGCCGAGGCCCCGCCGTGCAGCAGGCCAAACGGCTGATGGGTACGCGCATCCACCGGCATCTCCGCTTCCAGCGCGTCATCCCCGAGGCGGGTATAGACGATGCCCAGGTTCGCCACCAGGGTATTCACGCTGGTGGCGTTCAGCTCCTCAAGCGATAAATGACGTTTCCAGATCATTTACGCCCCCAGCGTGGAGCCGCCGTCCACCACGATATCCTGCAGGGTGATATGGCTGGCGGCATCGGAGGCAAGGAACAGCACGGTCGCAGCTATCTCCTGCGGTCGGGCAATTTTGCCCAGCGGGATGCCGAGCTTAAACTGCTCGCCGAAGCCGCGAATGCGCTGCTGCTCCGCATCGTCGCTTTTCCACAGGGTGCGCTGCATATCGGTATCCGTTGAGCCCGGCGACACCAGATTGCAGCGTACGCCGCTGCCCGCCAGCTCCAGCCCGACGGTCAGGGCCAGGCTTTTCAGCGCCGCTTTCGATGCGCCGTAGGCGCTCATGCCGATGCGCGGCGCGTGCGCCGCGTCGGACGCCACGGTAACAATCGCCCCGCCCTGCTGACGGCGGAACTGGCCCATGGTCTGCTGGAACAGATTGAATGCGCCGCCGACGTTGACCGCGAAGGTCTGCTGCCAGTCCTCCTGCGAAAGCTGGTCAGTTGCCCCCATGCGCAGAATGCCCGCCGCGTTGACCAGCACGTCCAGGCGGTCGAGCGAAGCCAGCACGCGCCCGCACACCTCATGCACCTGCCCGGCATCCGCCACGTCCAGCGTTTCGGTGGCAAACGGATAATCATCCTGCGGGAAGGCCAGATCGAACCCGGTCACCTGCGCGCCGGCTTCGGCAAACGCCAGTGCGGTCGCGTAGCCAATCCCCTTCCCCGCGCCCGTGACCCAGACGGTTTTGCCGGTGAAATCAAACACCATCACTTCACCTCGCGGGAGAGCAGCGCCCACCAGGCGTCGAGGGTCGGATTTTTTGCCAGCATCACGAAATCGATATCGCCGTGTACTTTGCGCCAGCGGGCGGCCAGCGCCATCATGCGCACTGAATCCAGGCCGTAGTCGATCAGGTTTTCGTCATCCATCGGCTCGTCGGACTCGTCCAGCAGCGGCAGGATCAGCTCGCGCAGCGCGGCCTTCGAGGCCGGAACGGACGGCAGCAGCTCGTCGGTCATCACCACGCGGCCCGAGCGTCCTGCCACGTAGTTCAGCGACATCAGGTGCTCGTCGCGGGTGAAGTCCGCCAGCGCATCGGCAATAAAGAACGGCTTGATGTCGCGCATAAAGGCATCTGTAGCGGTGGTCATGCAGCCGATGTGGGCGTAAACGCCGGTAATCAGCAGCTGGTTGCGGCCGGTCTCTTTCAGCATCTGCTCCAGCGGCGAGCGGTGAAACGCGCTGTAGCGCCACTTCACCAGCACCGTGTCCGCTTCGTCCGGCGCCAGCTCGGCAACGATGCGCTGCTGCTCCGGCGAGCGGGTGAGGCCCGGCCCCCACATGTCGTTCAGGAGGGCGCGGTCTTCATCGCTCTGCTCTTTCGGCTGCGCGGTGTAGTACACCGGGATATTGTGTTCTTTGCAGTACGCGCGCAGTTTAGCGATGTTCGCGACTACCTGCTGCATCATCGCGCTGTTTTCGCCCCAGAAGTTCAGGAAATACTCCTGCATATCGTGGATCAGCAGCGCGGCGCGCTCCGGTTCAAACGCCCAGTTCACCTTGCTGGTCGGCAACTCTGCGGCGGTCGGCAGCGCGTAAGCGGTTAATTTTGGAATGGCCATACTCTTTTCCTCAGCCCCGGGCGCGTTCAGCAAGCCACAGGCGCAACTGTTTCTTATCGACTTTGCCGACCGGCGTCAGCGGAAGCGCATCCACGCTCTCTACGCGATCCGGCAGCTTGAATTCGGCGACGCCCTGCTCGCGCAGGAAGCGGCGCACCTCCACCGCGCGCAGGGGCTGTTTCACCACCAGATACGCGCAGCTCTTCTCGCCCAGCAGGCTGTCCTCCATGCTCACCAGCGCGGCGTGGATCACCGCTTCGTGGCGCAGCAGCAGGTTTTCGATCTCTTCGGCGGCAATCTTTTCGCCGCCGCGGTTGATCTGATCTTTCTCGCGCCCCTGCACGGTGATGTAGCCCTGCTCGTCAATGGCGATCAGATCCCCGGAGCAGTAAAAGCCGTCGGCGTCGAAGGCGCTGGCGTTGTGTTCCGGGCTGTTGAAATAGCCGCGGAAGGTGTACGGGCCGCGCGTCATCAGGCGTCCGACCTCCCCACGCGGCAGCGGGTTGCCGTGCTCGTCCGCCACCCACACTTCGTCGTCCGGGCACATCGGGCGGCCCTGGGTGTTGATGATGCGTTCCGGGGCATCGTCGAGCGCGGTGTAGTTCACCAGCCCTTCCGCCATGCCGAAGACCTGCTGAAGCTGGCAGCCAATTTCAGCCGGAATGCGCGCCGCGAGCGTGGCGGAGAGGCGTGCGCCCCCCACCTGGAGCAGCTTGAGGGATTTCAGCTGCGCGCTGTCCGCGCCGTCGGCAATCGCCTGCAGCCACAGGCTGACGGCAGGCGGCACCAGCGAGGTGACGTTAATCTGATGCTGTTCAATCAGCGGGAAGCAGAGCGTGGCGCTCGGATCGTTCGCCAGCACCACGCAGCCGCCCGCGGTAAAAACGCCTAACGACCCCGGCGAGCTCATGGCGTAGTTATGCGCCGCGGGCAGCGCGTTCAGGTAACGCGTTTCGGCGGTAATGCCGCAGATCTCGTTGCTGCGACGAATGCTGTAGTCATAGTCGTTGTGCGTTCGCGGGATCAGCTTCGGCGTGCCGGTGCTGCCGCCGGAGAGCTGGAAAAACGCCACCTCGTCGGCGGGCGTCGGGTTGGCAATAAAATTGTCCGCCGGGCGGGTAATCGCCGCCTCCAGCGCATGCTCGCCCCCGTCACCGCGAAGCAGGACGACGCGTACCGAACGGTGTTCACCCACGAAAGCGTTGAGGAAGTCATCGCCCGCAAACAGCGCGTGGTCGCGATCGGCGATCAGCACGGCGGGTTTGATCTGCGCCGCGTAGGCGTTCAGCTCGCTGCGCTGATGGCTAAAGAGCGCGTTCACCGGCGCGACGCCGATTTGCAGCAGCGCGAAGAAGGTCATGTAGAACTCGGCCACGTTGCCAAGCTGCACCAGCGCCGTCTCGCCGCGCTGCAATCCTCGCGCCTGAAGGGCTGAGGCCAGGTTGTTTACGGCCTGATTCAGCGCGCGGTAGGTAATACGGCGATCGCCATCGATAATCGCCACCGCATCGCTGTCCGCCCGATCCGTCAGGATGTGGGTCAACGGCAGATCCTGCCAGTAGCCTTTTTCACGGTAGCGGCGGGCAAAATCCTCAGGCCAGCGGGTAAAGGGAATGGTCATGAGTCTTCCTTAGTGCAAACCAAAAACGTTGAGCATGGTGGAGAGCTTCACGTCCGTCTCGCGCCACTCGCCCACCGGGGAGGAGGCAGGCACAATGCCCGCGCCGGCAAACAGGCGAACGGTATTTTCGCGAAGACGCGCGCAGCGGATGGTCACCACCCACTCGCCGTTGCCTTCGCTGTCGCACCAGCCAACGATGCCACCGAACAGCTCGCGGTCGAACGGCTCCAGTTCGGCAATCAGCTCTTTCGCCGCCTGATGCGGGAAGCCGCTCAGCGCCGGAGTCGGGTGCAGCAGGCAGGCCAGGGTCAGGGCGTTCTCGTTTTCACGCGCCTCGCCTTCAACCGGCGTCGCCAGATGCCACAGCGTCGGCGTGGTAATCAACTGAGGAGAATCAGGCATGCTGAGATGGTGGCTGCGCGGTGCCAGAATGGCCTTCATCGCCTGGGTGACCAGGTCGTGCTCGTGACGGTCCTTTTCGGAGGCCAGCAGCTTGTTGCCCGCCTCGCGATCCAGCACATCGTCAGGCTGACGGCGCGCGGAGCCCGCCAGCGGCAGCGAGCTAAAGTGCGCCCCCTCTTTGCGCAGCAGCAGCTCCGGGCTGGCGCCCAGCAGCACCCCGCCGTCTTCCAGCGGCACGTGGAAGTTGAAGCTCGCCGGGTTCTGGGCGATCAGGCGCTCCATCAGGGCGCCGCTGTCCGGGCGTTTGTCGGTCGCGATATCAATCAGGCGCGACAGGACCACCTTGTTCACCTGCGGCGTGGCGGTCAGCGACGCGGCGCGAGCGACCATCTCTTCGAAGACGGGCTGCGGCGGGATCTCGGCGCGTTGTGTCACCTTCAGGGCCTGCGCGCCGGAAAAATAGCGTGCGGACTGCTGACGTGCGGGACGGGAAAAGGTCTCCCAGCGTTGCGGAATAAACAGCGACGAGGGCTTGCGGGTGTCGAACGGGATCGCCCCCACCATCACCGGGTGAGCAATACCGCTGGCTTTTGCCGTGCGGAAGGCCTGGGCTAATTTTTGCTGGAAGCGACCCGCCGGATCGTCACCGCCGACGGCGGGTTCACTGAAGCGGGCAAAGCAGCCTGACGTGGTAAAGCTGCGGTAAGGTGACATAAAGAAAAAACGGTCTGATTCCAGCGTGGTTGCGGCGTGCTGAACTTCCTCAGCCAGGGACGTATCCATATCATCCTCCTCAAAATGATAAAAGAAGCAATAATGATTATCATTTATATTTTCATCGGCTAACCTAATCCCACATCGCTTCGCTGTCAACCGTCGGGCAAATAACTTGTGCGACAAAAGCTTGCATCCCGTTGCGGCAACCATGAAAATGAGAAGCATTATCTCCAACAAAAACAGGATCCCGCGCTGTGAAATTCCCTGCCGTTTTCCGTAATCCCCTGCTTTTATTATCACTTTTTGTTTTAGGACTTACCTCAGCCGCTGCCGCCGACTGGCCCCGTCAGGTGACCGACAGCCGCGGCGTTCACACGCTTGAGAGCAAACCGACGCGCATTGTCTCCACCAGCGTGACCTTAACCGGCTCCCTGCTGGCCATTGACGCACCGGTCGTCGCCAGCGGCGCGACCACGCCGAACAACCGCGTGGCGGATGGACAGGGTTTCCTGCGCCAGTGGGGCGATATCGCGAAGCAGCGCAAGGTAGCGCGGCTGTACATTGGCGAGCCGAGCGCCGAAGCGGTGGCCGCGCAAATGCCGGACCTGATTTTGATCAGCGCTACCGGCGGGGATTCCGCGCTGGCGCTGTACGATCAGCTTTCCGCCATTGCGCCGACGCTTATCATCAACTACGACGACAAGAGCTGGCAGGCGCTGCTGACCCAGCTGGGCGAGATCACCGGACACGAAAAGCAGGCCGCAGAGCGCATTGCCGCGTTTGATAAACAGCTCGCGCAGGTGAAACAGCAGATGACGCTGCCGCCGCAGCCGGTGAACGCCATCGTCTACACCGCCGCCGCGCATTCCGCCAACCTGTGGACCGCCGAATCGGCGCAGGGCAAACTGCTGCACCAGCTGGGCTTTACGCTGGCGGACCTGCCTGCCGGGTTGCAGACCTCAACAAGCCAGGGCAAGCGCCACGACATTATCCAGCTGGGCGGTGAAAACCTGGCGACGGGGCTGAACGGCGAAGGACTGTTTGTGTTTGCCGGTGACGAGAAAGACGTGGCGGCGATTTACGCTAACCCGCTGCTGGCGCACCTGCCGTCGGTAAAAAACAAGCGCGTATGGGCGTTGGGAACCGAGACGTTCCGCCTGGATTATTACAGCGCGATGTTGGTGTTGCAGCGTTTAGAGGCAATTTTCGGGTAATGCCTGCGCCCGGTGGCGCTTTGCTTACCGGGCCTACGGGTGCAAAATGTAGGCCGGGTAAGGCGCAGCCGCCACCCGGCAAATCACACAGGGGCACTCTCCTGCCTGAACCGGCGCAATTCCACCAGCGCCACCAATAAGATCACACCAACCATTGCTAACACAAACCCGCTGCTGCACGCGGACGCCGCCGGGGTCATTATTGCCCCCAGCCCGCCGAGGATCGCCGCGCCAATGGCATCGCCCGTGACGTTTTGCGCGGTCCACAGGCCGTTAATGCGCCCGAGCATTCCTTCCGGCGTCTGGGTCTGGATCAGGGTGTACTGCAGCAGCGAGCTGATGGCGCTCAGCCAGCCGAAGATCACCAGACACATCACCCCCAGCGCCCAGACCGGCATCAGGCTAAAGAAGCCGATAGCGATAAACGAGGCCAGCGTGGCAAGCAGCATAATCAACCCCGGCCGCGCGCTCTGTGCCAGGTTGCCGCTGGCCAGCGCCCCGCAGGCCGCACCGAGCGGAATGGCGGCGTAGAGAATGCCTATTTCCGAGGCGCTCATCTGCCACTCGCCCGCCAGCGCCGGGTAGAGCACGCGCACCGCGCTCGCCATCGTCAGCAGGCCGCCGAGCAGCGCAATCCCGCCAATCAGCGGGTTGCTGAACAGGAAACGAATCGCGGCCATCAGGGACTTCAGCGGATGCTCGCGCGGCTGCGGCGGAGGTGGCAGCAGCGGCAGGCGCAGCAGCGTCAGCGTGGTGATAAACGTCCCCGCCGCGGCCAGGCCGTAGTTCCACGCCACGTTGCCGGTTGCCAGCAGCAGGCCGCCGACCATCGGCGAAATCACCGAGCCGAGGCGCACGGTGAGCATGGTGATCGCCCCCGCCTGCATCAGGTTCTCGCGCCCGACCAGCGCGGGCGTCGCCGCCAGCAGCGCCGTCACGCCTAACGAGGCGAAGAAGCCGTCCCACAGGCCCAGGGCATAAATCACCATCAGCGACGGCTCCGGCAGCATGGCGTTCAGGCACAGCCCGACGAAGCCCACCCCGCAGGTGCCGCGCGCCAGCAGGATAAGCTTTTTACGCTCGTAGCGGTCCGCCAGCACGCCGCCCACCATCAGGCCGATAAACATCGCCCCGCCGGTTAAGGTGACGGATAGCCCTACCAGCCAGCTGGAGTGCGTCATCGTCTGGATCTGTACCGGTACGGCCACGCCGAGCAGGCCGAGGGACAAAATGGAGATAAAGCGGGCAATAAACACGGCGCGATACGCCGGGTGCGTTTTAAGCAGGCTGAGGTTGAGCAGCCAGGATTTTTGATTCATGACAAAGCCTTGAGTGTAATTCTACCCATTCCATGGGCGCACATGCTAACATAGCCAAATAAGATAGATAACGATAATCACTATCATTATCAAATCATGGATGTTGCTATGTCGTTTTCCTCATCTTCGGTGCGCGCCGTTGCCGTGCCCGTTTTATTGCTGCTGTTGATCCTGGCGATTGCACTCAGCCTGCTGGTCGGCGCGAAGCCGCTTCCCGCGTCCGTCATCGTTGATGCGCTTACTGGCACCTGCCAAAGCGCTGACTGCACTATCGTGCTCGACGCTCGCCTGCCCCGCACCCTTGCTGGACTGCTGGCCGGCGGCGCGCTCGGCCTTGCCGGTGCCCTGATGCAAACCCTCACCCGCAACCCGCTGGCGGACCCCGGCATTCTCGGCGTTAACTCCGGCGCGAGCTTTGCCATCGTGCTGGGCGCGGCGCTGTTCGGCTTCACCTCTCCGTCTGAGCAGCTGGTAATGGCTTTCTGCGGCGCGCTGGCCGCCTCGCTGCTAGTGGCGTTTACCGGCAGCCAGGGCGGCGGTCAGCTGAGTCCGGTACGCCTGACGCTGGCGGGCGTGGCGCTCGCGGCGGTGCTGGAAGGCTTGTCCAACGGCATCGCCCTGCTCAACCCGGACGTTTACGACCAGCTGCGCTTCTGGCAGGCCGGTTCGCTGGATATCCGCACTCTTGAAACGCTGAAAGTGGTGGCGATCCCGATGATGATTGCCGCCGCCGTAGCGCTGTCGTTAAGCCGGGCGCTGAACAGCCTGAGCCTCGGCAGCGACACCGCCACCGCGCTCGGCAACCGCGTCGCGCGCACGCAGCTGATTGGCCTGCTGGCCATCACCGTCCTGTGCGGCAGCGCGACCGCCGTGGTCGGGCCGATCGCCTTTATCGGCCTGATGATGCCGCACATGGCGCGCTGGCTGGTAGGGGCGGATCACCGCTGGTCTCTGCCGGTCACGCTGCTGGCGACGCCTGCCCTGCTGCTGTTTGCCGACGTGCTGGGCCGCCTGCTGGTGCCGGGTGAACTGCGCGTCTCGGTGGTCAGCGCCTTTATCGGCGCGCCGGTGCTGATTTTCCTGGTGCGCCGTAAACGCGGAGGTGGCGCATGAGGGCCCCGTCCCGGCGTTTAGTCACCAGCGTCTCCCTGCTGGTCGTCGCCAGTCTGCTGCTGGCGGTCTGGAGCCTGCAAAGCGGTGCCGTAACGCTTGATTTCGCGCAGGTCTTTCACGCTCTCACCGGCAGCGCGCCGCGTAACATCACCATGGTGGTCACTGAATGGCGACTGCCGCGCGTGGCGATGGCAATCCTGGTCGGCGCGGCGCTCGGCGTCAGCGGCGCGATATTCCAGTCGCTGATGCGCAACCCGCTCGGCAGCCCGGACGTGATGGGCCTCAATACCGGGGCCTGGAGCGGCGTGCTGGTGGCGATGGTGCTGTTCGGCCAGCACCTGACGGCCATTACCTTCACGGCGATGGCGGGCGGCATTCTGACGTCGCTGGTTATCTGGCTGTTGGCCTGGCGCAACGGCATCGACACCTTCCGGCTGATCATTATCGGTATCGGCATCCGCGCGATGCTGATGGCCTTTAACACCTGGCTGCTGCTGCAGGCCTCGCTGGAAACGGCGCTTTCCGCCGGGCTGTGGTACGCAGGCTCTCTCAACGGCCTGACGTGGGGCAAAACCTGGCCCGCCGCGCCGCTGATTGTGCTGATGTTTATCGGCGCGCTGCTGCTGGTGCGACGCATGCGGCTGCTGGAGATGGGCGACGACAGCGCCTGCGCGCTGGGCGTGAGCGTCGAGCGCTCGCGCCTGATGCTGATGCTGGTCGCCGTACTGCTGACCGCCGCCTCCACCGCCATCGCCGGGCCGATCTCGTTTATCGCCCTTGTCGCGCCGCATATCGCGCGACGTCTAAGCGGAACGGCGCGCTGGGGATTAATTCAGGCGGCACTGTGCGGCGCGCTGCTGCTGCTGGCCGCCGATCTCTGCGCCCAGCGGCTGTTTATGCCTTACCAGCTTCCGGTGGGCGTGGTGACCGTCAGCCTCGGCGGCATTTACCTTATCGTCTTGCTCGTTCAGGAGTCTCGCAAGAAATGACAGATTCAACCACCCGCTTGCGCGGCGAAAATCTCACTCTCGGCTACGGCAAAAAGATCATTGCCCGTGATTTATCCGTCGCCATTCCGGACGGCCACTTCACGGCGATTATCGGCCCGAACGGCTGCGGAAAATCGACCCTGCTGCGCACCCTGAGCCGCCTGATGACGCCGGTTACGGGGAGCGTGCTTCTCGACGGCGAGCAGATCCAGCGCTTCGCCAGCAAAGAGGTGGCCAGGCGCATCGGGCTGCTGGCGCAAAACGCTACCACGCCGGGGGACATCACGGTGCAGGAGCTGGTCTCGCGCGGGCGCTATCCGCACCAGCCGCTGTTTACCCGCTGGCGCAAGGAAGATGACGAGGCGGTGAACCGCGCGATGCGGGCGACGGGCATCACCGATCTCGCCCAGCAGAGCGTGGACACCCTTTCCGGCGGCCAGCGTCAGCGGGCGTGGATTGCGATGGTGCTGGCGCAGGAAACGTCGATCATGCTGCTGGACGAGCCGACAACCTGGCTGGACATCAGCCACCAGATTGATCTGCTGGAGCTGCTTAGCGAGCTGAACCGCACGCAGGGCTACACCCTGGCGGCGGTGCTGCACGATTTAAACCAGGCGTGCCGCTACGCCACGCACCTGATTGCCTTGCGCGACGGGGAGATTGTGGCGCAGGGTGCGCCGAAAGAGATTGTCACGCCGGAGCTGATCGCGCGGATCTACGGTATGCGCTGCATGATTATTGACGATCCGGTGGCGGGAACGCCGCTGGTGGTGCCGTTAGGTCGGCGGTAATTGCCGGGTGGCGGCTACGCCTTACCCGGCCTACACTCGGCTCCCGTAGGCCGGGTAAGGCGTAGCCGCCACCCGGCGATTTTGACGTTACCCCAAAATCTCCCTCAACACTGGCCCAATTTTCTCAAACGCCTGCGGTGAAATGATATCCACGTGGGCGCAGTCCTGGCTGTAGACCTCCAGCTCGCCCACCCACGGCGCCCAGGCCGTATGCGGATCCATCGTTCGGGTACGTTCGGCAACAAACAGCGTTGCTTTACCGTCAAAGCGCGAACTGTGCGCCGTGGTGAGCAGCCGCACCGCATCGGCGTAGTTGTCTTCGATAGCGTTAAACAGCTCGCTGGAGCCCTGTCCCTGCTGGGCGGCGATAAACGCCTGCCGCTCGCGCTCGATCTCCGCCAGCACCGCCGGGTCGAGGCCGTTGGCCTCTTTTTCCGCCCAGTTCTGGGTTTCCGGCGGCCAGGTATCCAGCAGGCCGAGGAACGCCACCGCTTCACCCTGCTCGCGCAGGCGGGCCGCAATGCCCTGCGCCAGCGTGCCGCCGAGGGAATAGCCGAACAGGTAATACGGCCCCTGCGGCTGCTGCTTACGCAACGTATTCAGGTGATGCTCAATCACCCCATCCAGATCCGCACATTGCTGCATCGGCCCTTCCGGGCGCGGCGACTGAATGCCGACGATTGACCAGCGCGGGTTGAGGTAGCGCGCCAGGACGCTAAACTGCCAGGCAAAGCCGGACGCCGGATGGAAGCAGAACAGCGTCGGGCCGTTGCTTTCACGCAGCGGCAGAAGGGTTTCATACCCCAGACGCTGCGCCTGCTCGTCGCTCAGTTGCGAGTCCAGCAGCGCGCTGAGCTTGCCGACCGTCGAGGCGACCATAATCTGCCCCGGCGTGACCTTGCGGTTGAACGCGCGGCTGAGCTGCGCCGCGAGGCGCATCGCCAGCAGCGAGTGGCCGCCGAGGGCAAAGAAATCCGCCTCAATGTCGCTGATCTCACAGCCCAGCAGCGCGGCAAACGCCTGCGCCACGGCGATTTCAGTTTCGCTTTCCGGCGCGCGACCGGAGGTTTTACCGGTCAGTTCCGGCAGCGGCAGCGCCTTGCGATCCAGCTTGCCGTTGGCGCTCAGCGGCAGCGCGCTGATTTGCAGCAGCACCACCGGCACCATATGCGGCGGCAGCTGGGTTTTGAGCGATTCCAGCAGCGCGTCGCGGTCCAGCGGTAAGCCGGATTCAGAAACCACGTACCCCACCAGCTGGCGGGCATCGCCGCCCGTTGCCGCCGCCTGGTTGAAGACGCAGGCATGCGCCACGGCCTGGGCCACGTCCGGCAGCGACAGCAGCGCCCGGTCGATTTCACCCAGCTCGATGCGCTGGCCGCGAATTTTGAGCTGGTCGTCGCTGCGGCCCAGATATTCCACCGCGCCGTTATCCAGCCAGCGGGCAACGTCACCGGTGCGGTACATCCGCTCGCCCGGCGCGAACGGGTCGGCGATAAAGCGGCTGGCGGTGAGATCGGGGCGTCCCAGATACCCCTGCGCCAGCTGAATGCCGGTGAGGTAGAGCTCCCCCGCCACGCCAAACGGTACCGGGCGCATCATCGCATCCAGAATGCGCAGCCCCGTGTTCCACACCGGGAAACCGATCGGCACGCTGTTGCCTTCCACCGCCGCCAGCTCGGGCCCAAAAGCCGGATACCAGCTGACGTCCACCGCCGCTTCCGTCGGGCCGTAAAGGTTATGCAGCGGCACGTGCGTCAGCTGTTCCCACTCGCGGCACAGCGCCGTCGGCAGCGCTTCGCCGCTGCAGAACACCTGCTTAAGCGTGTTGCAGCAGTCGACGTTTTCCGCCGTCAGCGAGGCGACAAACGCCGCCAGCATCGACGGCACGAAGTGGGTAGTGGTCACGCCGTAGTGCGCGAAGAAGCTCTGCATTGCCTGCGGGTCGCGGTGCGCGTCCGGCTCCGCCATCACCAGCTTCGCCCCGGCGATAAACGGCCACCAGAACTCCCACACCGACACGTCAAAGCTGCACGGCGTTTTCTGCGCCACCACATCGTTCGCGCCCAGCGGATAATGGTCCTGCATCCACTTCAGGCGGTTAACGATGGCGGTATGGCCGACCATGACCCCTTTTGGACGCCCGGTCGAACCGGAGGTAAAGATGATGTACGCCGTCTGCTCCGGCTTTGCCAGACGCAGCGGTTCAGCATCGGTGGCCGGTAAAAGTGTGTTGTAACTAAACGTCTCGACGGACAGATCGCTAAAGCGCGGAAGCTGTTCGTCGGTGGTAATGAGCAGGGACGGCTTCGCGTCCTCGAGCATCATCCGCAGGCGATCGTCCGGGTAGCCGGTGTCGAGCGGCAGCCACGCGGCGCCCGCCTCCACAATGCCGTGCAGCGCTAACGTCAGGAATACCGAGCGCGGCAGGGCCACCGCCACGCTGTCGCCCGGCTTCACGCCGCGCGCGCGCAGCAGGTTTGCCAGCGCGACGACCTGCTCGCGCATCTGACGATAGCTGAGTTCAACGTGCGCATCCACCAGCGCCGGGGCATCCGGCGTTTTGCTCGCCTGTTCCGCCACCAGATCCGCGAGCGTGGTGGACGGCAGCGCCAGCCCGGTATCGTTGATGCGCGCGAGCTTTGCGTATTCCTGCTCTGAAACGGTTTCCACCTCGCCGCAGCGCAGGTCCGGGTTGGCCGCAAACTGCACCAGCATCGCGTTCAGGCGCGCGACGTGACGCGTCAGCGTCGCCTCATCGTAGCGCTGCTTATTGGCGAGGATCTCCATGCTCAGCCCGCCCTGCTCGTCCGGGAACAGCGCCAGCTCCAGATCGTTCACCGGGCCGGTCGCCAGCGTGTGGGTGATGGCCTCCACGCCGTCGATATCCAGCTGGTAGTCGAACACTTTAACGTTCAGCACCGGGCCAAACAGCGCTTCATCGCCCGCCGCTTTCCCGCTGTCGCGCACGATCTGCTCGGCGTCGTAGCGCTGATGGCGGCGCATTTTTTTCAGCTGGTTCGCCAGGCGCAGCGCCAGCGAGGGCAGGCTCTCCTGGGGATCGATATTGACCGCCAGCGGCAGGACGTTAAGCACCGGCCCGGTCGCGGTGAGCGCCGCGGATCCCATCCGGCGCATAAAGATAAACCCGGCGGCGTAGTCCAGCCGTCCGGTGAGGCGCCCCAGCCACAGCGCCACCAGCGCAAGCGCCAGGTCGGTGCGCTGTACCTGCCCTGCCGCCCGTGCAAGCTGGCTGAAGGCGCGGCCGTCGGCGGTAATTTTCAGACGCAGAATGTCGGTCGTGGCGGCGCGGCCCGGCAGCGGCGCGGAGGAGAGCGAGACCGGAGAAGGCAGCTCTTTGCGCTGCCCGGCCCAGAAGGCGCCGTCGCGCCGGTACGCCTCGCTGTCGCGATAGCGCTGATACTCGTCCACCACCTCTGCAAATGGCGTAAACGGGGATTCCGGCGTGGGTTCGCCCTTTTTCCACGCGGCATAAATCGCGGCGATCTGGCGGGTTATGGCCGGGAAGCTGAAGCCATCCACCACCAGATGGTGATAGCGTTGATACCAGTACCAGTGTTTTTCACCGACCTGAATCAGCTGATGGAAAGCGAGCGGCTGACCGCTGTCCACGCGCAGATCCTGACTGAGATCGGCCTCCATCAGCGCCACGGCGGCGGCGTGGGAATCAACGCGAACGATGGACGGTTCCGGCAGAATGAAGGTGTCATCCACCCACTGCCACGCCTCACCGTTGTCTTCCGCAAAGCGCATGCGCAGGGTATCGGCCTGCATCATGCCCGCGGCAATGGCTTTTGCCAGCAGCGGCGCATCGATATCGCCTTTCAGCTCGGTGTAGTGCGCCACGCTCCAGGCGTTTGGCAGCGTGGACAGCTGTTCCGCCATCCAGATCCCCGGCTGGGCGGCGACGAGAGGAAGACGGTTCATGCGTTCTCCCCCGCGAAATAAGACGGCTCAAGCGTCTGCCAGCGTTCCGCCAGCCACTGCTGGCACGCCTCCTGAGACTGTGCTTCGCACACCACGCCCCACCCTGCCGGCAGTTCGCACTGCTGTGGCCACAGGCTGTACTGCCCCTGGTCGTTTTGCAAAATGGCGAACTGTCCCTGCGGATTATCGAAAGGATTGCTGAATTCCATACAGACTCCGTTAGTGAATAAGCGGCTGCCAGAGGGTGATAAGCCCCTGCGTCAGCCCACCGCGCCAGCAAAGCGCATCGTGTCCGCCGTCAACCTGACGCCAGATAACCGGTTGGTGTGTGTGCAGTTCGGCATATATCGCCTGATTCGCGCGGAAGATGAGCGGCTCGTTGCGCCCGGCCTCAAGAAGGATGCGTAACCCGCGAGGGGATATTTCGCCGGTTTTAAGTTGCTCGATTAACAGCCCGTCCTGCTGGCCGCCGCGGTGTGGCCACCAGTAGGAGCCGGACTGGCTAAGCACGCAGCCAAAACGCTGCGGCCAGTGCAGTGCGGCATAAAGGGATGATAGACCGCCAAAGCTTTGCCCTGCGACCACCGTACGGTCGGCGCGGTCGCTGAACGGCGCGCGTTTTTTAACAAGGGGGAGAAGTTCTTCCTGCACCGCCAGCCAGAAGTCGGGATTGCACGGCAGCTCGCGGTTGCGATGCGCCATATCGATAACATCGATTAAGACGTAGACCGCTGGCGGCAGGTTGCGCCCGGCGGTGAGCGACGCCAGCGCAGGCCAGACCGGCATGCTTTCGGCCCAGAACTGCCCGTCGAGCAGGACCGCCAGCGGGCGTTCCGAGTCGTCGCTCCCGGTGGTGAAAGTCCAGACGCGACGGCGATTTTTCAGGCGCGCGCTTTCCCACTCAATGCAGACTGGTGGCTGATACGGCGTATCGGGATGATTCCACCCCGGCTGAACCGGTGCTTCCGGCATTTCCAGCGCCGAGACGGCATGGCCGCGCCCGCCGCGCCAGCTTTGCGGGTTCAGCGGGTCAGAAACCGCGTGCGGCAGCAGCTTGCGCCAGCCTTCACGCAGCGCCATGCGTTCCGGCTGCTCGCCTTCAAACACGACGCTGGCAAAATCGTTTTCATTCACGGAAGGGATAAAACAGTAGCTTCCGCGCCACTCGGGGCTGAACTCGCCCTGCCACTGCCAGACGTCGGTATCGGGAATGCGTTCGAGGGACTGCGGGCGGGCATTTTGGTGGTGATCGGTCACGCCGGTGACGTAGAGCCAGACGCGTTTGATCGGTGACGTTCTTTGCGTTCCTGCCGGGTCACGCCACCAGAACGTGACGCGATAGTTTCCCTTTTCCGGCGTCCATTCAGGCCCGTTTTTCGACTGCCACCACGCTTCACTTCCCGTTGTTAACGCCGTCACCCTTATAACCTCATGTTTAACAGTCTTTTTTGTTTCAGAGCAAATTTTATTGATAATATTATTGATAACTATTTGCATTTGCAATAGCGTAGTGCCCGCGCTGTGGGAAGCGCTCATAAAACAACCACAAAAGCAGGACGTACAATGAATAAGAAGATTCACTCTCTGGCCTTGCTGGTCAATTTAGGGATTTATGGCGTCGCGCTGCCTGCTCTGGCAGACGACAACACCGCCTCTGCGCAGCACGAAGATACGATGGTGATCACCGCCGCCGAGCAGAATCTGCAGGCGCCGGGGGTATCGACCATCACCGCCGATGAGATCCGGAAAAACCCGCCCGCGCGCGACGTGGCGGAAATCATCCGCACCATGCCGGGCGTTAACCTGACCGGTAACTCCACCAGCGGCCAGCGCGGGAATAACCGTCAGATTGATATCCGCGGCATGGGGCCAGAAAACACCCTGATCCTGATCGACGGCAAGCCGGTGACCAGCCGTAACTCCATCCGTCTGGGCTGGCGCGGCGAGCGTGACACCCGCGGCGATACCGGCTGGGTGCCGCCGGAGATGATCGAGCGCATCGAAGTGATCCGCGGTCCGGCCGCCGCGCGCTACGGCAACGGCGCGGCAGGCGGCGTGGTGAACATCATCACCAAAAAATTCGACGACCAGTGGCACGGCTCCTGGAACACCTACCTGAATGCGCCAGAACACAAGGATGAAGGTTCCACCAAACGCACCAACTTCAGCCTGAGCGGCCCGCTGGGCGGCGACTTCAGCTTCCGCATGTTCGGTAACCTGGACAAAACCCAGGCCGACGCGTGGGACATCAACCAGGGTCACCAGTCTGACCGTACCGGTGCCTACGCCGACACGCTGCCTGCTGGCCGCGAGGGTGTAGAAAATAAAGACATCAACGGCGTGGTGCGCTGGGACTTTGCGCCGATGCAGTCTCTGGAATTTGAGGCGGGCTACAGCCGTCAGAATAACCTCTACGCCGGTGATACCCAGAACACCAACAACGACAACAGCTCCAGCGGCCTGGTGAAAAAGAACTACGGCAAAGAGACCAACCGTATCTATCGCCAGAACTTCGCGGTGACCTGGAACGGCGGCTGGGATAACGGCATTACCACCAGCAACTGGGCGCAGTACGAGCACACCCGCAACTCCCGTCTGGGTGAAGGGCTGGCGGGCGGTACGGAAGGCTTGTTCAACAGCAATAAATTCACCGACACCGATCTGGCCGACGTGATGCTGCACAGCGAAATCAACCTGCCGATTGATTTCCTCGTTAACCAGAACCTGACGCTGGGTACCGAGTGGAACCAGCAGCGCATGAAAGATTCCACCTCCTTCACGCAAACCCTGCAGGGCGGCACCATTCCGGGCATGAGTAACGATCGCAGCCCGTACACCTCAGCGGAAATCTTCTCCCTGTTCGCTGAGAACAACATGGAGCTGACCGACAGCACCATGCTGACCCCTGCCCTGCGCTTCGACCACCACACCATCGTCGGCAACAACTGGAGCCCGTCCCTGAACCTGTCGCAGGGTCTGGGGGATGACTTCACGCTGAAGATGGGTATCGCCCGCGCCTATAAAGCGCCAAGCCTGTATCAGACCAACCCGAACTACCTGCTCTACAGCAAAGGTCAGGGCTGCTACGCCAGCTCCGACGGCGTAGGCTGCTACATGATGGGTAACGACGATCTTAAGGCCGAAACCAGCATCAACAAAGAGATTGGTCTGGAGTGGAAGCGCGACGGCTGGCTGGCGGGCGTGACCTGGTTCCGCAACGACTACCGCAACAAGATCGAAGCGGGCTACGCGCCGATCGGCCACACCTCATCTGGTAAAGTGCAGACGGATATCTACCAGTGGGAAAACGTGCCGAAAGCGGTGGTTGAAGGGCTGGAAGGCTCCCTGAACGTGCCGGTCAGCGACACCATTAACTGGACCAACAACATCACCTACATGCTGCAGAGCAAGAACAAGGAGACCGGCGACCGTCTGTCGATCATTCCGGAGTACACGCTGAACTCGACACTGAGCTGGCAGGTTCATCAGGACGTGTCGCTCCAGTCGACCTTTACCTGGTACGGCAAGCAGCAGCCGAAGAAGTACAACTACAAAGGTCAGCCTGTGACCGGGTCTGAAAAAGACGAGGTCAGCCCGTACAGCATCGTTGGTCTGAGCGCGACCTGGGACATGACCAAAAACGTCAGCCTGACCGGCGGCGTGGATAACGTCTTCGACAAGCGCCAGTGGCGTGCGGGTAATGCCCAGACGACCGGGAACGCCACCACCGGCGCGTATATGTACGGCGCGGGGGCTTATACCTATAATGAGCCAGGCCGCACGTGGTATATGAGCGTGAATACGCGATTCTGATAAAGGCAACAACGCCGCCCTCTCCCCGTGGGAGAGGGCTGGGTGAGGGCATCAGGCCGCACTATTTATTGATAGAGGGGAAACCATGCACACCACCCACCGCACGTTCATTCTCGCCGGCCATACCGTACACCACGTCACCTTCGACCCAACCACCTTCACCGACGCCGATCTCCTCTGGCTCCCCCACCACGCTGAGCTTGCAAACGCCGGGCGCAAACGCAAAGCCGAGCATCTGGCAGGCCGCATCGCCGCCGCGCATGCCTTACCTGACCACACCGTGCCCGGCATCGGCCCCAGCGGTGAACCGCTCTGGCCGGAAGGCGTTTCAGGGAGCATCACCCACAGCGGCACGCAGGCGATGGCGGTTGTAACATGCGACCATCCGGCGATTATCGGCATCGATTGCGAAACGATCCTCTCCGAGAATGAAGCTCAGGAAATAAAAGACGGCGTCATTGATGCCCAGGAAGAGCTCGTCCTTTCCTGCTCAGGTTTTCCGTTCCCCCTCGCCCTGACGCTGGCGTTTAGCGCCAAAGAGAGCCTGTTCAAAGCCCTCTTTCCGAAGGTACAGTCCTGGATGGGGTTTGACAGCACTCGCGTCACACAGCTCGACGATAAAACGCTTACCCTGGCATTAACCCTTCAACGCGCAGGATACGCCAAAGCCACCGCCTTCACCCTTCACTGGCGACAGCACGGCGAACAGGCGATCACCCTGCTGTAAGGCTCTCCTGCCGACGGGAATGCAGAGGCTCAACCCGACACCAAACATGCCTGAAAAAATGATCCCCATAACCCATTCTGTTTGATTCGGCTGTTATCTTTCAGGCATTCGGTGGAAACCGCGCAGAACAGGCCGGATGCGAGGGTATTTCAAATAATGCGTTAACGATAGGTCATAGTAAACGACGCCGTGGCGCTCACCGAGCCTGATCGAGCATTCGCAGAGGTCATATAATAAGCGGCCTTAAAGGGAATATTGACGATTTCTCCTGCCGAGGTCGTCGTGCCGTATTTAATAAGCTTGCCGAACTGCACGGGCGAATCGTTATATTTTAGCTGAATGCCCAAACCTGTAGCCGTCGAACTGCTGTTTAACCCCAATACTCCGTTAACAGGATCGGCAAGCGGGCTGACATTATCCAACGTCACATTCACTGCGGTCTGTGCACTACAGATAAGCGGTATGGAAAATGTCACCTGATTCTGGGTGCTGCCGACGCCGTTAAACTTCGGTAATAGCGCAATTCCCATATTAATATTCAAATTTTTATCTTCAATCTGACAGGATGCAGTGCTTATATTCATCGGCGAAAATATATATTTAAAAAGCGGCAGGCGCATAATGTTATTACTTCTCGGAGTACTGTATTCCATATTTATCGCCAGAGCGGGTATTGAGCCCGTCTCCGGGGTAGTGCTGGTTTTGATCAGCTCAAAAGTATCCGTGAACGTTGATACACCATCCTGGAGGATCCCTCGCCTCCAGTTCGGGTTATTGAGGTCCATTCTGGTGACAAATTCGCTACTTTGCGTGGTGCTGGAAAAGTTCTTCCACCGGATGCCAATGCCAGGAACCTCTGTCGCCCGCACGTTTGCCAGCGGCGAGGCGCCGTAATCCGTATTCGCCCCGGAGAGCTGAATAAACCACGAGCCATCGTATCCGATTTGCTGACCCTCAGGGTCACATTTTATGGGGTTACTGGTAATTATCGTTGCTAATACCGTTCCAACCGGCGCATCCCGCTGAACGACAATATTGTGATCGAAGTTGACCGCTACGTCGTTTGCAGAACACAGCGCAAAGGCATTCAGAGAGACAGCGCATCCCACGGCTGCCGTCGCGATTTTAAATACGGTGGACATGATATGTTCCTTCATTTCAGGCAAGGCGTAGGCCTTCTCTCGTAAAAGTAATAATACGTATTAACGCAATGAGAAATTTAACGACACGTCGCAGCGGTACGCTGAATTTTACCCGGTAAGGCGTTCAAGTTTATTTTGGCGCGACAGGTTTTCGCTCCCCACTGTACCGTTATGCTGTCACCGTCGTTCAGGCCGCTCATATAGACCTCTCCGTCGCTCCCGACAATGCTCATCGCATCGCTTCCGTTAAGCTTTACCATGGCCCCAAAGGGCACCGGCGAGTTCTGATACAGCAACGTTATCAGAGCACGGAACCCTGTTCTCGCTTTGAACGTCGCGCGCACCACGGCACCGCGCGTAGGTACGACGTTGACTACGGATTCGTCCATATCCACGTCCGTCCCCAGCGAACCGATGTCTATCGCAATCCGGTTTTCCTGATAAGCGCTGGCATAGGGCACTACCGCATATCCGCGCCAGTCCGTTTTAACGCCAGGGTTATTGCGCACGCTCACGCCTGATGCGCCCTGCGCTTCTAGCAGCACAATGGTATCCCCCAGCGGCTGAGAGAACGTCACGCCATGCTCGTGGCCGACAACCCCCCCCTGCAGACCGAAGTTCAGCTGACTGTTCTGTCGGCTGTAGTTGTAGCCTGCGCTTACGGTACCGTAGCCGCCTTTATAGGTTCCGCTTAAGGAACTTCTCGATTCTCCGCCAGACGACGTATAGCCCTGCTGGACAAGGTAGCTCAGGTTATTATCAGAGAGTGCGGTGCCGCTCAGACCCACCAGGTGCGTCTCAGGACCGTTCTTTTGCATATTCACGCTATAGCTGGCCCAGCTTTGCGGCAGCCATTTGCTCAGCGGCACCTGTAAGTTAAAGGCTACAATCTGGTCCCTACGGTCTTTGCCCGGCGTTTCGCTGTAGGTGTAGCCGAGCGAGTAATTGATATCGCGAATACTGGTGTTAAAGCCGGTGCTGACGTTGCGCTCATAGCCCTGTCTGCCCCAGTAGTCCTGCTGGTATGCCGAAATATAAAAATTTCCCCAGCTTTGCAGCGACTGGCTGAGGTTGAGTTGCAGTCGGCTTCGCTTGTTGTAGCGCTGGCTGCTGAATTCATTCACCTCCTGGAAGGTATAAAAGCCTTCCGTGGAGTAGCGATAGCTTGCGAGCGTCACGGTGGTATCGGTCGTGGCCACCGTTTTTGAATACTGCACCCGATAGGACTGTCCCCGGCTGCGGCGATTTTTCTCCTCAACGAGCTGGCTTTCGGCAAGGGTAACGTCCGCCGATAGTGAGCCTATATCGCCAAAGCTGAGGCCGGAACCAAGCACGCCGGACGCATAGTTACTTGCCCCCAGGACGCCACCGTACAGCGTGAGATTATTGGAGAGGCCATAAGCCAACGTGCCCAGGCCAAATGTGGGCGTATGTGCCCCATGCTTCGTCGTTCGAAACTCGCCTGTGCTCAGCGCATACTTCACGCGGCCTTCCCGCAGCATGACGGGAACCGCGGAGAAAGGTTGCACGAAATGCTGGACGCTGCCGTCAGCTTCGGTGACGACAATATCCAGATCGCCGCTCGCTGACGTAGGATAAAGATCGCGAATGATAAAGCTGCCAGGCGCCACGTAGGTTTGATAAACCGTGTAGCCGTTTTGCTTCACGGTAACCGTGGCGTTGGTGCGGGCGATCCCCCGAATGATGGGGGCGAAGCCGCGCATGCTTTCCGGCAACATGGTGTCATCGGAAAAAATTTGGGCGCCGCGAAACATCACGCTGTCAAACACGTCGCCGGGGGTGCTGGTTTCCCCCACCTGAAACTGCCCTCTCAAAAACTGGACGTCGCGGCTCAGGGTCGTATTCAACGACGAAAACGACTGCTTTCCGTTGTTCTTCGTCACGGTGCTGTAGTTACGCAGGCGCCACGGTCCCGCATTAATACCGCTTTGCAGATTGGTGTAAAGCTGATCCTGCGCCTCACCGTCCCGGCTCCAGCTGCGCGAGCCGTTGATGCTGTAATTTACCAGCAGTGCAGAAATGCCCTGGTTCCAGCGCGACGGATCAACGGTGCCGCGTGCCCGCGCGTTAAGCGCCGATTGAGGGATAGAGATATCCAGTCTCTGCCTGTCAAAATCCAGCCGGGTGGAGGCATCCGGTATAAATGCGCCGGGATCGGTAATTATTGCCTCGGCAGGCAGCATGGATAATTCAGGAAATGCCTTGACCCTGACACCAACTGATTCCAGCACGCTCCGGTTAAGCTCCGGCGCCAGCCCGACGCCGTTAACAGATACAAAAGAGATATTTTCCGTTCGGATATAATTTTCATTAAGCCATATTTCCACCCTGTAGGTGCCGGGTAACTGTTCTCCCCGCTCGAAGCGGCCCAGATCGATGCCCTGAGAAGTCGAGTGTGTTTTTTCAAGCGCATCGGCCATAAAATAGAGTTCGCCCGCAGCTGCGGGAAAAACGCCCGAAATAAAAAGCGCTATCGTCGAGAGTCGACTTACGCGGTTAGGCCACGAGCCAGAGAAAAAACCATATCGAGAAAAAGGAACAGTATTCACTTTGCTTACCTGCGCGAGTGACATAGCGTATTGTTAATATTTTTTATTTCAGCATCTGGCGCTTTTCTGTCGTTACGCCACCAAAATCATTTATGGCTTTCCAGGCCACCTGCGTTCCACTGCCGGCCACCGTTGCGGAACTAAAGGGTGAAATCATCGGCGGCTGCGCAATCGTTTTATTGCCAATCGTTAATGAATAAAGAGAAACGTAGAACGGCGTTGGGTTATTAATCACCAGGTGTTCACCGCGCGTCTCAAACTTTAATTTCGTCCATGCTTCACCGGATTTTTCAGACGCCAGCGCCGCAGGGCGATAGAAAATTTTCATACGCGTCTTAACGGCAATAAGCAGCCGATTTTCATCTGACCGGGTCATTGAGGGAATAGACTTAACGTTTAGCCAAAAGATAGATTCGCGATTATCAGGCAGTGTTTTTTCACCGGTATAAATGATCCGCAGCGTATTTTCATGGCCTCCGTCTAGGCGGAACAGGGGCGGCGTAACGATAAAAGGAACCTTCTCCTTCGAGTTTTCACCTAACTCAACCCATGACTGAATTAAATAGGGAACGGCATCCCGACTGTTACTCACCGGGAGTGAGGCTTCGCTTTCATTTCCATTATAAATTAAGCGTGTCCCCCCGACGGTTATGCTGGCCTGAACCGGTAGAGAGAGCAGGCAAACGCCTGATAACGCAATCGTTCGAATAAGTTGACTCATCATACGTTCCCAATATTTCAGCAAGAGACAACGGGGCGCACCTTAGGTACGCCCGGGATATTACTGATAGGTAATGGTAAAATCTGACGTCGCGTTTGCCGTACCCGCCACCACGGCAGCCTGCGTTGCCTTATATTTGGCCACGAAGGTCATCTTATTGCTGTTTGCGGCATCTTCGCCTGCGCTGGTGTCAAGGGTGATGCTCTTCGACTGGGTTGCCAGAGGGATCGCGGTAATGCCATCCTCTTCATAAAACGCAACGCCTACACCTTTCGCCGTTTGATCGCTGTTCAGCGCAAGAATACTGGTGTCAGAGCTGTCCGCAGTACCATCAAACTTAATAGATGCAGAGGTAACGGCCGCGGGGCAATTGTTCAACATTATGCTGAAGCGGGTTGCAGCAGCAACAGATCCGGCCGCGCTGAACGAGCTTTTAGGGATTTTCCCAAGGTTAACGGTCTGATTCGCCGTACTGGATTCAATCGTACAGGCCGAATCAAGGATTGTGCCGGTGAAATTAATTTTTCCATCGGCCGCCTGAGCGGCAAAGGTGATTCCACTCACGGCAGCGGCCGTCAGTACATTACGAATTACACGGGTAACTTTAGTTTGCATAGCTTTATCCTTAGGATTGAACATTATCTGCATTGACGTCATGTCAATGCAGGAACAGCGGAATAAGTCCGCTAAACCAGTTAATGTATTATTTATTGCCCAGTCAGGCTGATTTTAGACAAGGATGGTGATAAGCCTGAGTGGATAAAATAACGATGAGCTGTTTCATCTCTGAACTGCTTCCTAATGCAAGTCGCTTTCTTAAATAGTAGTTTTTATTAATGTCATCGCGGTCATTGCAACGATATTTCCCGGTCGACGCATCGTATAGCGTCATCAGAAAGTCCAGATGTTCTGGCGATAACTTTACCGATAACCTGTCGTAAATAACATCGGCTACTTCCCAGGGTTTTTCCGTTGCGGGGAGTTTCGCTGCGCGATCGCAAAGCGCCTTCAACTCTTTGATCGTCGTAACCAGCCAGAAGAGTTTTAAATAGCTATTGCCTGTGTTTTCTTCTGGTGAAATAAAATAGGTTCGTCGCGATAATCCTCTGGCCGCGAGCCGAGAATACAACCACCTTATGTTATCTGTTGTTTCATCAATTGCATCAATCAAAATGCAAGGCTTATCCAGGATCGTTGCACAGACGATAAACTCAAGGCGGTTATCAAAAAAGAATACCGCTTTGTCCGCTGAGGATAAGCCCTGAATGGCCTGCCTCATTGCAAAATTCCGAGTGAACACCAGTAGCGTCGTCAACGTTCATTCCTTTTTTTAATTCACATAACATGATTAAGATGAAGTTTTGACAACATATATGCGCTCTAAGCAAGACCTATCGATTACATAAGCTTTTCCATCAACCCTTGCAAAGGGATACCGCTCAAAGCCGACGGTATTAAACGCATTTTGAATTTTTTTAATCATGGACAGTAGATAAGATCTGGAGCACCGCAACCCATGATCTTCAAAAACATGTACGATGATGTCATTATCGTAGACAATTCCTTCATCCATTCCTGACAATAAATACTCAAACAATCTGGCTTTCGTTGTACCAAATCTTTTGATTCGGCCATTTTTGATATTAATTAGCGTGCGCGTTGTTGGCCTGTATTCCAGATGCTGGAAAATGGTGTATCCATACAGAAGTTCGTCAGAGACAAAAGGCACAACCACTCCTTAGGGGCTTATCGTTCTCATTTCTTTGACATCTCCTCCTCCGCACTGGGTAATCAGTGTTCGCCTGATTTGTAGAAGATGGTATTTGAATGAAGAAAATGTGACAATGAGACAGATTTATCAAGATAAAAAATCACAACTTCGACTCTATTAGAAATATTCAACCACTAACTTAACATTATTAAGTATAAAAACCCTTTTGATAAAAAAATGTATAAAGCCAACACTAATTTTTAACGAAATTATTACACAAGCATATTCATCCATTATAATTAACAAAACAGAACAAAAAACCAAACAATAAACAATCATTAAGTCAAATCAATAAGTTAGTAGAGTAAAGAAAAGGAATTAAACCTTTTCTTAATAGGGTTAATTTAAGATTATTCATGACAAAACTTTGAGTTTTAGTAAAACGCCCAATACAAAACCTGAATTTTCTTTACAAAACTCTAACACCCTCTCGTGTGAATAATAAAAAAACCTATTAAAAATCAATTACATCATGAGAAATCACACTCAGATCAATTTTTTTTGATGAAAATTAACATTATTCCGGCACATTCCTTCTTCCCTTCCCGTGATGAGTTCTGCCAGCAAACTCAAGAGATAAAAAAGGCAAGTGCCGATAGACACTTGCCTTATATTGCGCGTTTGTAAAAAGTAACTTACGTATCCGGGAACATCACGCTATTCCCCGGCGCTTCCCTGTGCAGATGGATAAAGTTCAGGTGCCGTTCATACTGGTCCAGAATATCCGTAATCACCTGCTCCTTGCTGTAGTCCATCAAATCATTCCCCTGACTTCCTTCCAGCAGGAAGGTCTCCAGCCGGTAGTAGGTCGACTTCCCGCTGCGCGCCCGGTAGGTAAAGCCGGGGACCGAGTACTGCTGCGGCCAGATCTGGTAGACAAAGTTCTGCTCGTCGCCCATGTGCACCAGCAGGTCCAGGTGCCCCAGGGTCTCGCCCTCCTCCGGCGGCAGGTTTTTCAGCTCCACGTAGGCGCCGCGCAGCTTCAGCTCCTGCGCCACCTCTTCCATTGCCGGGAAGCAGACCGTCTCCATCATCTGTTTGGTGTAGCGCGTGCCCGGGTAGTTCATCAGGCGCGACAGGCGTTTCTTCCAGCTCAGCCTGTCCTGGGCCCCCATCGGACGCGGTGCGGTGTCGCGGCTGGCGCTGACACGGCGGTAATCTTCCACCTTGAGCGATTTATACAGCCCGGCCATCACAAAGAAGATGACGAAGCTGAACGGCAGCCCCATGATCACCGTGGTGTTCTGTAGCGCCGAGATACCGTTGGTCATCAGCATGCCGAGCGTCAGCAGGCCGATGGCGACCGACCAGAAGATGCGCAGCCAGTTCGGGGCATCGCTGTTGATGTCCTTCAGCTTCGAGGTGAAGTTACCCAGCACCAGCGCGCCGGAATCCGCTGAGGTGACGTAAAACAGCAGGCCGGTAATGGTCGCTACGGAGGCGCTAAAGGTGAACGCCGGGTACTGCGCCAGCAGGCTGTAGAAGCCGCGCTCCGGGTGCGCCATCGCTTCCTGTGCAAAGGTCGCGTTGCCGTGGATAATCTCGTGCAGCGCGCTGTTGCCGAACACCGACAGCCACAGCAGGGTAAAGGTGAACGGGATAATCAGCGTGCCCATCACAAACTGGCGGATGGTGCGCCCGCGCGAAATACGCGCCAGGAACAGGCCGACAAACGGCGACCATGCGACCCACCACGCCCAGAAGAACAGCGTCCAGCTGTTCATCCACTCCACCGGACGGTCAAAGGCGAAGCTGTTCAGCGTCATGCCCATAAAGCGGTTCACGTAGTCGCCCACGTTCAGCACCAAGGCATTGAGCAGGAACGAGGTGTCGCCCATAAACAGCACGAACAGGATGAGGCCCAGCGCCAGCGCCACGTTCAGTTCGGAGAGCACGCGGATGCCTTTATCGACGCCCGACGTCACCGAAATGGTGGCAATAATGACGGAGAGCGCAATCAGCGCCGCTTTCGCCGCCATCGAATCCGGAATATCAAACAGCACGCTCAGCCCGTAGTTGAGCTGCACCACGCCAATCCCGAGCGTGGTCGCAATACCGAAGATGGTGCCGATCACCGCCGCGATATCGACGCTGTGGCCAATCGGGCCGTTAATCTTTTTACCGAAAATCGGGTACAGCGCGGAGCGAATGGTGAGGGGCAAATTATAACGATAGCTAAAGTATCCCAGCGCCATGCCCATCAGGGCGTACATTGACCAGCCGGTCAGGCCGTAGTGGAACAGCGTCCAGACCATCGCCTGGCGCGCGGCCTCCATCGTCTGCCCTGCCCCTTCCGGCGGCTGCATATACTGCGTGACCGGTTCCGCCACGGAGAAGAACATCAGATCAATGCCGATGCCCGCGGCAAACAGCATCGCGGCCCAGCTCAGCAGGCTGAATTCTGGCTTGGACTGCTCTGGCCCGAGCTTCACGGAGCCGAAGCGCGAGCAGGCAATGCAGACCACAAAGACGATATAGAGCGTCGCCGCCAGCAGGTAGTACCAGCCGAAGGTCTTCGACACCCAGTTCAGGGTGCGCCCAATCCACTCGGCAGAAAAATCGCGAAAGAAGATCGTTGTCAGGGAAAACAACAAAATCAGCCCGGCGGACGTATAAAAAACGACCGGGTTGATTTTGTCTTTTTCTCTGTCCTGTGAAAGGTCTGTCATCCAGTATCCTCACTGTTTTTGTAACTATTAAAATCCAAATCCGCAACAATTAAGACACATTTTATATTGAACGTCCAATCAAAAACCGCTTTAATGGTTAACCAACGCTGATGAATGGAGTGGCAATAATGCCCAAAGTGGGGATGCAGCCGATCCGGCGCAGGCAGCTTATCGACGCCACGCTGGAAGCAATAAATGAAGTGGGAATGCATGACGCGACGATCGCGCAGATCGCCCGTCGGGCGGGCGTTTCCACGGGGATCATCAGTCACTATTTCAAAGACAAAAACGGCCTGCTGGAAGCGACCATGCGCGACATCACCGGCCAGCTGCGCGATGCGGTATTAAGCCGCCTGCACGCCCTGCCGAACGGCAGCGCGGAGCAGCGTCTGCAGGCGATTGTCGGCGGTAACTTTGATGAAACCCAGGTGAGCAGCGCGGCGATGAAGGCCTGGCTGGCCTTCTGGGCAAGCAGCATGCATCAGCCCATGCTCTACCGCCTGCAGCAGGTGAGTAGCCGCCGCCTGCTGTCGAACCTGGTGTACGAGTTCCGCCGCGAGCTTCCGCGCGAGCAGGCCCAGGAGGCGGGCTACGGGCTGGCGGCGCTGATCGACGGGCTGTGGCTGCGCGCCGCGCTGAGCGGCAAGCCGCTGGATAAGACCCTGGCGCAGTCGCTCACCAGCCACTTTATCAGCCAGCATTTACCGACCGACTAACCGAGGAGAATTTATGTCCCGAATGGCAGAACAGCAGCTTTATATCAATGGTGGTTATACATCGGCCACCAGCGGTCGCACCTTCGAGACCATCAACCCGGCCAACGGTGACGTTCTGGCGACCGTACAGGCCGCCGGGCGTGAAGACGTCGACCGCGCCGTGGAAAGCGCAAAACGCGGGCAAAAAATCTGGGCGGCGATGACCGCCATGGAGCGCTCCCGCGTTCTGCGTCGCGCCGTCGACATCCTGCGCGAGCGCAACGACGAGCTGGCAAAGCTGGAAACCCTCGACACCGGTAAAGCGTATTCCGAAACTTCCACCGTCGACGTCGTCACCGGCGCGGACGTGCTGGAGTACTACGCAGGGCTGATCCCGGCGCTGGAAGGCAGCCAGATCCCCTTGCGTGAGACCTCATTCGTCTATACCCGCCGCGAACCGCTGGGCGTGGTGGCGGGCATCGGCGCGTGGAACTACCCGATCCAGATCGCCCTGTGGAAATCCGCCCCGGCGCTGGCGGCAGGTAACGCGATGATCTTCAAGCCGAGCGAAGTGACGCCGCTTACCGCCCTGAAGCTTGCCGAGATCTACACCGAAGCGGGCCTGCCGGACGGCGTGTTTAACGTCCTGCCGGGCGTGGGCGCGGAGACCGGCCAGTACCTGACCGAGCATCCGGGCATCGCCAAAGTCTCCTTTACCGGCGGCGTCGCCAGCGGCAAAAAAGTGATGGCGAACGCCGCGGCCTCGTCCCTGAAAGAGGTGACGATGGAGCTGGGCGGCAAATCGCCGCTGATTATTTTCGACGATGCGGATCTGGATCTCGCGGCGGACATCGCCATGATGGCCAACTTCTTCAGCTCCGGCCAGGTCTGCACCAACGGCACCCGCGTGTTTGTTCCGGCTAAGTTCAAAGCCGCGTTTGAGCAGAAAATCACTGAACGCGTGGGCCGCATCCGCGCGGGCGATCTGTTCGATGAAGCTACCAACTTTGGCCCGATGGTCAGCTTCCCGCACCGCGACAGCGTGATGCGCTACATCGCCAAAGGCAAAGAGGAAGGCGCGCGCGTGCTGTGCGGCGGCGGCGTGCTGAAGGGCGAAGGCTTCGATAACGGCGCGTGGGTGGCCCCAACCGTGTTCACCGACTGCACCGACGAGATGACCATCGTGCGCGAAGAGATCTTCGGCCCGGTGATGTCCATCCTCACCTATGAGTCCATTGAGGAAGCGATTCGCCGCGCCAACGACACCGACTACGGGCTGGCGGCAGGCATCGTCACGACCGACCTGAACCGCGCCCACGGCGCCATTCATCAGCTCGAAGCGGGCATCTGCTGGATCAACACCTGGGGTGAATCCGCCGCAGAGATGCCGGTCGGCGGCTACAAGCACTCCGGCATTGGCCGCGAGAACGGCGTGATGACGCTGCAGAGCTACACCCAGGTGAAGTCCATCCAGGTTGAGATGGGTAAATTCCAGTCCATATTTTAACCGGGAGGTTTATTTGCAATTTGACTACATCATTATCGGGGCCGGCTCTGCCGGCAACGTGCTGGCGACACGACTGACTGAAGATCCGAACACCACCGTCCTGCTGCTTGAGGCGGGCGGACCGGATTACCGATTTGACTTCCGCACCCAGATGCCCGCCGCGCTGGCGTTCCCGCTGCAGGGCAAGCGCTACAACTGGGCGTACGAAACCGAGCCAGAACCCTTCATGAACAACCGCCGCATGGAGTGCGGACGCGGCAAAGGGCTGGGCGGCTCGTCATTGATCAACGGTATGTGCTACATCCGCGGTAACGCGATGGACCTCGACCACTGGGCGAAAGAGCCGGGCCTGGAGCACTGGAGCTACCTCAACTGCCTGCCCTACTACCGCAAGGCAGAGACGCGCGACGTGGGGCCGAACGACTACCACGGCGGCGACGGCCCGGTGAGCGTTACCACCTCGAAACCGGGCGTGAACCCGCTGTTCGAGGCGATGGTGGAGGCGGGCGTACAGGCGGGCTATCCGCGCACCGACGATCTTAACGGCTATCAGCAGGAGGGCTTCGGCCCGATGGACCGCACGGTCACCCCGCAGGGCCGACGCGCCAGCACCGCGCGCGGCTATCTGGATCAGGCGAAACCGCGTCCGAACCTGACCATCCGCACCCACGCCATGACCGATCGCATCCTCTTTGAGGGCAAACGCGCGGTGGGCGTCGAGTGGCTGGAGGGTGAAAGCACCATCCCATCCAAAGCGACGGCAAAAAAAGAAGTGCTGCTGAGCGCCGGGGCGATTGCCTCCCCGCAGATCCTCCAGCGCTCCGGCGTGGGCAACGCTGACCTGCTGAAGCAGTTCGATATCCCGCTGGTACACGATCTGCCCGGCGTGGGCGAAAACCTGCAGGATCACCTGGAGATGTACCTCCAGTACGAATGCAAAGAGCCGGTCTCCCTCTACCCTGCCCTGCAGTGGTGGAACCAGCCGAAAATTGGTGCCGAGTGGCTGTTTGGCGGCACCGGCGTGGGCGCGAGCAACCACTTCGAAGCGGGCGGGTTTATCCGCAGCCGTGAAGAGTTTGAGTGGCCAAACATTCAGTACCACTTCCTGCCGGTGGCAATTAACTACAACGGCTCGAACGCGGTGAAAGAACACGGCTTCCAGTGCCACGTCGGCTCCATGCGCTCCCCGAGCCGCGGACACGTGCGCATCCAGTCGCGCGATCCGCACCAGCATCCGGCGATCCTGTTCAACTATATGTCCCACGAGCAGGACTGGCAGGAGTTTCGCGACGCGATCCGCATCACCCGCGAGATCATGCACCAGCCCGCGCTGGACAAGTACCGCGGCCGCGAAATCAGTCCGGGTATTGACTGCCAGACCGACGAGCAGCTGGACGAGTTCGTGCGCAACCACGCGGAAACCGCCTTCCACCCGTGCGGCACCTGCAAGATGGGCTATGACGAGATGGCGGTGGTCGACGGCGAAGGCCGCGTTCACGGGCTGGAAGGGCTGCGCGTGGTGGATGCGTCGATTATGCCGCAGATCATCACCGGCAACCTGAACGCCACCACCATTATGATTGGTGAGAAGATTGCCGACGCCATTCGCGGTCGCGAGCCGCTGGCGAAGAGCACGGCGGCGTATTATGTGGCGAACGGGGCACCGGTGAGACGCTAAGTCATTTGCCCTCTCCCCATCGGGGAGAGGGAATTCACTTCCCCGCCACAAATTTATTTTCATTTCCCTGCATCCAGTTTCCCCCCGCCCCTCGTATATGAGTATGTGAGCAACGCCTTTGCTCCTTAATCCGAGGATAAATGATGAAAAAGCTACTCAGTGTTGCATTCGTATCCAGCGCGATACTCTTCTGTGCAGGCGCATCAGCAGCCATGACGTCAGACACCGTGATGGTGGGCGGAGCGGCGATGTTCCCGAGCAAAAATATCGTTGAAAACGCCGTGAACTCGAAAGATCACACTACGCTGGTGGCCGCCGTCAAAGCGGCCGGGCTGGTGGATACGCTCCAGAGCAAAGGGCCCTTCACCGTGTTTGCCCCAACCAATGCGGCGTTTGCGAAATTGCCTGCCGGCACGGTCGAGAACCTGGTCAAACCCGAAAACAAAGCCACGCTCACCAGCATTCTGACCTATCACGTGGTCGCCGGTAATTACGATATGAAAGCGCTGGAGCAGAAAATTAAACAGGGCGGCGGTCACGCGGAGCTGAAGACCGTTAACGGTCAACCGCTGTGGATCATGAGTAACGGCCCGCACAATATTCAGCTCAAGGACGGTAAAGGTAACGTGGCGAACATCAGCACCTATGACGTCCATCAGAAAAATGGCGTGATCGATGTGATTGATACCGTCCTGATGCCTAAGTAGTTGTCTATACTTCGGAAGTGTGACGTTGCCTTCCGGGAAAAACATGGATAACGCGCTGGCTGAACAGCAGTTGAAATTAATGCAGGCGGTCGCTAACGGCGATCGCCGCGCATTTGAACAACTTTACCGACTCACATCGCCTCACCTGTTTGCCGTTGCGCTGCGCATGCTGCGCGACCGCGCCTGGGCAGAAGAGATCCTGCACGACTGTTTTGTCACCGTCTGGAGTAAAGCCGAAACCTACAACGCTGCACTGAGCTCCCCGATGACCTGGCTTACGCATATTGTTCGCAACCGCTGTATTGACTGGCTGCGCAGCGGGCAAACCCGGGCTGCAGCCCGTGAAGAGTCGTATTCGGAAGATATTCTGCTGAGCGAAAGCGATGAGCAGAATAACTGGCACGACGATGCGCAGGCAGAGCGGCTCAGGCATTGTCTCGAACATTTGAGCAGCGAGCAGCGCCAGAGCATTACGCTCGCCTACTATCAGGGAATGTCTCACAGCGACATTGCCGACTGGCTCCAGCAGCCTGTAGGCTCGGTGAAAAGCTGGATACGTCGGGCAATGGACCATCTTCGGGAGTGCGTGGGGCTATGAATGACGCAGAAAAACGCGACGACATGCTGGCAGCAGAGTATGCCCTCGGCACGCTGCGGGGAGGAGCACGGCTTCAGTTCCAGAAAAGGGTCCTCCGTGAACCGGCTCTGGCCGCCCGCGTCGCGTACTGGCAGAAAATGTTCAGCACGCTGGATAGTCATCTTGTGCCCGTCCCTCCACCCGAGACGGTGTGGAAAAGAATCGCCCTCGACCTGCCGCCCAAAAAGCCTTTACGCAAAAGTCGGCCTTATGTCGGCTGGATGGTTGCGGCCTCCCTCGCCGCCCTGTCGGTCGTTGCCTGGTATGCCACCCGTACACCGGAACTCGTTCCGCTGATCGTCCTCAACGATGCCCAACAGCACGGACAGTGGGTCGTCAGCGCGGATGCCAGCCGCCAGCACTTGAGCATTGCCCCTCTTCGGCCGACGGCCGTCGCGGCGCAACACAGCCTCCAGCTTTGGCTGATCCCAGGCGGGCAGGCGCCAGTCTCCATGGGGCTGCTGCATAACGACATACCGACACGCGTCACCCTCAGGAACACAACGCTCCCTCCTGACGCCACGATAGCCATAAGCCTTGAACCAGCGGGCGGATCGCCCACTGGGCTCCCCACAGGCCCGGTGCTTTACAGTGGCCAATTGTAATTCTCAGGCCCTGCTCGCAGGGCCGCTATCGTGACCCCATTGCATTTATATACCGTTCTCGGTTACCTATAAGAATTAAATATTAGGCCTGTAATTAATGTAATTATTTAAAAACGACATTGACAGACTCTTGCGTACTCCATTAAGTTTTAAACGAACATCATTTTATTCCCGATACACAATATATCAAAAAAACGCATTAATGAATTTATCATTATTTATTAATGCTTCTCTGCCTTTTATTTTTTGCATCACTCAATAGCGAGATAAGATCATGAATAATAGTGCAAACAAGGTTGTTGTCATTACCGGTGCCAGCAGCGGTATTGGTCAGGCGATTGCCCTCCATTTAGCGAATAACGCGTTTTCGCTGGTGCTGGTGGCGCGCCGTCTGGACAGAATTAATGCCCTGGTGGATCAGATTATTCAGCAAGGCGGCAAGGCGATAGCCGTGAAGGCCGATGTCACCCGTCAGGAGGAGGTTCAGCGCGCCATTGACGCTGCCGTTGCCGCCTACCAGCGCGTGGATGTGCTAATCAACAACGCAGGCTTTATGGCTATCGCTCCCTTGAGCGAGCTGAAAACCGACGAATGGGACAAGATGATTGACACCAATCTGAAAGGGGTGCTGTACGGCATCGCGGCCGCGTTGCCGGTGTTCCAGCGTCAGGGCAGCGGTCATTTTATTAACGTTGCCTCCGTCGCGGGCATCAAGGTGCTGGCACCTGGCGGCGTGGTGTACAGCGCCACAAAATTCGCCGTCCGCGCGCTGAGTGAAGGCTTACGTCTGGAGGCGGGTAAAACCCTCCGCACGACGCTTATTTCGCCCGGTGCCGTCGAAAGCGAGCTGCAATTCGGCAGTTCTGACGAAGAGAGCAAAAAATTTCTCCATGAGTTTTATAAGCAGGCTATTCCGGCTGACGCAATTGCCCGCGCGGTTTTATTTGCTATTGAACAGCCTGGCGACGTTGATATTAATGAAATTGTTGTGCGTCCAACGCAGGAAGAATTTTAGCCTGGGTTAAATAATACTGAATGAGGTGTCAGTATGATTAAATCATTAACGTCCTTATCAGATCTCAATATGCGAACGGGTGCCGATATTCTTCTTGAAGTGCTGGAGAGTGAAGGCGTGGAATATATTTTTGGCAACCCCGGCACCACCGAACTTCCGCTCATTGATGCCCTGCTTCGCCATGAAAATATTCACTATACTCTGGCGCTTCAGGAGAGCACCGTGGTGGCGATTGCCGACGGCTATGCGAAAGCCTCCGGCAAAACGGGCTTTATCAATTTGCATACCGCGAGCGGCCTGGGGCACGGCATGGGGAATCTCATTAATTCGCGGATCATGAAAACCCCGCTGGTGGTGACCGTTGGACAGCAGGATACGCGGCACTACGTCCGCGACCCGCTGCTGTATGATGATATTGTGTCCATCGGCTCTCCGGTCATGAAATGGGCGCAGGAGGTCACCAGCGCCGACCAGCTCCCGGTGCTGGTGCGCCGCGCGTTTCACGCTGCCAGCTACCCTCCGGCTGGTCCGGTGCTGCTCTCTCTGCCGATGAACGTGATGGAAGAGCTGAGCGATGCCGGGATACAGACGGCGTCGAGAGTGAACTACCACACCGTGGCGGGCTCGCTGGACGAGCTGGCGGAGGCGCTCAGCGAGATCGCGCCGGGCAGGATCATGATTGTGGCGGGCGATGAGGTGCACTCCAGCGGCTCGACGCAGGAGATTGTCGAGCTGGCGGAAGCGCTCAGCGCCCACGTCTACGGCTCCTCCTGGCCGCTGAATTTACCTTTTCCCACCCAGCACGCGCTCTGGCGGGGCAATATGCCCACCACCGCCAGCGAAATCGCCAGCATCATCAATGCCTACGATGCCGTATTCATCATCGGCGGCAGAAGCCTGATCACCATTTTATACAGCGAGGGCGAGGCCATTCCGGCGACCTGCGCGGTGTACCAGCTCTCGGCGGATATGCACGAGCTTGGCCGCACCTATGCCACTCGCCTTTCGGTGATGGGGGATATCAAACTGTCCCTGCACGAACTGCTGCCGAAGCTTAAGCAGCGCCTGATCGCCAGCAGGCTGGTCCACAAGCGGCTGCTGGTTACGGCCCGCGACGAACGGGAGAAGGAGTGGCAGCAGCAGGAAGAACGTCTGGCCGTCGAGCGGCTACGCCCGGCCCTTTCGCCGATGGTCGCAGCCTGGGAAGTCATCCGATCCATTCCGGCGGGTACCACCATCGTGGATGAGGCGATAGCGACCGCCAGGCATGTCCGCCGGTTCATCTCTGACCAGCAGCACCAGCGCTACTACTTTATGCGCGGCGGCGGACTGGGCTGGGGGATGCCCGCAGCAGTAGGTCACTCGCTGGGGCTGGGCCGCGAGCCGGTAGTGTGTTTAGTTGGAGACGGAGCCTCCCTCTACTCGCCGCAGGCGCTCTGGACGGCGGCACACGAAAATCTGCCGGTCACCTTTATCGTCATGAATAACAGGGAGTACAACATCCTGAAAAACTTTATGAAGAGCCAGGCTGACTACAGCTCAACGCGGCTGGGGCGTTTTATCGGGATGGACCTGGTGAACCCGCATATCGATTTTCAGTCGCTGGCCACCGCCATGGGCGTCCACTGCTGCCGGGTAACCGAGGCTGCCGATATCGCCGAAGCGGTAACGCGCGGCCTGCAGTCAGGAAAAACCAACCTGATTGAAATCGCGATTTCCGCGGATTAACCGCGCGTTTACGCTGTACCCTACATAAAAAACTTATAACCGAAACGCCTCAAGCCGCTTTATCTGCCGCCCTTCCTCGTCAAAATTCTCTGCCGCCAGCCAGGCGCGCAGCTCCGCGTCTCTTTGCGGCCATTCGCCGTCAATAATAGAAAGCATATCGCTGTCGCGGTTGCGCCCTTTACGCACCAGCTTCTGGCGCAGGCGTCCTTCCCAGACAAACCCCAGCCGCTCCGCCGCCCTGCGCGACGCCACGTTCATGGAATCGCACTTCCACTCGAGGCGCCGGTAGCCGTGCTCAAACGCATTTTTCAGCAGCAGCCACACCGTTTCGGTGCCGATGCGGGAACCTTTCATTTTGCGCGACCAGGTGACGTGACCAATTTCCACCGAGCCCAACAGCCGCTCGTTAGCCATATAGCTCACCAGCCCCACCGCCCGTTCGTTGCGTAAGTCAATGACGGCAAACGGCACCAGCTCATCGTCCATGACCTTCGCCATGATCCAGTGCGCGGTGGCTTCCACGCTCGTGGGCTGCGTGCTGGCAAGCCACGTCCAGTCGCTGTCGTCGCCCAGCGCGTAGGCCTCAAAGAGATCGGCCGCGTGGCGATCGGCGTCCAGCGGCTCCAGGCGACAATACTGGCCGAACAGCGGCGTGCGGGTTAACGCGCGCGCGCCTTTCCAGTCGGGAACGATATCGTTAACGGTTTGACCATGTTGATTGATTTCGGGCACGGCGGTGACTCCCTGAAAGGTAAGGCATTTGTTATAGCAGGTTAAAAAGCAGGCGAAAAGCAGCGTGTTTTAATAGCCCGAGCGCATGCGATATTCCCGGAAGGCATAAGTAAAGCTGAATTTCGACTTTGTGGAATGGCACAGTCGCCCTAACGTAGCGGAGCATAAAACAATCACAATATATTCTTCTCAGGGATCGCTATGACAAAAAAACTGTTGCCGTTACTGGTGCTGGCTGCGCTCTCAGGCGCCGCCCACGCCGCTACGCCGCCCAACACGCTGGTGGTAGCCCAGGGGCTTGATGACATCGTGAGCCTCGACCCGGCCGAAGCCAACGAGCTCTCCAGCATCCAGACCGTGCCGAGCCTGTACCAGCGTCTGGTGCAGCCGGACCGCGATAATCCGGAAAAAATCACGCCGGTTCTGGCAGAAAGCTGGGACGCGGACGCGGCAGCAAAAACCCTGACCATCAAGCTTAAACCCGATGCGAAATTCGCCTCCGGCAACCCGCTGCGCCCGGAAGACGCGATCTTCTCTTATACCCGCGCCGTGACGCTGAACAAATCCCCGGCCTTTATCCTCAACGTGCTGGGCTGGGACGCGAGCAACATCGCCAGCCAGCTGAAAAAGGTGGACGATCATACCCTCCAGCTTCACTGGACGGCGGACGTCAGCCCGTCGGTGGCGCTGAATATCCTCTCCACGCCGATTGCCTCTATCGTCGATGAAAAAGAGGTCGCCGCAAACGTCAAGGATAACGACTTCGGTAACGCGTGGCTGAAAATGCACTCGGCGGGCAGCGGCGCGTTCAAAATGCGCGTCTATCAGCCGCATCAGGCCATCGTGCTGGAAGCCAACGATTCCGCCCCCGGCGGCGCGCCGAAGCTCAAAAGCATCATCATTAAAAACGTCCCCGATCCGGCTTCACGCCGCCTGCTTATCCAGCAGGGGGATGCGGACGTGGCGCGCGATCTGGGTGCAGACCAGATTAGCGCCCTGGACGGCAAGCCGGGCGTGAAGGTGCTGAGCATTCCGTCTGCGGAGCAGAATTACCTGGTGTTTAACACCGGCAACAGCGCCAATCCGCTGCTTAACAACCCGGCGTTCTGGGAAGCGTCGCGCTGGCTGGTCGACTATGACGGCATCACGAAGAACCTGCTGAAAGGCCAGTATTTTGTTCACCAGAGCTTCCTGCCGGTCGGGCTGCCGGGCGCGCTGGAAGACAATCCGTTTAAATTTGACCCGGCAAAAGCGAAAGCCATTCTCGCCAAAGCGGGCATTAAGGACGCGCACTTCACGCTGGACGTGGAGAACAAGCCGCCGTTTATCACCATCGCCCAGTCGATGCAGGCGAGCTTTGCGCAGGGTGGCGTGAAGGTGGATCTGCTGCCTGCCGCCGGGAGCCAGGTCTATGCCCGCGTGCGCGCGAAGCAGCATCAGGCGGCGATTCGTCTGTGGATCCCGGACTACTTCGACGCGCACTCTAACGCCAGCGCCTTCGCGTGGAACGACGGGAAGTCCAGCACCGTGGCCGGACTGAACGGCTGGAAAATCCCGGAGCTGAACAAGGCCACGCTGGCGGCGGTTGCCGAACCGGATCCGGCGAAACGTCTGGATCTGTACAAGAAAATGCAGGAACAGCTGCAGCAAAGCTCGCCGTACGTCTTCGTCGATCAGGGCAAAACCCAGATCGTGGTGCGCGATAACGTGAAGGGGTATCAGCAGGGGCTGAACGCGGATATGGTCTGGTACGATCGCGTCACGAAGTAGCCCTTGTTGCCGGGTGGCGCTGCGCTTACCCGGCCTGTGTTCTCGGTTTTTGTAGGCCGGGTAAGGCGAAGCCGCACCCGGCATGAAGAGATTTCCCATGCCACATCTTTCCACCCGCGTGCTTCAGGGCCTGCTGACCCTGCTGCTCACGCTCTTCGGGCTGCTGCTCGTCACCTTTGCGCTCTCGGCGTTTTCACCGGTCGATCGCGTGCTGCAGATCGTCGGCGATCACGCCAGCCAGTCCACGTACGATCAGGTTCGCCACCAGCTCGGGCTGGATCGACCGCTGCCCGTGCAGTTCTGGCACTATCTGCTGAGCCTCGCCCACGGTGATTTAGGCACCGCCAGCGCCACGGGACAGCCGGTGCTGCAGGATCTGCTGCACGCCTTCCCCGCCACGCTGGAGCTGGCGACCCTGGCGTTAATCATCGGGTCCGTGCTCGGCGTGACGGCCGGGGTTCTGTGCGCCCGCTACGCCGGTTCGCCGCTCGATTTATCCATCAGAACGCTCACCCTGCTCGGCAACTCGGTGCCGATTTTCTGGCTTGGCCTGCTGATGCTGGCCCTGTTCTACGCGAAGCTGCAGTGGAGCGCGGGCCCCGGCAGGCTTGACGACATCTGGCAGTTCACCGTCGAGACGCGCACCGGCTTTGCGCTGATAGATACCTGGCTTTCCGGCGATCGCGAGGCGTTTCGCAACGCCATCAGCCACCTGGTGCTGCCGGTGGTGCTGCTGGCGTACTACTCGCTGGCGAGCATTACCCGCCTGACCCGCTCCGCCTGCCTCGGCGAAATGAACAAGGAGTACATCCTGCTTGCCCGCGCCAAGGGTGCCGGGGAGATGGCCATTCTGCTGCGCCACGTGCTGCCGAACATTCGCAGCACCCTGCTGACGGTGATCGCCCTGGCCTATACCAGCATGCTGGAAGGTGCGGTATTAACCGAAACCGTCTTCTCGTGGCCGGGCATCGGACGCTATCTCACCACCGCCCTGTTCGCCGGAGACACCACCGCGGTCATGGGCGGCACGCTGCTGATTGGCGTCTGCTTTGTGCTGATCAATAACCTTACCGACCTGCTTGTGCGGGCGACCGATCCCAGGGTGCGCTGATGCCGTTTTATCTCTTCTTACGCCGCCTGCGCCGCTCCCCTGCCGCCGTTTGCGGGCTGATTGCCCTGGCGCTGCTGGTGTTTATTGCCCTGTTCGCGCCCTGGCTGGTACCGGTTGATCCGAACTGGCAGGACGCCGCCGCGCGCCTGCAGGCACCGAACGGCCAGCACTGGCTGGGCACCGACGGCTACGGGCGCGATCTGCTCTCGCGCCTGATTTACGGCACCCGTCCGGCGCTCGGGCTGGTGGCCTTAGTCACCGTTATCACCCTGCCCGCCGGGCTGCTGGTGGGGATCCTGTCCGGCTACTACGGCGGCTGGCTGGAGCGAGTCCTGATGCGCTTTACCGACGTGGTGATGTCGATGCCGCGCCTGATCCTCGCCTTCGCGTTTGTGGCGATGCTCGGCCCGGGGCTGGTCAACGGCGCGCTGGCGCTGGCCTTAACCACCTGGCCGGCCTACGCGCGTCAGGCCCGGAGCGAGATTCAGCGTCTGCGCCACAGCGATTATCTGGCCGCCGCCGAGATGATGGGGATCAGCGGCCCGCGCCTGCTGGTCGGCCATATTCTGCCCCTGTGCCTGCCGTCCGCGATTGTGCGGCTGGCGCTGGATCTGGCGGGGATTATTCTGGCCGCCGCTGGTCTCGGCTTCCTCGGCCTTGGCGCACGGCCGCCCATGGCCGAATGGGGCGCGATGATTGCCGACGGCATGCAGGTCATTTTCGACCAGTGGTGGATTGCCGCTATTCCGGGCGGAGCGATTCTGTTTGCCAGCCTGGCGTTTAACCTGCTGGGCGATGGCCTGCGCGATGTACTGGAGCCACAGCATGACTGAACACCGCGTCATCGTCGATGCGCTGAATATCGACTACCCCGCCGCACGCGTGGTCAACAACCTGAGCTTTACGCTTGGCAACGAGCGGCTGGCGCTGGTTGGGGAATCCGGCTCCGGCAAGTCCATGTCCGCCCGCGCCCTGATGGGTCTGGTGCGCAAACCCGGTATCGTGAGCGCCAACCGACTTAACGTGCTGGGCAACGATCTGCTGACCCTGAACGCCCGTCGCTGGCAGGCGCTGCGCGGCAACGGGATTGCGATGGTCCTGCAGGACCCGCGCTACGCCCTTAACCCTGTGAAAAGCGTCGCCGCCCAGCTTGATGAGGCGCTGACCCTGCATCAACGCCTGCCGCGTCCGGAGCGTACGGCGCGTATTCACGACATCCTCCGCGCCGTCGGGCTGAGCGAGAACGTGCTGTCACGCTATCCCGGCGAACTTTCCGGAGGCATGGGCCAGCGGGTGATGATTGCGATGGCGCTGATCAACAACCCGCAGGTGCTGATTGCCGACGAACCGACCTCCGCGCTGGACGCCCGCCTGCGCAACCAGATCCTCGAGCTGCTGGTGCAGCAGTGCGAAGAACGCCAGATGGCGATGCTGCTCATCAGCCACGATCTGCCGCTGGTGGCGGAGCACTGCGACCGCGTGCTGGTGATGTATCAGGGCGAAAAGGTCGATGAGATGGCGGCAAGCCGGCTCCCGCAGGCGACGCATCCGTACACGCGCACCCTGTGGACCTGTCGTCCAGACGCCCATACCTATGGGCAGATGCTGCCGACGCTCGACCGTTCGCAGCCGTGGAAGGAGGCCAGCGATGGCGATCGTTGAGGTTAACCAGGTGCAGGTCGCCTTCGGGGAAAAAACGGCGGTTTCGGCCGCCAGCTTTAGCATTGAGAAAGGCGAGACGTTCAGCCTGATCGGTGAATCCGGCTGCGGGAAATCGACTATTCTGCGCGTGCTGGCGGGGCTGCAGCGCGAGTGGCGCGGCAGTATTGCGCTACTGGGAGAAGCGTTAACGCCAGGGCGACGCTTTGAAGGCGAGCTTCGCCGCAACGTGCAGATGGTGTTTCAGGATCCGTGGGCGTCGCTGCATCCCAACCACACGATTTCTCGCACGCTGTCGGATCCGTTGAACATTCGCGGCGAGACGCAGGTCGCGGAGAAGGTGGCCAATGCGCTGCACGAGGTGGGGCTCTCCGCCGACGCGGGCAGGCGCTATCCGCACCAGCTTTCCGGCGGCCAGCGTCAGCGCGTTGCCATTGCCCGCGCGCTGCTGCTGCGCCCGCAGCTACTGCTGCTGGACGAGCCGACCTCGGCGCTGGATATGTCGGTGCAGGCGGAAATCCTGAACCTGCTTAATCGCCTGAAGGCCGAGCATGAGATGACCTATCTGCTGGTGAGCCACGACGCGGACGTGATTGCCCATATGTCCGACCGGGCGGCTTTTATGGCGCGAGGGGCGATCCAGAAGGTGTTTAACCGTGAGGCGATGTTACGGGGCGAGCACAGGATGGGGTAAGTGCGCGCGGCGGTGCCCGGTGGCGCTGCGCTTACCGGGCCTACGTTTCGTGCCGCGTTGATGGTTTTTCGTAGGCCGGGTAAGGCGTGCCGCCACCCGGCAAACAATTACTTCAGCAGCTTCACCGTGGCATCGATGTCGATCTCATCTTCGGTGAAGATCAGCGTCGTATTCTGGAAGGTGGTGATCGCCAGCTTCTTCACCGTGCGCATTTCGCCCGGCTTTTTATCGGATTTTGGCTTGATGCTGTTCATCAGCAGGCCCACCGACAGCACCGCGTTCTCTTTGTCGATTTTGGTATCAACGGGCTCTTCTTCGCTGAACACCACGAAGGATTTGATCGAGGTGAGCTTTACGCGCTCGCCTGCGATATAGAGATGTTTGCTTTCGGGGATCACCTTCACCGCATAGGCGGAAAGGCCTTTGTTGTTGGTGGTAGGCTCGAAGGTCACCGCGGCATCTTTCTTAATCAGATCGGGGTTCGCGACCTTAATCACATGAAAATAGCGGTTGTCGCCGTTTTCATCTTTGATAAATCCAAAGCCTTTATCTTTAAACCACGTTGTGATTGTACCGTTCATCGCTGTTACCGCCTGTCAGATCGTAATGACTAAAGTTTTGCAGCGCGCAGTGTAATGCACAATGACGGAGGAGACAAAAAAAAGCCCCTGCACGGGGGCAGGGGAAAACTCATGTCAGAGCTTATTAGAATTTAGTTGAACACCATCCCACCATCGATGAGCAGAGACTGGCCTGTCATGTAGTCAGAGTCCGGTCCTGCCAGGTATGAGACGCAGGCGGCGACATCTTCCGGCTCGGACAGGCGGCCAAGCGTAATGCGTTTGGCAAAAGTCTCGGTTCCGTAGCCGAGCGGTTTACCCGCCGCCTCAGAGACCTGACGGTCGATCTCCGCCCACATCGGCGTTTTCACGATGCCCGGGCAGTAGGCGTTAACGGTGATCCCCAGCGGAGCAAGATCCCGCGCGGCGGTCTGAGTTAGGCCGCGCACCGCGAATTTACTGGAACTGTAGACGGCCAGCTCCGGGTTACCGGTGTGGCCCGCCTGGGAACAAGCGTTGATGATTTTCCCGCCGTGCCCTTCTTTACGAAACGCGTCAATCGCGGCCTGAATGCCCCAGATCACCCCTTTCACGTTGATGTTGTAGACCTTGTCGACAATCTCCGGCGTGATGGATTCGATTGGCGTGGACGGCGCAACCCCGGCGTTGTTAACGATCACGTGGAAACCGCCCAGCGCGGTGCGGGCTTTCTCCACCGCCGCAAATACCTGCTCGCGGTCAGAAACGTCTACCTTCACGGCGACGGCGTTACCGCCGTTACGGATAATTTCATCGGCCACGGCTCTGGCCGTTTCCGCGTTATAGTCGGCGATGGCGACGGCAAAGCCATCCTTCACCAGGCGAAGCGCAATTGCTTTACCAATCCCCTGGCCTGAGCCTGTTACGAGAGCAACTTTTTGCATTTCTCTGTCCTTATGTTGAGTCACAAAATCTGGCTGAGATGGAGCTGGCCCATCAGCAGCGGGTTATCGCTGTAGTCGACGGGAATGGCCACCACGGCCGGGCCATCCACATCCATCGCCGCGCGCAGCGTGGGTTCAAGCGCGTCGGCGCTCTCCACGGCAAAGCCTTTCGCGCCAAAGGCGTCGGCATAGACTTTGAAATCGACCGGGCCGAACTCGACGCCGGAAAGACGCTGGTATTTTTTCTCTTCCTGAATGGCAACCATGTTGTAGCCGTTATCCACCCAGATGATGTGCAGCACGTTAGCGTTGAGGCGCACCGCGGTTTCCAGTTCCATGCTCGACTGCAGGAAGCCGCCATCACCGGAGACCGACACCACCTTGCGGCCCGGGTTGACCAGCCACGCGCCAATGGCCCACGGCAGCGCGACGCCCATGGTCTGCTGGCCGTTGGAGATCATCACCTGACGCGCCCGGAAGCTGTAGAGGTAGCGGGCGATCCAGATGTGGAAGCTGCCCATGTCGACGGTCAGGGTCACGTCGTTATTCACGATGTCCTGCATGGCCCGCACGATGCGCAGCGGATGCAGGGCGAACTGATTAAGCGAGGCGCCGCGACGATCGAGCAGATCGCGCTGATGCTGGCGGTCGACCAGAATTTCGGAGGCCCGCTGGCTCAGCTCCAGCTTGTGGTCGATCCGGTTAGCGAGCAGGTTCAGCGTTTCGGCGATGTCCCCCACCAGCTCCAGATCCGGCACGTAGTTACGTTCTTCATAGGCAGGCAGCACGTCGATGTGCACCAGCGTGGCGTCGCCGCTGTTCCACATGGACGGCTCGTACTCCACCGGGCTGTAGCCGATGCAGATAATCACATCCGCCAGATGGAGCAGCCTGTCGCCCGCCTGGTTATTGAACAGACCGACGCGTCCGGCGAAGCGGGTGAAGTGCTCCTGATTCACCGCCCCGGCGGCCTGATAGGTGCTGGTGACCGGAATACGGCTTTTCTCCAGCAGCGTGCGCAGCGCCGCGCTGTTGGCGGGCTGGCTCGCCATCAGCCCCAGCAGGATGACCGGGTTTTTGGCCTTTTCGATAAGCTTCGCCACGTCATTGATAGCGGATTCCGGTGCCGGGCCCATCAGCGCGGGACCGCTGGCGGGTAAAATCGCCCCCGTGGCGGGCTGGTCGACAATATCCTGCGGCAGGCTGACGAATGCGCCCCCCGGCCTGCCGTGCTCGGCGGCGCGAAACGCATTCGATACCACTTCAGCAATCGCGTCCGGCGCACTCACCTCCACGGCGTATTTGGTGACCGGGCTGAACATGGCGACGGTGTCCATGCTCTGGTGCACCAGCTTGGCTTTATCCGCCCGCTTCACCGCCCCGCCCAGCGCCACCACCGGGTCGCCTTCGCTGTTGGCGGTAGCAATGCCGGTGATCAGGTTCGAGCAGCCCGGCCCGGAAGTGACCAGCGCCACCCCGGCCTTGCCGGTCAACCGCCCTACCGCCGCCGCCATAAACGCCGCGTTCGCCTCGTGGCGCACCGGGATGATCTCAATGGAGGAGTCCAGCAGAGAGTCAAAGACCTTGTCGATTTTCGCCCCCGGGATCCCGAACACCTGCTTCACGCCCTGCGCTTCCAGCTGGCCGACAACCAAATCGGCGCCGTGCGCCCACTGACGTGACTGTTTCTCACTGTTCACGGTAGTTCTCCTGTTAGTTTTCGACGGCACGGATAGCCGCATCCAGATTGCTGGGGTGAAGGTTGGCCTGTAAAAAGGCGCTGTCGGCGGGCAGGTCAATCATCAGCTTGTGAATTTCACCGAAGGTGAGCACGCCGCTCTCCAGCTGGTAGTCAAGCAGATGGCCCCCGCCCTGACGGTCGTCGGTGATGAAGTGTTCGTGATAGCCCGCCACGTTGATCCCCTGCATATGCTGCGGCGTGCGGAACCCGACCAGCACCCCTTCGCGCTGGTTAAAGCGGAACACCGGCTGGTCGTCCAGCACGTCGGTCATCGCGCGGTACGGCGGCTTCTGGCGCGGTACGGTGCGGGTGTGGGCATGGCGGAAGTTGCCGTCAATGCGCAGCGCGCAGAACAGGTTATCGGAGGGGATCTGCTGGTCGATGACGTCGTGGATCTGCTGACGGCTGACCGGCGCGTCGAAGGTTTTACGGTACTGCGGCTGGAACCAGGTCATCACCGCGAACGGCGTTTTCTGCTCCGGCTTCGCGGCCCGGGCGCTGCCGTCGGCGCGCAGCTGGTACACCTGGCTGCTGAAGGCAATCATTTCGCCGTCCAGCTCGTTGAAGGTGCCCAGACCAAAATCACCGTGTGCCAGCAGATCGGCGATGGTGGTCTCTCCTTCATACACGCCGCTTAGCAGGGCGCTCATTAGCGATGTCTGATAGATCACGCTGTCAGGATGCTGGGCGGAGAACCCGCGCAGGGTCTCGCACAAGCTGGCTTCACAGTCGCAGGCAGATGAATGCACCATCATGCTCGTCCTCTTCAACTTTATTTAGAAAGGTTAAATAAATGTTGACCCGATTCAGCAGAGAGTTCCAATATAGAAACCATGCTGGTTTGAGACGTTTTAGATATGGAACTTCGTTATCTGCGGTATTTTGTCGCGGTTGCACGCGAGCGACACTTCACCAGGGCGGCCGAATCGCTGGGTATTTCGCAGCCTCCTCTGAGTCAGCAGATCAAACGGCTCGAAGAGGAAGTGGGCACGCCGCTGTTCAGACGCCTGACGCGGGGCGTGGAGCTGACCGAAGCGGGAGAAGCCTTCTACGAGGACGCCTGCAAGATCCTGGCGCTGAGCGACGCCGCGCTGGAGAAAGCCCGCGGCATCGCGCGCGGGCTGAACGGTAACCTGTCGATTGGCATCACCAGCTCCGATGCTTTTCATCCCAAAATTTTCGCGCTGATTCGCCAGTTTCAGGTGCAGAACATGGCGGTGCAGGTTCACCAGGTGGAAGCCAATATGTCGTCGCTGACGACGATGCTGGCGGAGGGTGAACTGGATATCGCCTTCGTGCGCCTGCCGTGCGAGAGCAGCAAGGCGTTCGAGTTAACCATCCTCGATCGGGAGCCGATGGTGGTGGCGCTGCATCGCGACCATCCGCTGGCGGCGTGCGATTCGCTGGCGTTAGAGCAGCTTCGGGATACGCCGGTGGTGCTGTTCCCGCAGGAGGTCGCGCCCGGCCTGTACGACCGGGTTCACGGCTGCTGCGAGCGGGCCGGGATCGACGTGCAGCACGCGCTGCAGTCGTCACAGCTTTCATCCTCCCTGAGCATGGTTTCCGCGGGCGGCGGGTTTGCGCTGGTGCCGAAATCCATGGCGGCCATTTCTCCGCCTAATGTCACCTACCACGCGCTGAGCTCGCCGGAGCTTTACACCGATATCGCGCTCTGCTGGCGGCGCTTTGAACGCTCGCGGACGGTGAAGCGGTTTCTGGCGATGATGAGCGAGGGGTAGCGGCCGGTTTGGTTGGTGGTTTTTGTAGGCCGGGTAAGGCGTAGCCGCCACCCGGCAATGCCCTTCTGGAAGCCGCCTCGCAAACCTGCAAGCAACCTTATGTAATTCAGGGTTATCCCCTTTCCATCCTTTTTTCACCGCCGTAAAGTGCCTGCGTTGCGGCCCATCCGTAACCGGGCGTAGGAACCCGTTAGCATAACGTGACATTTTTACCTAAAGAGGATGCTAAATGGCTACTGTCCCTGAGTTTTCTTATGCGCTCTCTGAAGAAAGCGCCGTTCACCACCTCATCGATCTTCAACTTTGCGATTCTGCAGATCTCTTCGAACTGGCTGACACCTGCGCCGCCTGTGTGAGCGTGCTGGTTGAAACTGACGATCCCGTGACGTTTTCTATACTTTGCGAGCGCTTGCTGGCACTGCTTAAACGCCTGCGTGAATGTTGCGATACAGAACTTCCCCCGCATCTGGTTGAAAGGCTCATCGCAGGAGAAAAGATCGTTTCCTGCGTGCCGGACTGCTGGCAGGAGACGGCGTTGCAGGTGGATTATGCCGTGGCGTTAACGCTGGCGGTGATGGGCGGGACACTGCCTGCGCGCGTGGCGAAAGAACTCACCGGGTTGCTGCACGATATGGTCTGGCTGCTGGCGGAGTTTGTGAAGGAGCCGTATATCGCGGCGCACTGAGACGGGTGATGGAAGGCCGGGGTTCTGCTGCTGCGGATGGGGGAGCATTTCTGTCAGATACCCCTCTCTTTTCCTGGTAATTGCTTGCGGAACGCCATCTGATACTCTGGCTGCACTCAAGGGATGACAAGGAAGAGAAATGCTGAATCCTGGATTCGTAACCCGCAAAGCGCTTGCTCAGTGGCAGGATGTCCCCGCTTTTTTACCTCAGTTCCAGTTTCATGAAAAACACCGAACGGTCATTCATACTGCGCATCCCGAACATATTCTGCCGTTGATTGCAAACTTTGACGTCCGGCAAGATGTCGTCATTCGGCGGCTGATGTTTTTACGGCAATTACCGCAGAAATTTCTGCGTAATCAGCAGGCTAACTCCATCGGCAACTTTGGCCTGCACAGTTTTACCCTTTTGAAAAACTCAGCATCTGAGCTCTGCTATGGCTTGCGAGGACAGTTCTGGCGTTCAGATTTTGGTCTGGAAAAAGTACCGGATGTCAGCGCTTTTCAGACGTCAGTGACGCCGGGCAGCGCGACATTGTTGCTACGCTATCAGGTAACGGAATTGGCGCCAGGCCAGCATGAACTCAGTACAGAAACGTTCGTCTATTGCCCGGACAGAAGCACCCGGCTCAGAATGGCGGCTTACTGGCTGATAATCCGGGCGGGCAGCGGCTGGATCCGCAGGAGAACGCTGAAAGCGGTTAGGTTGAATATCGAGAAGCTGGACTGAAGTGCAACAGATAACCTTATGGCGTTCAGCATTAGCACTTCGCTTTAAATATCCGTTTCCGGACGAGAACTGCCGGGAAGAAATGTTTGAGGAGCGGTTATTAGCAAAAAGCGGTACCGATCAACCGCCTTTAAAATGAATACCTGCGCGGCGGATATTCACCCTTAACACAAATTTACGCGGAAAATTACCTGTACAGTACACTTATTTATCGGTCAGTTGTGTTTGTAATAGACTTCGTTTAATCTATTGTTAATTATAAAATTTACCAAAGGTCCATATATGGAATGGGGATGCATAAAGTGTGGGGTCGAAATACCTCAGGACAGAGAGTTTTGCGACAGTTGCGAAGATAAAAACTTCAGGAAAATTGGAGGCTTTCTTTTTCTCCCTCTTATAGGATTAGTGGTCACCGCTGCTTCCTATCTTTTTGCAATGACAGATGCATTTAAATTTACGATAGAAAACTATTCGCATTTGAATGCAAATGCAAAAATCTTCTTCATGCTTTCCCTGGTTATTTATATAGGCGAATTTCTTTTTACAGTCACCGTTCTTTCATTTTTCCTAAAAAAGAAGAAATCGCTACCAAAGCTTTATATTTTGTTTTTAATATCAATCGTGACGACAATGTCATTTAATACCTACTTGCTTTACATATTAATTCCTGGCGCTGAAATTGGCTATAATGAACTTGTGCCAATTTTTAGAAACGTGATAACAGCTTTGATTTGGATTCCTTATTTCATAACATCTGTTCGCGTAAAAAGAACGTTTATCCGATAAAAGCACGAGTGGCTTCATCATTTGATGCCTGTGCATGCAGAGCTCTATTGTTCAACGTCCCGGCATCAAAACTGAGCGGAGGCTATCACCCTCCGCTCATGATAGGGAAAGGGTAGAAAAGCGGGCAAGGTCCGCTTTAAGCAAAGAAAGGACATACCTCAATAACTGAAACTATATCCATCCAGGCAAACTGCATGGGGAGCCTTATCACTCTGGTAAGTAAATATCAGTGTTTTTAATGCTTTCATACCACTCCATAGCTTTTGCATAATCTTGCGGCACTCCTTTCCCGTAGTAATAAAGATTTCCAATATTTTTTTTAGCATTGGCATTGCCGTTACTGGCCGCTTTAAGATACCACTTCATAGCCTGAGCATAATCTTGCGGTATACCCTCTGCTTTTTCATACATGACGCCAATGTTATTTTGAGCTTCAGCATGGTTTTGTTGTGCGGCTTTTAAATACCACTCCATCGCTTTTGAATAATCTTTTTTAACCCCTTGCCCAGAAACATAACAAAATGCCACATTATTTTGGGCTTGAGCATAATTTCGAAGAGCTGATTTCATGTAAAATTCAAAAGCTTTATGGTAATCCACCTCAACACCTAGCCCTTTCGCGTACATAACTCCCATTTTATTTTGCAGTTCAGGACTTATATCACTTTGGTTATTTTTCTTGACAGCGCAAGAAGTTAACACCAGAGTAATAAAAAGCATGCGAATTATTTTTTCCATTTCTCGTTCCGTTTCGGTTTAAATCAACTTACTCATTCAATAAAAATCATTTATATAAAAATTAGCTTATTCTCTAAACATTTATCACGTTGATTAATCAAGGAGGAAGCAAATCGTCGCTCTGCATGTTGGTTAATTGATGTTGTAAATCCAGGCAAAGTGCCCAGTGCTTTTCAACAGGTATCGTTGATCGCGAACGCTTTTCTACAGACAACTGCTGTTCAGTCCAGAGAAAAGGATAGAAAGAATAAACGAGATTACAATTCATTAAAGCCATCTCTTCGCGCCAACCCGTCCAGCGTACATTTTTATAGAATAAATCCAAATCTCCGCAAAGTGCCCAATGCAGAAAACCTGAATAGTGGGTATCGAGGCTTTCCCATTCAAGAGTATCCGGAGCAAGGTAATATATCCCACCGAGATCTTTACCTAATTCTCCCCCGTTAAGTGCAAAAAAACCTCCAGATGCATCATCAGCAATTAATAATGCCTGAAATGTCTGACCAGCAGTTACCAATTGCGTCCATGAAGCCAGACTTCTTGACAGTCTGGTGTGACCTGAGCCTAAAATTCGCAACCAACCATTATCAATGAGTATTCCTCCCGTTTCATATGAAATTGCCCCAAGCGGAGAGAAAGTAGTTATCTGAAGCTGATGTAAATCAGCGCGAGCTTGCGCAAGGTTACAAGGTAAGGCTTCATAGCTATTGCTTGCTTCTTGCAGCCATTGTTTCACTGAATGCCAGCCAGATCTCTTTTTATCAATTAATTCAGCTAGTTCCCTCATCCTTTTCCCTCATTCAAACTACGCTAGTTTACATTATTTATCGGACGCTAAACCGATAACATGAGCATGAAATCAGAGAATTTGGTCGGCAACGGCCGTTATGTTTGAAGAGCGGACACGATCACCAACTTCAGCTATTATGGTTTACGAAGTTTTATTTGAGGCGCTCTTTCCCCTTCAGGTAGAAGCTCGCAAGAAACATCAGTTTTTTTCTTATCGCATCATGCCTGATTGGACAGCAATTTCGATTAAAGGAGGAATCAATGTCACATTCATCATCAAAAAGAAAAGTCTTAGACATAGAAGCTCCTCTTGCGCATAGAGCATCACACGCACGGAGTTGCGCAAACCACGTAGCGAATAGATTGGGAATCACCCGCAGCGAGCTACTGATGAAGGTTGAGAGTGATACAGGCGCAAGTCTGATATCGCCACTCACAGAAGATGAGTTAATGAATGCGTTTTATTATATGGAAAACCTTTAAGAGCGACAGCTATGAGCGAAAAACGGTCCTTTAATCCATTCTGTATCAGATGCAGGACTAACACTAGCATGTGATAATCAACAGGGGATAGGTCATCGCATCCGGTCAGGTAGTGGCGATGTGATTCTACGTTGTGAGAAATGAAAAAAGATATTTGGTGTAAAAAAATGACGAAAATGGACGATGACTTTTTACAATATGATCTGGACTGGTTTTTATCCAGCCAGGAAGGGTACTTAGCGCATTTTGCAACAGCAGGTCAGGGGCCGATTCCTGAAAGGATCAAGTCATCTGTCGAGGACTATAATTTTATTTTTGATTATATTTACTCGCTGGAACCCTTGTCAGAGGTGTATGTCATAGAAGGCAATTTGCCTGCATTTTCAAATGACAATCAGCGTTCTTGCTATCTGCGCTCATTTGTTGAGATGTCAAGTAAAGGATTGTTCAGCTACGACTATGAACAAGGTGGATATAAATTAATTTCGAAACCAAAAACACCATTGAAATATGAAATATTGCCAAATGAAGTGAAAGGCGTGATTTATGTTGCAGAAAGAGAAATTGACTTATAGATATGATGTGCTGATGCGACCTGTGCTCAATTTTTTGACAAATAATAGCCATAGAAAGTCCGATCTTGTCACAGCGCGGATCGGCTCGAAGATCGATGTCCGCTGTGAGCGTAGAGCGGAAATTGTCTTTATGAATGACTTTTACATTGCCAAATAAATTATTATTTTCCGCTTTTTCTGGTTAATCACGAACACCATCATAATCGTTAAGTATTTGCATTAACATTATTCTTGGTATGTCTTTTGTGGATATTCTGAAACTGGTACTCAGGCGCGAGGCAATCATAGCGGAAGTAATTTTATTATCATCGTAGGCGATGGTCATATGCTTTCCGATATTCTGTCGGGTCATGTCCGACAACCTTTTGCCACATTCATCGGAAAATCTAAAGACTAAATTCTCTGCACCTATCTCATCCTTCTCTACATAATCAATTGTCTTTACACATCCAGAATCAAACAAAGTTTTCTCATTACCGACCGAAAAAATAAAACTCCCTTTTGCTGCAGTCGATGTCAATGGCACAAGCACCACGAGTAACAACACCCCAAATTTGATTTGCATCTTCTTCTCCTTTTATTTGTTGACCTGCTCCCCATAAATTAACATATCTCAACATTATCCACGTCTGCTTTTGGCACAAAGCAGACATTCATATTCACATCTATCATCTTCCCCCTCTTTCGCCCCACAGCCACGCTAGCCCATTACTTTGCCGAACGGAAAAACAGTGGCCGTTAACCCGGCCCCTCGCTCCCCGCCGCCAGCAGCGGCACCACCACGTCGCTGATGGGCACCGCAATGCCGTGTTTGCGGCCGTAGCGCTGGATCACGCCGTTGCGGATGTCCCACTCCATCGGGCGATCCGCCTGACGGTCAGCGAGAATCGACGTGCCGAGGTCCTCAGGCGCGCGCTGAAAGTTCGCCAGAATCTCCTGCGCCACGTCATCGGCCAGCTTCGCCCCCTCGGCGCGGGCGACAGTAAGCCCTTCCCGCAGATAGGCCAGCGAAAGTTCGCTGATATCCTCGCGCCTGAACATCCCGGCACGGCGGTTAGCGAGCACCATGAGCCCGGCGACCGCGTTTTGCAGCAGCTTGCGCCAGGCGACGGTGGGGAAATCAGCCGAGAGTTCAACTTCACAGCGCGTACCGCGAAGCGCCTCGACCACCCGCTGCGCCTGCGGCACGTCCGGCAGCGTCAGGCGCGGCTTCGCCCGTAGCCAGACGGAGGCATCCGGCTCGCGCTGCGCCGGGAACCAGACCACCGACGGCAGCACCGTTGCGCCACTGACCAAAGGCTCAAGCTGCGCCTTCTGCTCTACGCCATTTTGCAGCGCGCAGACCACGGTATTTTCATCGCAAAGGGCGCGCAGCCACCCGGCGCTGTCGGCATTTTGCGTCGTTTTTACCGCGATAAACACGAGGTCAACGGGGCGCGTGATGGCCGCTGGATCGGTTAATACCGGACCGGGCACCACCGTTTCACCCTCATCGTGACGCAGGCGTAATTCCGGATGCGCGGTGCGTCCGCAGAGCAGCGGCGTGCGGCCCGCGTCATGCAACACCGCGGCAATGGTGGTGCCAATCGCACCGGGACCAATCAGCGCAATGGTTGGATAGTCAGACATGAGTCGCTCCCCTTTTGCTAAGCCTGCTATCAGTTATACCACCCTGAGGCGAGCGCGCTACACCCGTTGTCTATACTCAACATTCACAGACAACGGAGTGCGCCATGCCTTTACCCGATTTTAAATCCTCTGAACCGTTCACCCTTGGCATCGAGCTCGAACTGCAGGTGGTTAACCCGCCGGGGTACGATCTCAGCCAGGACTCCTCCGCGCTCATCGCCGCCGTCAAAGACGACATCAAAGGCGGTGAAGTCAAACACGACATCACCGAAAGCATGCTCGAAATCGCCACCGGCGTGTGTCAGACCATCGATCAGGCGGCGGCGCAGTTCTCGGTGATGCAGCAGAGCATCCTGCGCGCGGCGGCGGAGCAGCACATTCAGATCTGCGGCGGCGGGACGCATCCGTTCCAGAAATGGCAGCGTCAGGAGGTGTGCGACGACGAGCGCTATAACGTCACGCTGGAGCGCTTTGGCTATCTGATTTTGCAGGCGACGGTGTTCGGCCAGCACGTGCACGTCGGCTGCCGGACCGGGGATGACGCCATTTACCTGCTGCACGGCCTGTCGCGCTTCGTGCCGCATTTTATCGCCCTGGCGGCAGCCTCGCCGTACATGCAGGGCACGGACACGAAGTTCTCCTCGTCGCGGCTCAACATCTTTTCAGGGTTCCCGGATAACGGACAGATGCCGTGGGTCAACAGCTGGCAGGAGTTCGAAGGGCTGTTCCGCCGCCTGAGCGCCACCAGCATGATCGACAGCATCAAAGATCTGCACTGGGATATTCGCCCCAGCCCGCATTTTGGCACCGTGGAGGTGCGGGTGATGGATACGCCGCTGACGCTCGGCCACGCGATTAACATCGCCGGGCTGATTCAGGCCACGTCGCACTGGCTGCTGACCACGCGGCCGTATAAGCATCAGGAACGGGATTTTCTGCTCTACCGTTTTAACCGTTTTCAGGCGTGTCGCTACGGGCTGGAGGGGATCCTGACGGACGTGCACACCGGCGAGCACAAAACCGTGGCGGAAGATATCGCCTGGCTGCTGGAGCAGGTGGCGCCGTCGGCCGAGAAGCTCGGCGCGACAAGCGCAATCAATGAAATTGCCCTGCTGTTAAAGCAGGGCAAGAGCGAGGCGCAGCGCATGCGGGACTTTATCGCCGACGGCGGCTCGCTGATTTCTCTGGTGCAGAAGCACTGCGAGCTGTGGGCGACGAGTCCGTAAGGCCGTGGCCCCACTCCCGCAGGCGCTGGAACAGCACGAACAGGGCCGGGATGAACAGAATCCCCATCACGGTCGCCACCAGCATGCCGCTGAAGACCGTGGTGCCGATGATGCGGCGGCTCTGGGCACCCGCCCCGGTCGCCAGCATCATCGGCAAAACGCCGATAATGAACGACACGGCGGTCATCATCACCGCCCGGAAGCGGCGCGAGGCCCCTTCCCGCGCGGCATCGACAATCGCCATTCCGTCCATGCGCCGCGCGCGGGCGAACTCGACGATAAGAATCGCGTTCTTGGCCGCTAACGCGATCAGCAATACCAGACCAATCTGCACGTACACGTCGTTGGCGTAGCCCGCCAGCCACAGCCAGACCAGCGCCCCACCGAGGGCGAACAGCACCGAGAGCATCACGCTTGCCGGGAGCGTCCAGCTCTCGTACTGGGCGACGAGGAACAGCCACGCCATCACCACCGCCGCCAGCACGATCCAGATCGCCTGATTGCCGGTCTGCTGTTCCTGGTACGACATGCCGCTCCAGGCGTAGTCGTAGCCGGCTGGCAGGCTCTGCGCCAGAATCTCGCCCATCGCCGCCATGGCGGTGCTGCTGCTCACTCCAGCCGCTGCCGAGCCGCTCACCGACACGGACGGGAACTGGTTGTACTGCTGCAGGAACGGCGCGCCGACGGTTGGCGTGATGGTGACGAGGTTGCTCAGGCGCACCCGCTCGCCGCTGTTGCTGCGCACGAACAGCTCGCCGATCTGCTCGGCGCGCTCGCGCCACTGCATCTCGTTCTGCATCACCACGTGGTAGACGCGGTTGTTGATGCTGAAATCCCCGGCGCGGGTGCCGCCAAAAGCGGTTTGCAGGCTGCTGAAGATGCGCGATACCGGCACGTCGAGGCGGGCGGCGCGCTCGCGGTCAACGGTCAGCGTCAGCTGCGGCACGTTGCTGCTCCAGGTGGTGAACACGCGGCTCAGCTGCGGGTGCTGGTTGGCTTTCATCAGCACCTCGCGGGTGACGCGCTCCAGCTCCGCCGGGCTCTGCCCCGCCTGAGACTGGATACGCAGGTCGAAGCCCGAGGCGTTGCCCAGCCCCGGCAGCGTCGGCGGCGCGAAGGTCATGATGGTCGCTTCCGGCAGGGCAAGCAGCTGGCGCTGCAGGGTACCCATCACCTCATCCAGCGGCGGACGCGCGCTCCAGTCTTTGAGCATGATGGAGATAAACCCGCCGTTGGAGGCGCTGGTGCCGTTGAGGATGTTAAACCCGGAGACCTGAATCACGTCTTCCACCGCCGGATTTTGAGCGATCAGCTCCCGCGCGGTGGTCATCACCGCTTCGGTGCGCTCCAGCGAGGCCGCTTCCGGCAGCTGAACGCTGGCGAAGAAGTAGCCCTGATCCTCCTGCGGCAGGAAGCCTTTTGGCATCGACGTAAAGCTGAACAGCACGACGGCCGCCGCGCCTGCGGTGGCCAGCAGCGCCAGCCACGGACGCAGGTTTAAGACATGCACGAGGCTGGTGTACAAACCGCGCGTGGCGTCCAGCCCGCGGTTGAAGGCGCGATAAACGGCCGCCGGTTTCTCCGGGCGCGGACGCAGCAGCATCGCGCACAGCGCGGGCGTCAGGGTCAGCGCCACCAGGCTTGAGAGCGTCACGGCCGTCGAGAGGGTCACCGCGAACTGGCGGTACAGCTCGCCAACAATCCCCGGCAGCAGCGCCACCGGCACAAACACCGCCAGCAGCACCAGCGTCGTCGCGATGACCGGCCCGGCAATCTGGCGCAGCGCCAGCGCGGTCGCCGCCGTTCGGCTCTGCCCTTCCGCCATCAGCGTTTCGACGCTTTCCACCACCACGATGGCGTCATCCACCACCATGGTCAGCGCCAGAATAATGGCAAACAGGCTGAGGGTGTTGGCGGTGTAGCCGAGCGTATAGAGCACCGCGAAGGTCCCCACCAGCGACACCGGAATGGCAAGCGCGACAATCAGCGTCGCGCGCCAGCTCTGCAGGAACAGGGAAACGACCACCACCACCGCCAGCATCGTCAGCGCCAGCGAGACGCCGATCTCTTTAATGGTGGCGGCGACAAAGGTGGTGGTGTCGAATTTCACCTCATAGACCAGGTCGTCCGGGAAGCGCGTCGAGAGGCACTCCAGCTCCCCGCGCACCGCGTCGGCCACGCGCAGGGCGTTGGCGGACGGCGTCGGGTAGATACCCAAATAGGCGGAGTCGTGCCCGTTCAGCTGCGCGCCGGAGCTGTAGCTGCGCGAGCCGAGCTCGATGGTGGCGACGTCCTTCAGGCGCACCAGCTGGCCCATTTCCCCCGCGCGGATGATGATATCGGCAAACTCGTCGGCCTGGCTTAAGCGCCCCAGCCCGTTGATGGTCAGGGTCTGCTGCTGGCCGTTAAACACCGGCGGGGTGCCCACCTGGCCGGCCGCGCCCTGTACGTTCTGCTCGCGCAGCGCCTGCGCCACGTCATCGGTGGTGACGTTCAGGGCGTTCATGCGGTCCGGGCGCAGCCAGATGCGCATGCTGTAGTCGCGCGCGCCGAACATCTGCACCTGCCCCACGCCGGGCAGACGCGACAGCGCCTCGCGCACCTGGGTGCTGGCGTAGTTGCTGACGAACAGCGGCGTGTGGGTGTTATTCGGTGAGTAAAGACTTACCCCCATCATCAGGTTGGTGGCGCGCTTGCGCACCTGCACGCCGTTTTGCTGCGCCTCGGTGGGCAGCTGCGCCACGGCCTGCGCCACGCGGTTTTGCACGTCGATGGCGGCGAGATCCGGATCGGTCCCCGCCGCAAAGGTGATGTTCAGGCTGTAAGTGCCTTCGTCCGAGCTGGTGGACTCCATGTAGAGCATGTGGTCCACGCCGTTCAGCTGGGTCTCCAGCGGCGTGGCGATGGCCTCCGCCACGTCGGCCGAGCTGGCGCCCGGCCAGCTGGCAGAGACGTTCACCACCGGCGGCGCGATCTGCGGGTACTGCTCCACCGGGATAATCCTCAGCGCGATGGCCCCCAGCAGGGTGATGACCAGCGCAATCACCATCGCGAAGCGCGGGCGTTTGATGAAAAACGTCAGCATGATGGCTCCTTAATTGAGTATCTGGACGGCAGCGCCGGGCTGCACGCGCTGCGCGCCGTCAGTAATCGCTCGCTCGCCGGGCTTCACGCCAGAGGCAATCTGGAACTGCTGGCTAATCTGACCAGCCACGTTCAGCGGGCGCATTTCGGCGTTGCCGTCGGCATTAACCACCCAGGCAAAGAAGCCGTCGCCGTTCTGCTGGACTGCGGCGGCGGGGAGGGTCAGCACCGGCTGCTCGCTTGCCGGGCGCAAAAACACGTTCACATTGCCGCCGGGCAGGAGCTGATGGCGCGGATTGGCAAACTCGGCGCGCAGCATCACGCTGGCGGTGCGCGGGTCAACGCGGTTATCCACTGACGTCAGCTCGCCGCTGACGCGCTGGCCGTTGCTGTCGATCAGCGCCTGCCAGGCACGCTTCATGGCGTTGATATCCGCATGCTGTCCGGCTTTGGCCGCAAACGCCCTCTCTTCCAGCGCAAAGGCGATGCGGATCGGGTCAAGCTGCACCACCTCCACCAAAACGCCGCTCGCCGGGTTGACCAGGCTACCCACGTGGAAGCTGCTGTGCCCCACGCGGCCGTCAATCGGCGAGGTGATGCGGGTGTAGCCCAGGGTGACGCGGCGGGCGTCGAGCCGGGCCTTCGCCTGCTCGAGGGCTGCGCTGGCGACGTCGCGCTGCATGCGGGCGTTGTCCACGTCGTGACGGCTGATGGCGTTGCTGCTGCCGAGACTTTCAAAGCGGGAAAGCTGCTGCTGCGCCTGGCGCAGCGTGGCTTCGGCGCTTTTCACTTCGGCCTGCGCCAGGCGCAGGGCGGCACGCGGCTCGGCGTCGTCCAGCTCAAACAGCACGTCGCCCTTTTTCACGTACTGCCCGTCGCGGAAGTGGATTTTGGCAATCGTGCCCTCCGTGCGTGCGCGTAGCTCAACGGTGTGAATGGCTTCGATACGGCCCGGGATTTGGCGCTCGGCGGCGTGGGCGGTTTGCTCCACGGTGGCGACGCGAACGGGAATGGCGGCGAATGCGGGTTGCAGGGTACTGACAAGAAGTGCTAACAGGACCGGGAATTTCATGGGAGTACCTCAGGATTGTTGCCCTCACCCCGGCCCTCTCCCACAGGGAGAGGGCGGTCAGAGTCCCCTCTCCCCGTGGGAGAGGGTTAGGGTGAGGGCAAAAGGTTATGCAGCCTTACGGAACCTGCGGGTCAGTCGCTTCTCGATTTCGACGACGAAGAACATCACGCCTGCAACGGCCAGGGTCACAAACCAGTAGCGCAGCGGCAGGGCTTCGGTACCGAACAGCATCTGCATAAACGGCAGGTAGATAATCGCCGCCTGGAGCAGGAACAGCACGCCCGTCACCAGCCAGATCCCTTTGTTCGCCAGCAGGCCGCGGTTGAGGGAGAACCCTTCGGTGTTGCGGCAGTTAATCATGTACACCCACTGGGCGCAGACCAGCATCTGCAGCAGCACGGTGCGGATGAACTCCGCGCTGTGGCCGCGCGGGGCCAGCCAGGCTTCCAGCGCAAAGGCGGCGATGGCAATCATGGTGCCGACGAAGGCCACGCGCCAGACGGCGTAGGCGTCCATCACGTGCTGGCCGGTCTGACGCGGCGGACGGCGCATGATGTTGCGCTCGGCGGCTTCAAAGGCCAGGCCGAAGGAGAGCGTGGCGGAGGTCGCCATGTTCATCCACAGGATCAGCACCGGCGTCAGCGGAATGATGTTCCCCGCCAGCAGCGCAATCACAATCAGCAGCCCCTGCGCCAGGTTGGTCGGCATGATGAACAGGATGGTCTTCTTCAGGTTGTCGTAAACGCGACGCCCCTCTTTCACCGCGCTGGCGATGGTGGCGAAGTTATCGTCCGTCAGGACCATGTCCGCCGCCTCTTTGGTCACTTCCGTGCCCTTAATGCCCATCGCAATGCCCACGTCCGCCTGACGCAGCGCCGGGGCGTCGTTCACGCCGTCACCGGTCATGCCGACAATTTCACCTTTGTCCTGCAGCGCTTTCACCAGGCGCAGCTTATGCTCCGGGCTGGTACGGGCGAAGATGTCATACTTCACCGCGGCTTCCGCCAGCGCGGCGTCGTCCATCTTCTCCAGCTCATAGCCGGTGACCGCCTGCTCGCTGTTGCTGATCCCCAGCATCTGCCCGATGCTCATTGCCGTCTGCGGGTGATCGCCGGTGATCATCTTCACGCGGATCCCCGCCTGCTGGCAGGCGTTAATCGCGTCAATCGCTTCCGGGCGCGGCGGATCCATCATCCCGGCGATGCCGAGGAAGATCAGGCCGTGGCTCAGGTCATCGTGCGTCAGTTCCTGCTCGCCGTTCGCCGGCTTGAACGCCGCGGCGACCATGCGCAGCCCCTGACGCGCATAGCGCTCCATCTCACTTTCCCAGTACGCGCGGTTGAAGGCTTCCGCACCGTGACGGGTCTGCTGCTCGGCGCACAAGGCGAAAATGACGTCCGGCGCCCCGGTAATCAGGATCTGCTCTTCACCGCCAATCTGGTAGTGGGTGCTCATGTACTTGTACTGCGAGTCGAACGGGATTTTGTTAACCAGCGTGGTCGTGACCGGCTCAAGGTTGGCCTTCGCCGCCAGCACCTTCAGCGCGCCCTCGGTCGGTCCACCGGTGATGCCCCACAGCCCGCGATCGTCCTGAATCAGCTGGCTGTCGTTACACAGGTCGATGGTGCGCAGGTACTGCTCCAGCACGGTGCCCGGCTGGATGTGGACCGGCTCGTCGCTGCCTTCCAGGTAGAGGTTGCCCACCGGCTCGTAGCTGTTGCCGTCCACGCGGTAGCAGGCGTCGGCGGTGATGATAGCTTTGACCGTCATCTCGTTCATGGTCAGGGTGCCGGTTTTATCCGAGCAGACCACGGTCATCGCGCCAAGCGTTTCCACCGTCGGCAGCTTGCGGATGATGGCCCGCTTGCGCGCCATCGCCTGCACGCCCAGGGAGAGGATGATGGAGATAATCGCCGGCAGACCTTCCGGTACGGAGGCGACCGCCAGGCTGATCAGGGAGAGCAGCAGCTCGCCCATCGGGATCTCGCGGAACGCCAGGCTGAAAACAAACAGCGCGGCCATCATCGCCAGAATAATCGCGAAGATCGCCTTACCCAGCTTGTCCATCTGCACCAGCAGCGGCGTACGGTGCTTCTCGATACCCGCCATCATCTGGTTGATGTGGCCGAGTTCCGTATCCTGACCGGTGGCGGTGACCACGCCGACGCCGCCGCCCGCGCTGACGGTCGTCCCGGAGAAGACCATATTGGTGCGATCGCCCAGCGGTAATTCGCCGCTCAGCGGATTAACGTGTTTATCCACCACGGTGGATTCACCGGTCAGAATCGCCTCTTCCACGCGTAAATTATGCGCTTCAATTAAACGCATATCCGCCGGAATACGATCTCCCGCGCGTAATACAATAATATCGCCCGGGACTATTTCAGTTGTGGGAATTGTATCATGGTTGCCGTTACGAATAACGCGCGCCTCGCTGGCGAGCATATTACGAATACTCTTCAGGGATTTTTCCGCGTTGCTTTCCTGAATATGACCAATTAAGGCATTGATTACCGCCACGCCCAAAATAACCAGCGTATCAACCCAGTGGCCCATAACTGCCGTTAATACGGCGGCGGCCAGCAGGACATAAATCAGGACATCATTAAAATGGGCCAGGAAACGCAGCCAGGCGGGTTTGCCTTTTTTTTCCGGCAGCGCGTTCGGCCCTGTTTTTTGCAGACGCGCCTGCGCCTCTGCACGGTCCAGACCGCTGGCCTGGCTCTGCGCGTGAGTAAGCACCTGCTCTACGGTCTGCTGGTATGCCAGCCCGCCGGAAGGCGGCACGTTCGGAATCACTTTTTTTTCAGTCATCGTATTTTTCCTTCAATTTCCGGTGAACAGAAGCCTGAATTCCTTTCGGGCTTAAATAAATTCATTTTAAAGTCTTGCGGGTAAAATTGATCTACCGCAATATAATGACTTCTCGGTTATTCAAAACTGATTAAAACTATTTCGACGATCTGATTTTTACAAAATATTTCTAAACCAAAACTAAACGAGGGGGAACCATGTGGGGTATTTATCGCGGGCGCAGACTGGTGTTATACGTTATCGCGGCCATTGTTATTGCCACGTTAATTGGTTATAGCACCTATACATTTGTAAAATTATTTTCCTGATGCGGACGTTTATTTACACTACGCGATAATTATTTAATCGCGTCTGGGATATTTATCTTTTTCTGTTAATTATTCACAGAATAGCGCATTCGTTTTATCCGTAAACGTGCGCCGTGTTTATATTGCTTTACGTTCCGGGATGCCGGACAATGACATTTTTAACTGACGATTAACATTACGATGAAACACCCGCTAGAATCGCTGCTCACCGCAGGCGGCATTTTATTGCTGGCACTGCTTTCATGCCTGCTGCTCCCTGCGCCTTCGCTTGGGCTGGTACTGGCGCAGAAGCTGGTTCAGACCTTTCACATGGTCGATCTTAACCAGCTCTATACCATTCTGTTCTGCGTGTGGTTTTTACTGCTCGGGGCGATTGAATTCTTTGTGCTGCGTTTCGTCTGGCGACGCTGGTTTTCACTGGCGTCATGAGCCCATAAAAAGGCCGGGTGGCGGCTACGCCTTACCCGGCCTACACGCGACAAGTTAATGTGTCTGGCTATGGTTCTCTTTACGGTACGCGCCAGGCGGCTGGTTGAACGTGCGGGTAAAGATGCGGGTAAACGTCTGCTGCGAGTCAAACCCGTAACGCAGGCAGATGTCGTAGACCCGGGCGTCGGATTCACGGAGATCGCGCGCCGCCAGCAGCAGCTTGCGTTCACGGATATAGCGCCCCAGACTCTCCCCTTTGTACTGCATAAACAGCCGCTGCAGGTGCCACTTCGAGTAACCCGCGTGGCGGGCAATCTCTTCTATTCGTAATGGCTGGTGCAGATTGTCGTCGATCCATTCGACGATAGTGTCGATGACTTGAGCGGAAATGGTCATACTGCTGTCCCCCTCTGCTTCTCGCTTAAACATTATTCCCACCACGCACGAAAGGTTTGCGCGGTGTCGCTTACCCGGACGGGCTCGCCCAGTTCCGGCGTCAGCAACCGATAATTTTTATCCTGGCTGGCTTTTGCCAGCTGGATCAGCGGATCGTTCCAGGCGTGTTTCGCCAGCACGAAGCGTCCGTTATGCCCGGGCACCACGGCTTTCGCGTTCAGATCCGCCGAGGCCTGCGCCGTTTCCTCCGGCAGCATGTGGATGTACTTCCAGTCCTGGTCGTACTGGCCGTTTTCCATGATGGCGACGTCCACTTCGCCAAACTGTTCACCGATGGCCCTGAAGTGCGGGCCGTAACCGGAATCCCCGCTGTAGTAAACCTTCTGCTCTGGCGTGACGAACATGAAGCTGCCCCACAAGGTGCGATCGCGTTTGATGCCGCGGCCGGAGAAGTGACGCGCCGGCAGAACGTGCACCGTCAACGCATCGCTGATGCGCACCGACTGGTTCCAGTCGCGTTCGTCAATAATCTCGGGCTTCATCCCCCAGTAACGCAGGTGGGAGCCGACGCCCAGCGGCGTCACCACCCGCTTCACCTTCGGCAGTAACGCCCTGATGGTGGCGTAATCCAGATGATCGTAGTGATCGTGCGAGATAATCAGCAGGTCGATCGCCGGCATAATTTCTGCCCGCCACGGATACTCGCCGGCAAAGGCCTTATTGAGGAACGAGAACGGCGCGGCATAGTTGCCAAGAACCGGGTCAATGAGGATCCGTTTACCCGCGAGCTGCAGATACCACGAGGAGTGACCGAGCCACACCAGGGTGTCCTGCTCCAGCGGCAGGCTCGCAAGATCGGTTTTCACCAGCGGCAACGGCTGGGCCGGGCGAGCGTTTTCGGTTTTTTTGGTCAGAAACTCCCACATCGCGACCAGCATATTTTTGTCACCGTTATAACCCGGCGTCGGCAGCGTATTGTGGAATTTCCCCTCGCGATACTGTGGAGAGGCCTCCACTTCAGTAAGCCGTTCACCCTGCGGCGGCTGGCCGAATCCGGCATTCAGAACAAACGGTAAACTCGCGGCTGAAGCAATAATCATGATTAACACCACGCAGATGAAGAGAGGTTTTTTCATATCCTGACCCGAAAACGCGCCCCATCCGATAGCGTGCGCAGGGTAAACTTGATTATGAGTGAGTAAGCACTCATTATAGATGTGATGATAAAGTCGTCAAGACGTTTTCGATCTTTGACATTCCGCGTTGCAGCGTGTCAAAGCACGTGTTTCAATCAGGGTTTTTATAATTGACAGGAGGAAAAATTTAGTGGCACGTCCGAAGAGTGAAGATAAAAAACAGGCCTTACTGGACGCCGCAACCACGGCGTTTGCACAGTCAGGTATTGCCGCCTCAACGGCGCTCATTGCCCGTAAGGCGGGCGTCGCCGAAGGCACCCTGTTCCGCTACTTTGCTACGAAAGACGATCTGCTGAATGCCCTCTATCTGCACCTGAAGCAGGATCTCTGCCAGACCATGCTGGCGAACCTCGATCGCACCATCACGCTGCCCAAAGAACATACCCGCAATATCTGGAACAGCTATGTGGACTGGGGTATTCGTAACCCCGTTGCCCATGCGGCGATCCGCCAGATTGGCGTCAGTGAAAAGCTGAGCGCCGAAACGGAACAGGCGGTGAAAGAGATGTTCCCGGAGCTGCATGAGCTCTGCCGCCGCTCGGTGCGTCAGGTGTTTATGTCTGATGAATTTAAAACGTTTGGCGATGCGCTTTTCTTATCGCTGGCCGAAAGCACGATGGAATTTGCCACCCGCGATCCGTCCCGCGCCGTTGAGTTTAAAGCGCTCGGCTTTGAGGTAATGTGGCGCGGGCTTGCCCAGGAAGAGAGCGATGGACAGTAAAACGTTGCAGGAACACGCAAAACGCGTGGCGCTGGAACTGCCGTTCACCGAACACTGCTGGCCGTTTGGGCCGGAGTTTGACGTGTTTAAAGTGGGCGGGAAAATTTTCATGATTGTGGCCGTCGCGCACGGGCGGCCGCACGTTAGCCTGAAGTCAGACCCGGAAAAATCGCTGTTAAATCAGCAGATTTATCGCGGCGTTGAACCGGGCTATCACCTCAACAAAAAGCACTGGATTTCCCTTTACGGTACGGACGACGTGACGCCGGAACTGGTTACCGATCTCATCAATGATTCCTGGCATCTGGTGGTGGATAAACTGCCGAAAAAAGACCAGAAGTGGATCCGGCCGGTCTGATTGTTCGTCTGAGACGAACAGATTAAGCGCTCGAATTGCCCTTATCTTTTTCCGCGTCCCGCTGTAATCTGCTCACCTTTCGCGCCCGCACGCGGGCGAATTTCATCATCAGGAGTTGTTATGGATATCATTTCTGTTGCGCTGAAACGCCACTCCACCAAGGCGTTCGACGCAAGCAAAAAACTGACCGCTGAAGAAGCGGAAAAAATCAAAACCCTGCTGCAGTACAGCCCGTCCAGCACCAACTCCCAGCCGTGGCACTTTATTGTCGCCAGCACCGAGGAAGGAAAAGCGCGCGTGGCGAAGTCCGCGGCGGGCACCTATGTGTTCAACGAACGCAAAATGCTGGATGCTTCTCACGTGGTGGTGTTCTGCGCGAAAACCGCGATGGACGACGCCTGGCTGGAGCGCGTTGTCGATCAGGAAGAGGCCGATGGTCGCTTTAATACCCCGGAAGCGAAAGCGGCAAACCATAAGGGCCGTACCTACTTTGCCGACATGCACCGCGTGGATCTGAAAGATGACGACCAGTGGATGGCGAAGCAGGTTTACCTGAACGTCGGTAACTTCCTGCTGGGCGTGGCTGCGCTGGGCCTGGACGCGGTACCGATTGAAGGTTTCGACGCCGCGATCCTCGACGAAGAGTTTGGCCTGAAAGAGAAAGGCTTCACCAGCCTGGTGGTGGTGCCGGTTGGGCATCACAGCGTGGAAGATTTCAACGCCACGCTGCCGAAATCTCGCCTGCCGCTGAGCACGATTGTGACCGAGTGCTAAACAAAACGGGCCGCTCTGTGCGGCCCGTTACGCTTTACTGATGACTAACCTGCGATGTGGGTGCACATCACGATCGTGTCCCCAGGCAAACGCAATCCAGCGCTCTTCCAGCTCGGCATATGAGCTTACCGGCGTTAAGTGCCACTCTTCTCCTACCGTACCGTCAGCCACGCTTATCCGATAATTCATGCTGAACGCCCAGTCTATCATGCGTAACCAAAACCGCTGTCCGTCGCCGGTTTGTTCGCTGTCAGACACAACAATGTCGTATTCGCTTAGCAGAGACGGCTCTTATTCCCTGAAAGCCCCTCGCAAAAATTATTTCCCCTGCGCCGCCAGCCACGCCATCGCCCGCTCTCCCGCCTCATCCACCGGCAGATACACCAGCAGCCGCGATCCGTTTCGCGGCGCGGAATACCAGTACATCTGCTGCAGCGTAAAATCCCCCAGCTCGGGATGGGTAAACAGCTTGAGCTGGTTCTCCACGCCGCGCACGTCGTTGCGCTGGTGCCACAGGGTTTTAAACTCTTCGGACACTGCAAAGAAGCGCGCCAGCTTGGCCTCCCACAGCGGATCGCCCCGGTGTTCGGCCATCGCCGCGCGGAAATAGGAGACAAAGATGGGCAGCACGTCGTCGCGTCTGCCGAGGCGCGCGCGCCACGCCGGATGCGTGAGGAACAGATAAATACAGTTGCGATCTTCGGGAGGGATGTCATTGAAATCGACGCCCATCAGATGCCCGAAGCTGTCGTTCCACGCCACGATATCGAAGTTCGGTTTCTGAATGCTGGCGGGTTTCGGCATCAGCGTATCCAGCAGGCGTCGGGTGCCTTCGCTAATGCCCTCGCAGCAGACCGCCTGCGGCGCTTCACCCGGCGGTAAACCTGCTAACACAAACAGGTGCCGGGCCTCGGTCGGGGTACATTGCAGCGCTTTTGCCACGGCCGCCATCACCGCGCTGGACGGATTGACGTCCCTGCCCTGCTCAAGCCAGGTGTACCAGGTGACGCCCACATCAGCGAGCATCGCCACCTCTTCCCGGCGCAGGCCCGGCGTGCGGCGGCGACCGCTGCGCGGCAAACCTAAGCGCTGCGGATCGAGACTTTCCCGCCGGGCGCGTAAAAATGCCCCGAGCTGTTTTCGGGTGTCATCCTGACGTGAAACGACCGGTTCAGACATCAGCGCCATAAATCCCCCTGCATGGTAGTGCCAGTACCAGTATAAGCAAGAACTGGTACCCGTTTATCTGATGGTAGATGCTACGACCATCTGTTGAATGACGCAATGGAGTTACCATGAATACGTCAGTTGTTTCACCGGGTCGCGCTGGCCTGATATTGCTGTTGACCGGCCAGATGCTGCCGATGATTGATACCTCAATCACCAACGTGGCGCTGGACGCCATCACCCATTCACTGCATGCGACCGCTACCGAACTGGAGCTCATCGTCGCGCTCTACGGCGTGGCCTTTGCCGTCTGCCTCGCGCTCGGCAGCAAGCTGGGGGATAACTTTGGCCGTCGTCGTCTGTTCATGTGGGGTGTGGCGAGCTTTGGCCTGGCCTCGCTGCTGTGCGGAATGGCGGGGAACATTGAACAGCTGCTCGCCGCGCGCATCGTTCAGGGCGCGGGGGCCGCACTGATCGTGCCGCAAATTCTTGCCACGCTGCACGTCACGCTTAAAGGCACCGCCCACGCCAAAGCCATCAGCCTGTTCGGCGGCATCGGCGGGATTGCGTTTATCGTGGGACAAATGGGCGGCGGCTGGCTGGTATCGGCGGACATCGCCGGGCTGGGCTGGCGTAACGCCTTCTTTATCAACGTGCCGATTTGTCTGGTGGTACTGGCGCTGAGCCGCCGCTTCGTACCCGAAACCCGTCGCGAGACGCCGTCACGCATCGACTGGCCGGGTACCGCGCTGCTGGCGGTCATGCTTTGCTGCCTGCTGTTCCCGATGGCGCTCGGCCCCCAGTGGCACTGGTCCTGGCCGCTGAAGGCGATGCTGCTCGCCCTTGTCCCGCTGGCCTGGCTGATGGCGCTGAACGCGCGCAAAAAAGAGCGTGAGAATGCCCGCCCGCTGATCCCGCCGCGCCTGCTTGCGCTTCGCAGCGTGCGCTTTGGCGTCCTGATTGCGATGCTCTTTTTCAGCGCCTGGTCCGGGTTTATGTTCTGTATGGCGCTGACCATGCAAACCGGTCTGGGGATGGCGCCGTGGCAGTCCGGGAACAGTTTTATCGCCCTGGGCGTGACCTACTTTGTTTCGGCGTGGTTCGCGCCGCGGCTGATTGCCCGCTACAGCACCAGCACTATTCTGCTGACGGGTCTGGCGATCCAGATTACCGGCCTGCTGGCGCTGATCGCCACGTTCCGCGTTTGGGGCATGGAGAATACCACCCTGACGCTGGCACCCGCGACCGGACTGGTTGGCTACGGGCAGGCGCTGATCGTGAACAGTTTCTATCGCATCGGGATGCGCGACATTCAGCCTGACGACGCGGGAGCCGCGAGCGCCATTTTGAGCACCCTGCAGCAGGCCGCGCTGGGCCTTGGCCCGGCCATTTTTGGCGCCATTTTGCTGCACGCGCTTCAAAACCATCACGGGGATTACACCCAGGCGGTGAACGTCTTCCTGATGGTGGAAACAGCTATGATGGTGGTACTTGCTCTGGCGACGCTGCGTATCCGCCATAGCCTGTGCCTGCCGGTGGCGAAGATCTGTCAGGCCGCCAAATAAGTTCGTGAATTTGCATAATAGATCCGCAGCCGCCATTATGGGGCTGCAAAAATACAGGAGACGTTATGCAGGAATTGATTGCTCAGGTTGAAGAGTTAGGCATTGAAATTAATCACACCACCTCTTTAGTGATTATCTTTGGTATTATTTTTCTTACCGCCATCATCGTTCATTTTATTCTGCACAAAGGGGTACTTCGCGCATTCGAAAAGCGCGCGCAGGCCAGCAGCCATTTATGGCTGCAGATCATCACCCAGAATAAATTATTTCACCGTCTGGCCTTTACCCTGCAGGGGATAATCGTCAACGTCCAGGCGGTACTGTGGCTGCAAAAGGGCAGCGAAGCGGCGGAAATACTCACCACCTGCGCGAAGCTGTGGGTGATGGTCTATGCCCTGCTCTCCTTCTTCTCGCTGCTGGACGTGATTTTCAATCTGTCGCAGAAAATGGCCACCGCGTCGCAGCTGCCGCTGAAGGGGATTTTCCAGGGCATCAAGCTGGTGAGCGCCATTCTGGTGGGGATATTGATTATCTCCCTGCTGATTGGCCAGTCTCCGGCGATTCTGATCAGCGGTCTGGGCGCCATGGCCGCCGTGCTGATGCTGGTGTTTAAAGATCCGATACTTGGACTTGTAGCGGGTATCCAACTTTCCGCCAACGATATGCTCAAGCTCGGCGACTGGCTGGAGATGCCGAAATACGGTGCCAACGGCACGGTGACGGATATCGGCCTGACCACCGTGAAAGTGCGCAATTTCGATAATACGATTACGACCATTCCGACGTGGGCGCTGGTCTCCGACGCCTTTATCAACTGGAGCGGCATGTCTGCCTCCGGCGGACGACGCATTAAGCGCAGCCTGAACATTGATACCACCAGCATTCATTTTCTCGACGAGCAGGAGCAGCAGAAACTCATTCAGGCGAAGCTGCTGAAGCCTTATTTGGCCGCACGCCATGAGGAAATTAGCCTGTGGAATCAGAAAAACGGTGAAGGGGAATCGGTATTAAACCTGCGCAAGATGACCAATATCGGCACTTTCCGCGCCTACCTGAACGAATATCTGCGCAACCACCCGCGCATTCGTAAAGATATGACGCTGATGGTGCGTCAGCTCGCGCCTGACGCCAACGGCCTGCCGATTGAAATATACGCCTTCACCAACACGGTGGTCTGGGCAGAATATGAGGAGATTCAGGCCGACATCTTCGACCATATTTTCGCGGTGGTGGATGAATTTGGTCTGCGCATTCACCAGTCGCCAACCGGGAACGATATTCGCTCCCTGGCTGGCGTCATCGCGCAATAATCAGGCGCTGGCGCGGGAAATAAAGCGCCAGTCCATCATCACCCTTTCCGTGGGCGCGTCCGGGTTGTCGATCTTATTTAAGAGCAGATCGACCGCCTTGCGCCCGATATCCCGCGACGGCTGTTCGATGGTGGTGAGCGAAATCATGTCCGCCAGCTCCGTACCGTCAAAGCCGACCACGGCAATATCCTCCGGCACCCGAAGACCTGCCTGCTGAATGGCGCGCAGCGCGCCCGCCGCCAGCGTATCGGAAACGGCAAATACCGCATCCGGCGGATTATTTTTTAACAGGTTTTGCATCGCCGCCATGCCCGCCCCGGAGCTGAGATCGCTGGCATACTCCACCGCCTGATAGTCCAGATCCCGCAGGTGGATCACGCTCTTGTAGCCGCGTTCGCGCAGGCGGGCATATTTGTAGCTGAGATCGTGGTTGATCATCGCGATACGCTTGCGGCCGCCGTCGGCCAGCTGGCTGACGGCATGCTGTGAAGCGTCCACATCATTGATGCCGACGCAGGAGACCGCGCCCGCATCGGCATATTCGGCGCACTGCACCCACGGTGCAGAACCAATCAGCGCGGCAAGTTCCGGCAGCTTCGAGAAGGCGTCCATGGTGATAATGCCGTCGACGATTTTGCCGGAGAGCAGGCTTAAGCCCGAGCGGGAGCGCTCGATGTCCGAGCCGGAGTTGCACAGCAGAATGCGGTAGCCGTTTTTCTCCGCCTCGGCTTCGATGCCCTTCACCACTTCGGCGCAGAACGGGTTGGCAATGTTGGACACCATCACCAGGATCATATAGCTGCGAGCGGTGCGCAGCTGACGGGCGAGCAGGTTTGGCTGGTAGTTGCTCTCCTGAATCGCCCGCAGAACGCGCTCGCGGTTTTTCGCCTTCACGGTGTCGCTGTTATTCAGCACGCGGGAGACCGTCGCCACGGAGACCCCGGCCAGCTGAGCGATTTTCTGAATTGACATAGCGACGACACATCCTGCGGTTAGCGTTTTGTGCAGGCTACCATAAATTTATTGCCCGGCGAACCGGGCAACGCGTTATTGTTCCACGCGCACCCAGCGCTGCTGCTGATGGCTTTTCACAATGGCATCAATGATATACATCACGTTTGCGCCATCGTGAAACGTCGCAAACTGCGGCGTATCCGGCATCGCGCCCGCCTGCACGGCGCGGTAGAACTGCGCCATCATATTTTTGAAGGCGTCCGGCCAGCCTTCGATATGTCCGCCGGGGAAGTGGGCGCTGTCGGCCACGTCAGGGTTCATCAGCCCCGGATCGTCGGTAAGCGTCTGGTTGGCCTGCGCGCGATGGCCGATCCACAGCCGCTGCGGCACCTCCTGGTCCCACGCCAGCGAGCGCTCGCTGCCGTTGATCTCAAACGTCAGGCGGTTTTTACGCCCGGCGCTCACCTGCGAGATGCTAAAGCAGCCCTTGCTGCCGTCGTCAAAGCGGAACAGCACCGAGCCGAAGTCTTCGGTCGTGACCGGTTTGTCTACATACTCCGCCTGCTCGTCGTGGGAGAAGGTTTGATTCCCGACCTTGCTGGCCCTGCGCGTCGGCCAGACGATGGATAAATCAGCCATCACCTCGATAATGCGCCGCCCGGTAACGAACTGCACCGTGTCGCACCAGTGGGAGCCGATATCCGCCACCGCGCGCGACGCGCCGCCGAGCGCGGCATCCACCCGCCAGTTGTAGTCGGTTTCCAGCAGCATCCAGTCCTGCAGATAGCTGCCGTGCGAGGCAAACAGCCGCCCGACGCTGCCCGCACGCATCATGCTCGCCGCCTGGCGCACCATCGCAAACTGGCGATAGACAAAGCTCACGCCATGCACCACGCCCGTCTGATCCGCCAGCGCCACCAGCTCGCGCGCCTCGTCCGGGGTCATGCACAGCGGTTTTTCGGAAAACACGTGCTTGCCCGCGCGCAGGATCTGGCGGTTAATCTCCGCGTGCAGGTGGTTAGGCGTGCAGTTGTGCACCACGTGCAGATCGGGGTGTGCGAGCAGCTCCTCAACGCTGCCGTACGCGTGCGTCACGTTAAGCTGACGCGCTTTTTCCTGCGCTTTGGCAAGCGTGCCGTCGCAGAGGGCCACAACCTGCACGTATCCGAGACGCCGCAGCGCCTCGATATGCGCCGGGCCGATAAACCCGCTGCCGATAATTCCGACGTTAATCATGCTTGCCTCCAGCGGCGAAATCATCAAACGCGCGTCCGGAGACCGGAATGATGTGGCGGCGGATAAACTCGCTGCCTTCACTCGCCCCGGTATCGCCATCCTTCAGGCAGCACTCCCACTCCAGCACCGCCCAGCCGTCGTAGTCGTACTGGGTCAGCTTGCTGAAAATGCCCTTAAAGTCGATCTGCCCGTCGCCGAGCGACCGGAAGCGTCCGGCGCGGTTGATCCACGGCTGGTAGCCGCCGTACACGCCGCTGCGCCCGTTCGGGCGGAACTCCGCATCCTTCACGTGGAACGCCCTGATGCGCGCGTGGTAGATGTCGATAAAGGCCAGGTAGTCCATCTGCTGCAGCAGCATGTGGCTCGGATCAAAGAGAATGTTGCAGCGCGGGTGGTTATCCACCAGCGCCAGAAAACGCTCGAAGGTGACGCCGTCGTGCAGATCTTCCCCCGGATGCAGCTCAAAGCAGACGTCCACCCCCTGCTCGTCGAAGGTATCCAGAATCGGCCGCCAGCGGTTTGCCAGCTCCCCGAACGCTTCTTGAAAACGCTGTTCGTTATGCGGCGGCCACGGGTAGAAAAACGGCCAGGCCAGCGAGCCGGAGAAGGTGGCGTGCGCTTTCAGGCCTAATCTGGCCGAGGCGACCGCCGCCTGTTTCAGCTTCTCCGTGGCCCACGCCCGGCGCGCCGCATCGTTACCGCGCACGGACGTGGGCGCGAAGTGATCAAACGCGTCGCTGTAAATCGGGTTTACCGCGACAAGCTGCCCTTCCAGATGGGTCGACAGTTCGCTGATAACCAGCCCGTGCGCGGCCAGCTTAGCGGTGATGTCATCGCAGTAGGCCTGGCTCTCAGCCGCTTTCTCGACGTCAAAAATATGCGGATGGTTGCAGGGGATCTGCACCGCTTTATAGCCCTTTGAAGCCGCCCACCCTGCAAGCCCGTCGAGCGTGTTGAACGGTGCTTCCTCGCCGATAAACTGCGAGAGAAAAATGCCGGGTCCTTTTATCGTCCTCATACCACCTCCTGAACATTACGCCTTGTCATCGTCATACTTAAACGTGAGAAGGAAAATCAGCGCGATCGCCGCGGCAGCCACCGCCGGGATCCACCAGAATGTCACCCACGCCTGCGGCACGGTCTGCCCTGCCACCAGGCGGTTATAGAGCGCGCCGGAAATCTGCGAGCCGAGCAGCATGCCGATGCCGTAGGTGAACATCACGATCATGCTCTGGGCCTGGCCTTTCACCTTTTCGCCCGCCACGCGGTCGGTGTAGATAAAGCCGACGACAAAGAAGAAATCGTAGCAGACGCCGTGCAGCAGGATGCCGAGATACAGCAGAATGCGCCCCTCCTCGCTGACGCCCAGCGCGAACATGGCGTAACGCACAAACCACGCCAGCATGCCGATCAACAGCATGACCTTCACGCCCAGACGGCGGAACAGCAGCGGAATAACCAGCATGAAGACGATCTCGGACATCTGCCCGAAGGACATGGCGGTGCTGACGTCGGCAATTCCCGCATCCGCCAGATACGAGGCGGTGTAGGCGTAATAGGTGCCGAGCGGGACGGAGATCAGCATCGCGCAGACGGAGAAGACGAAAAAGTGGCGGGTTTTGAGCAGCGCAAAGGCATCCGCGCAGAAAAGATCGCGCACCTTCACCGGCAGGCCTTTCGCCGGAGCAGGCGTGTGCGGCAGCGTCAGGCTGTAAAGCGCCAGCAGCACGGAGCTGGCCGCCGCCACCTGAAAGATGGTAACGCTGGACGCCACGCCGGTGACGCCGATGAAAATGCCCGCCGCGATCCAGCCGATGGTGCCGAACACGCGCACCACCGGGAAGGTTTTATCCACGTTTGCCAGGCTGTGAAACGCGATGTTGTTGGTCAGCGCCAGCGTCGGCATGTAGCAGAGCGTGTAGCCAAACAGCAGGCCAATCAGCAGCGCGCCGTTCTCGGCAATCAGCGCCCCCGGCACGAACCAGAGGATCGCCGCGCCCGCCAGGTGCATCACCGCCATCACCTTCTGCGAGGCGAAGAAGCGGTCCACCAGCATGCCGAGCACGAACGGCGAGAGAATGGAGGCGATAGGCCCGGCGGAGAACGCATCGCCAATCAGCAGAGACATGTTGTGCTGGGTCATCACCAGGCCGAGCGTAACCGACCAGCTACCCCAGATAAAAAACTGCAGAAACATCATCAGCGACAGCCGCGGCACCAGCAGCCGATGCTGCGCTATCGTCTTTTCACTACTTTCAGTTGACACCATAATAAGCCTCACTCGGAAAAAGTAATCGATTACAAAATGATTCAAATAAAAAGTAATCGATTACAAAATAAAGATCCTGTGGATCGAAACAGATTTGGGAGGGGGGTCACGATAAAGATGAAGCAGTGTTTTGTAGGCCCGGTAAGCGCAGCGCCACCGGGCGTGAAGGCAGGTGCGGTCTGGTTTGGTGCGGTCTGTTGCCCTCACTCCGGCCCTCTCCCACAGGGAGAGGGAGAAAAACGGGCTACTTTTTACGTGAGAGCTTAAATGCGATAAACAGGAACACCACCCACACCGGCAGCAGCATCGCCGAGAGGCGCATCTCATCCATGGTGCACATCAGCACCAGAATCAGCCCCAGGAACGCGATACAGAGGTAGTTCCCCGCCGGGTAAAGCAGCGCCTTGAACTGCGTTTCGCGCCCCTTGCGGCGCATCGCGGCGCGGAATCGCAGGTGCGCGAGGCAGATCATGATCCAGTTCAGCAGCAGCGTAGCGACAACCAGCGCCATCAGCAGGCCGAAGGCCTCTTTCGGCAGCAGATAGTTGATCAGCACCACCAGCGAGGTAATCGCCCCGGAAAGGAACAGCGAGTTCACCGGCACGCCGCGACGGCTGACGCGGGTGAGGAATTTCGGCGCGTTACCCTGCACGGAGAGACCAAACAGCATGCGGCTGTTGGAGTAAACGCCGCTGTTATAGACCGACAGCGACGCCACCAGAATGACGAAGTTCAGCGCAGAAGCCACCACGTTGCTGTTCAGATCGTGGAAAATCATCACGAACGGGCTGCTGTCTGACTTCACTTCCACCCACGGGTAGAGCGCCAGCAGCACCACCAGCGAGCCGATATAGAACAGCAGGATACGGTACACCACCTGGTTAACCGCTTTCGGAATGCTTTTGTGCGGGTCGCGCGCTTCCGCGGCGGTGATGCCAATCAGCTCCAGCCCGCCGAAGGAGAACATGATCACTGCCAGCGAGAGGATCAGCCCTTTCCAGCCGGTCGCCAGGAAGCCGCCGTGCTGCCAGAGGTTATCGATCGTGGCGCGCTCGCCGCCGTGGCCGGAGAACAGCAGCCACAGGCCAAAGCCGATCATGCCGATAATTGCCAGCACCTTGATCAGCGCAAACCAGAACTCGGTTTCACCATACAGGCGCACGTTGACGAGGTTAACGGCGTTAATGATGATGAAGAAGGCCGCCGCCCAGATCCACGTCGGGACATCCGGCAGCCAGTACTGCATATAGATGCCTGCGGCGGTCAGCTCCGCCATCCCGACCAGCACGAACATCACCCAGTAGTTCCAGCCGGAGAGGAAGCCTGCGAACGGGCCCCAGTATTTATAGGCAAAATGCGCGAAGGAGCCTGACACCGGCTCTTCAACGACCATCTCGCCAAGCTGGCGCATGATCAGGAAGGCGATAATCCCGGCGATACCGTAACCCAGCAGCACCGCCGGACCGGCCATCTGAATAGCGGGGCCGATGCCGAGAAAGAGCCCGGTACCGATTGCGCCGCCAAGGGCAATTAACTGAATATGTCGATTTTGCAAACCACGTTGCAGCGTCGGATTCTGATCCGACGAGGCTTCAGCGCTACCATGGCCTGAAGCGGATGACGCGTCTTTCACGTCCTACCCCTGTCTCTTTTTTAGAAGGGGCACGTTTTAACACTTCATGCTGGCGGTAGCAAGTTTAACGCCGGGAGCACGGCATGCCCCCGGCGATGCAAGGTTATGAGCCGATGATCCCGCCGTCCGCTTTGACGATGACCACCGTTGAGGAACGCGGGCGTCCGTTCGGGTTCACGTCTGGCCAGTTGGAAACAGCGCGAGGGTTAGCAGGGTCGGTGATATCATCCCCGCCCTCCCCCGGATGCTGAATGTTGATGAACAGCGTCCGGTTATCCGGCGTAAACGCAATCCCGGTAATTTCACACCCGCGCGGTCCGGTCAGGAAACGGCGGTACTCGTTGGTGCCCGGAATGGTGGCCACCATCTGGTTATTGCCCATCCCCTCGTAGGCTTTCTTATTGATGGTGCTGGAAGAGACGTCGGTCTGGATCCACAGCACGCCCTGATGATCGAACGACAGGCCATCGGGGCTGCCGAAAGCCGCCCCCTGCATGGAACCTTTAGCCTTTGGATCGTCGCTGTCGGTCCGCCCGCCCATCACCAGAATATCCCACTTAAAGCGAGCGGCAGCAGGATCGGCCCCCTCTTCGTGCCAGTGCATAATATGACCAAACACGTTATTAGCGCGCGGGTTGGCGGCATCAACCGGTGCCTTACCCTCCTTCCCGCGATCGCTGTTGTTGGTGAGCGTACAGTAGACGCTGCCGCTGGCGTGCGGGTCGACCGCTATCCACTCGGGGCGATCCATCTTCGTTGCCCCCACCGCGTCTGCCGCCAGGCGGGTTTTAATCAGCAGATCGCCCTGGTTTTCAAACCCGCTGCTCTTATCCAGACCATTTTGCCCGAAGATCAGCGGCAGCCAGTCGCCGCTCCCGTCTTCGTTGAAGCGGGCAACGTACAGCGTGCCGGACGTCAGCAGCTGCATATTGGCTTCACGGTTAGCGGGATCGTATTTTTTGTCCGAGACAAACTTATAGATGTACTCGAACTTCTGGTCGTCCCCCATATAGACCACCACGCGGCTATCGGCGGCAAGCGTGACGGCCGCCCCCTCATGCTTGAAGCGGCCCAGGGCGGTGTGCTTGCGCGGCGTGGAGGTCGGGTTGTAGGGATCGATCTCCACGACCCAGCCGAAGCGGTTAGGTTCGTTAGGAGTTTTATCAACGCTGAACCGCTCGTCCACCTCGTTCCAGCGGTAGGATTCATCGCTGTCGCTGATCCCGTAGCGTTTTTCCAGCGGGTTGAGATCGGTTTTTTTGACAAAAATATCCGACCAGTTTTCCTCGCAGGTGAGATAGGTGCCCCATGGCGTATGGCCGTTGGCGCAGTTCTGCATGGTGCCCAGCACGCGCTCCCCCTGCGGGTCGGCGGCGGTTTTCATTAAGTCCTGATGCCGCGCCGGGCCGGTAAGCTGCATCGGCGTATTGACGGTAATGCGGCGGGCATACGAAGACGGGCGAACCACCTGCCAGTCGCTGCCCGATTTTTTCACTTCCACCACCGACACGCCCATCGCGTTCTGCCCCTTGCGGGCCTTGTCGAGGCTCCAGTTCGCCGTACCGTCGGTAAACAGCATCCCGTTGTCGATGTATTCATGGTTCATTGCCAGCAGGCCATGCTCCGGGTTTTGCTCCCCCTGCGGCAGGCTAAACCACGCCATGCCGTCGTGGTGCATGCCCGCCTGCGCAGCCTGTTCGTCTGCGGTGTTGCTGGCATCCGGCTTAAAGGCCGGCATGTTGTTTTTGAGCCCCGTCGGATCCCCCCAGCGATAAAACGGGCGGGCGATATAGCCTTCCGGCACCCTCACCGTATCTTCCGTGGAGACGTCGATGCTGGTAAAGCCCAGGGAAACCGCTTTTGCCAGTGCAGAAGGCTTTGATACCGCGGCAATCGCATTTTCGGGTTTGATCAGAAAGGGGAATGAAACGGCAGCGCCCGCCACGGCGCCCATCTGGAGAAAACGACGGCGGGAGAGGAACACCTCTGCCACCTCGGAGAATACCGGGTTCGCGCTGCGGTTAGCGATGTCGTCGCGATGTTCTTTTTTAAAAACGGATTTGAGGGGTCTGCCCATAGCGGCTTCCTGTCATTGGCCAAGAGGTAAGGAGTCGGCGACCAGTCTAAGAAGCTTTTATTACAATTTTATAACACAACGGCGGAGGTGTGGGGCGTCCCTGCCCCGGATAACGAGGTGGAACGCTTAGAACTCGTAGCCAACCGAGACCTTAAAGGTACGCGGCTCGCCCTGCGTGATGTAGGTGCCGGAATCGTCCACGCTGGCCCAGTAGTTTTCATTGGTCACGTTGTCGATGCCCGCGCGCACCGTCATCTGGTTTGCATTGTGGTTCACCGCGAAGCGATAGCGCATCCCCAGATCCAGCGTGGTGTAGCTGTCGATCTTTTTGGTGTTGGCAAGATCGGCGTACTGCGCGCCAGAGTGGTTGACGCGGGCGGTCGCCGTCAGGCCATCAATCGGCTTGATGTCATACTCTGCCCCCAGCACGGCGTAGACGTTCGGGACACCAATGGCATCGTTGCCCTGATTTACGCCGTTTTTGGTTTTGGTCAGCTCCGCCTGCAGCCAGGTGGCGCTGGCGTTGAGGCGCATCCCGAGCATCGGCTCGCCGAAGACGTTTAGCTCCACGCCGCGGTTACGCTGCTCGGCATCCAGGCCATAGTGATTGTTAGCATCGAGGATCGCCGACGGCATCTTGATCTCAAACAGCGCAAGCGATCCGCCCACGCGGCCAAAGTCCGCCTTCACGCCCACTTCGTTCTGCTTAGAGTGAACAATGCCGGTGCTCTGGCCGTAGTTGGTGGCGGTGTTAGGTGCGGTTTTGCCCGGCTGCAGCGCTTCGGTGTGGTTGGCGTAGAGGGAAATTTCCTCCCACGGCTTGTAGACCACGCCGTAGGTTGGCATCCAGCGGCTGCCGTCGAAACCGTCTGCCGCGTTTTCCGCACCGGTAACTTTGTTATACCCGCGAACGACCACCTTCTGATGGCGCGCGCCTGCGGTGAACAGCAGCTTGTCGTCAAGCACGCCCAGGGTATCGCTCAGCAGCCAGCCCTGGGTGCGGGTGCGCCCGCTGGTCAGCGGATCGCTGTATTTGCCGCCGGAGCCGTTGAAGTTAGTGCTGTCCGGCATATCGACGCCGGTGTTGTGGTAGATGTTGGTGGTCGGGTTATCCTTCGTCGCCGACATTTTCCACGCGATCTTTTCATTTTTGGTCATCGCAGAATAGCCAACGTTGACCTTGTGCGAGACGAAGCCGGTATTGAAATTACCGCGAATGCCCGCCATGCCGCTGACGGAATCGCTGATGCGGTTGGTATCAAGGCGGCTGACCGTTGCTTTACCGCTTTTATCCAGCAGCTTCGGCGCGCTGTAGATCCCTTCCTCGTGCGCGTGCTGCGCGCCCAGGCCGGTATAGGCGGTCCAGCCGTCGGTGATGTCGTACTCGCTGCGCCACATCCCAAATTCGTTTTCGATGTTGCTGTAGGCCCACTTCTGCGAGAAGTTGCGATCGTTTTTCGGCGGCTTGGGCACGAAATCCACCGCCGAAATATTGACGCTGGTCGGGCTGCCGTGGAAGGTTTTCTTCTGATAACCCAGATCCAGCGAGGTGCGGAAACGGTCGCCTTTGTAATCCAGACCGGTGGAGAGCAGCGTGGTGCGGCGGCGGTCGTTCGGTATGCCGGTTTCCCCTTCGCGGTGGACCAGGTTCACCCGCGCGCCAAACTGGTCGCTGTCGCCGTAGCGACGGCCCGCATCCAGCGTGGTGCCAATCTGGGAGTCCGAGGTGTAGTCGACGCCCACTTTCGCCTGCGGGAGTTCGCCCGCGTGTTTTGGCTCAAGGTTGATCATCCCGCCCACGCCCGAGCTCGCCGCGCCGTTCATCAGGGCGTTTGCCCCTTTGAAGATCTCAATGCGCTCAACCATCTGCGTATCCACCACCTGACGCGGCAGCACGCCGGACAGTCCGCCAAAGGTCATGTCGTCGCCGTCGAACTTCAGGCCACGGATGCGGTAGGTTTCCGCGCTGTTGCCGTACCCCTGAACGAACTGTACGCCCGCGTCGTTGGCGACCACATCAGCAATGGTTTTCGCCTGCTGATCTTCCACCAGCTTCGAGGTATAGCTGATGATGTTGAACGGCACGTCCATGGCGTTCTGCTGACCGAGCATCCCCATACGCCCGCCGTTCGCCACCTGTCCGTCAAGGAAGGCCGGTACCAGCTGGTCCCCACCGGGTTTGAAATCGCTGACCGGTGCAGAGTGCACAACGAGGGTATCTTCTTTTTGATCGTCCGCCGCGAAGGCGGAATGCGTTACCGCGCCAACGGCGAGCGCCAGCAGCGTTTTGTGTATTCTGGTGTTGTTCATCGTTAACTCATTTGAAAGTGCGCGCAAAAATAGCCCGTTGTCAGGCCTTAGAATGTATTGATAGCAATGCAAATGAGAACTATACGCATTATCCGTGCGTTAGCAAGCGTAACCGCGAACAACAGGAAGAGGTGGGGAGACAGGATGAGGAACAACCACCCCAAAATGGGGTGGCTGCAGTGACGTTATTTTTTCTTGTAGATATTAGCCGTACCGTGAATTTTATTGTTGGTGTTCCCTGAGGTGAGCACCAGAACATCCGCGCCTTGCTTATCGGCTTTCTCAATCAGTTCTTTTTTTGCATCATCAACCGATACTTCATTTGAGGTGCTTACCGTACCGATTTTTTGATACTGAGACTCGACTTTCTTGAACTCATTTTTAGTCAGCAGTTGGGCAGCAAAAGCATTGGTCGTAAACAGTAACGCCGTTCCCAACAAAATAGCAGTCGTCTTTTTCATAACCTTTTTCCTTGAGATTAATCAGCAACTACGAAAAACCTCACACATGATGGTGAGGTTTTATGAGCATGGTAGAGAATCTCAGGAAATGCCATATATTCTGGAAAATTCTTTTATAACAGTCCATTGCATGAAATTATTAATGAATATTAAGAATAGTCGAATACACGCGCGGTGCCAGCAATATCAATGCGAACCGCCGTGCCCGGGTTCCATCCTGGCTGGCTGACGGTCTTGAGGGTGACGGGCTGCGGCTGTCCGGTAAGCCCAAGGGTGAGCGTCGACAGGTGACCGGTAAAATCCACATCAAGAATGGAGATCGGGCTTTCATGTGAGGCGCATGCCGTCACGCTCAGCTGCTCCGGGCGCAGCATCACTCTGCCCTGCCCTGTCGCCAGCGGGTTGTCTGTGGGCACCTTACCCAGCGCGCAGAGGGCGTAGCCCGCGGTGAGCTGCGCAGGCAGGATCAGCGCATCACCAAGAAACAGCGCCGTCTCTTCGTCAACGGGACGGGTGTAAACCTCATAAGGCGTCCCGACCTGCGTGAAGCGTCCGGAACGCATGACGGCAACCTGAGTGGCAAAGGAGAGCGCTTCGTTCTGATCGTGAGTAACCAGAATCGAGGCCACGCCCGCTTCGGCCAGCAGATCGGCCGTGGCCTTACGCGTCATGGCGCGCAGGCCAGTATCCAGCGCCGAGAACGGTTCATCCAGCAGCATCAGTGAAGGACGCTGGGCCAGCGCACGGGCAAGGGCAACGCGCTGCTGCTGTCCGCCGGAAATCTCGTGAGGCCAGTGCGTGGCGAGCTGCCTGTCCAGCGAAACCATCTCCATCAGCGCCTCAACGCGCTGGCGTTTTTCGTGGCGGGTCCCGTCCAGCCCCCAGGCAATGTTGTCTGCCACGTTGAGGTGGGGGAACAGCGCGCCCTCCTGCGGCACAAAACCGATCCCGCGCTGGTGGGCAGGGACAAAACGGTTTTCATCAAACAGGGTTCTCCCCTGCATAACAATACGACCGGTGTCGGGCGTCTCAAACCCGGCAAGAATACGCAGCAGCGTGGTTTTACCTGACCCCGACGGCCCGACAATGGCCGTTCTGCTCCCCGGCGCAACGCTCAGGTTTAAGCTGTCGAGCACCTGCACATCAGCAAATGATTTAGAAATGGCGGTTAATTCAAGCATGTCATAGCCCTGCAATTTTCTTCGACTGCATATAGAGAATGGCGGTCAGCGGGAGGGAAATCAGGATCATCAGCATCGCGTAAGGCGCGGCGGCGACATAGTCAATTTCGCTGGTCAGCGCCCAGAATCCGGTAGAGAGCGTGCGCGTGCCCAGGGGAGAGAGTAACAGCGTGGCAGTCAACTCGTTGCTGACGCCGAGGAACACCAGCGCGGCCCCCGCCGCCGCACCCGGCGCGGCCAGCCGCATCGTGACGCTCCAGAGCGCCTTCGCGGGCGTGCTGCCAAGGCTGCGCGCCACGTTTTCCAGCTCAACCGGCGCCTGCGCAATCCCCGCCCGCAGGTTGATGAGCGCACGGGGCATAAACATCAGCAGGTAGGCAAGGAACAGGGTAATTTCCGTCTGGTAAATGGGACGGGCGTAATGAATGGTGACGCTGACCAGCGCCAGCGCCGTGACAATGCCCGGCAGCGAACTGGTGATATAGATGCACCCTTCCAGCATCCGGAAGATACGGTGCGGGTAGCGGATACCGAGCCACGCAATGGGGATCACGCACGTCGTCGTCAGCAGCGCGCCGCCCACGCCGAGCATCAGCGTCTGGCGCAGCGAGTGCCAGAGATCGGCGCTCATCCAGTTTTCCACCCCACCGAGCCAAATCCAGCGACACAGAACAGCTAACGGCACGCCCAGCGCCAGGACGATCAGCACCATGAAAAACAGCTGCCCCAGCGCGGCAGCCGCAGGCTTCAGCGGCCAGCGTTTCTGCTCGCGCGCAGCCCCGGCGCCAATGCGCGCGTAGCGTGCTTTTCCACGCGTCACGCCTTCCAGCACCAGGATAGCGAGGCAGCACAAAGCCAGCACGCCCGCCAGCATGTTTGCTGCCGGGCCGCTGAAGGTAGACTGAAACTGGTCATAAATGGCCGTGGTGAAGGTATCAAAGCGGATCATCACGTACAGACCATATTCCGCCAGCAGGTGCAGCGCCACCAGCAGCGCGCCGCCGCAGATAGCCAGCTTGAGCTGGGGTAGCACCACGCGGAAAAAGACCTTCCACGGCGGGGTGCCGAGCGACGCGGCGACATCTTCGAGCGTCGGGTCAAGGCGGCGCAGCACCGCCGCAACCGGCATGTAGATAAAGGGATAGTAGGCCAGAACGGAGAGAAACACGCCCGCGGAGAGCCCGTGCATGGACGGAACAACGCTCACCCAGGCATAACTTTGCACAAACGCGGGGATCGCCAGCGGGGCGACCGCCAGCGCGGACCAAATTCCACGACCGGCAAGCTGCGTGCGCTCTGTGAGCCAGGCTATCGCCACGCCCGTCACGATACACAGCGGAACCGCTAAAGCCGTCAGCCACAGCGTGTTGCTGAGCAGCTCAGCCACACGCGGGCGAAACACCAGCGCCTTTATCGTTTCCCAGCCCGTCTCAATGCCAATGGCAATGATAAAACCCAAAGGCAGAAGCGCCAGTAATGAAAACAAGACAGCTAACGCAACCATCGGCAGTGCAGGACGCCTGCGGGCAGGCTCCTGCACTCTGTTTTTTCCGATGTCGAGACTCAGACCAGACATAAGACGTTCACTTCACTCTCAGGATCACAGCAGACCGGCTTGCGTCATCAGCTCGATAACTTTCTTACTGTTGAGCGTTGAAGGTTCAACTTTCGGCGCATCAAGATCTTTCAGCGGAACCAGTTTCGGGTTAGAGGCCGCGTTCACACCCACGGCGTATTCAAAGGCGTTGTTGGTACGCAGACTTTCCTGACCTTCTTTGCCGGTAATGTATTTGATGAAGGCCTGCGCCTGCGCTTTGTGTTTGCTGGACGCCAGCACGCCACCGCCAGAAAGGCTTACGAACGCGCCCGGGTCCTGGTGTTTGAAGTAGTAGAGCTGGGTGTTTTTGCTGTTTTCACCGGTTTTGGACTGATCGACAAAGCGGTAGTAGTGATAAATCACCCCGCCATCAATCTGACCCGCATTGACCGCTTTCATCACGGTGCTGTTACCTTTATAGGCAACGAAGTTGGCTTTCATCGCCTTGAGCCATTCCAGAGTGGCTTTTTCGCCTTTCAGGGCCAGCATCGCGCTCACGATGGCCTGGAAATCCGCGCCTGACGGTGATGCCGCCCAGCGGCCTTTCCACTCGGGTTTCGCCAGATCCATCAGCGATTTAGGCAGCTGCTGTTCGCTCAGTTTCGCCGGGTTATAGACGAACACCGTGCTGCGGGCAGCAATGCCGATCCAGCGGCCATGCGCCGGACGATACTCTGCCGGTACCTGCTTCAGGGTGTCTGAATCCAGCGGGGCAAACAGGTTGGCGTTATCCACCAGCACCATGGACGGCGAGTTTTCCGTCAGGAACACGTCTGCCGGCGATGCGCTGCCTTCCTGCACCAGCTGGTTACCCAGCTCGCTGTCATCACCATTACGCAAAGTGACTTTAATCCCGGTTTCTTTGGTAAAACCGTCAACCCACGACTTCACCAGGTTTTCATGCTGCGCGTTATAAATAACGATACCGTCGTTGTTATCGGCGGCAACCGACTGTGTGGAAAGGAAAAGGGATGATGACAACAAGGCAAGCGAGAAGCAGGACAGCAGGCGAGAATTCATGAACATATCCTTAATAGACCAACGGGAGTAACCACTCATAGCTTTGTGGGACAGGATTAAAGCATACAACAACGCTAATGATAATTAGTATCAATCCAGTTTACGCGTAAAAGTGTAAAATTTCTTTTTAGCCGATTTTGTAATAATAAAAATCCAAATTTTAATGCGAGATAATTTCTAGATTAAGAAAACCTTAAGCCTGCCAACAACGAAATTCATTAGCCTTCTATTCATTATAGCGCGAAGGTAAAACTGTTATTCGCGCCCGGCAGATATAAAAAAGCCCCGATATTGCGGGGGCTTTTTATGCTTATCCGGAGGTAGCTAAATTTATTAGGCTACTCATTTAAAAAGCATCACATAGCCGCATGAGGGGCATACACAGGATAGGTGAAGAACAATAAATGCACGCAGTTCAGCCCAAAATGGAATAACGTTGCAACCCAGAGCCTGCCGCTCCACATCCACGCCAGGCCGTAAATAATGCCGGAGAGGCTGGCAAAAATAATCAGCAGTAAACCGCCGCTATAATGCATCAGCCCAAAGAGGACTGAGGCCATCAACAACGCGACAACAGGATGAACGATCCGGGACAAGCGCTGCTGCAGGTAGCCTCTGAACAGGGCTTCCTCGGCCAAAGAGACGAAGAAAATATTCGCAAGGGCAAATTGCGCGAACCATTCTGGCGCATGTGGCTCAATTCTCAGCCCGCCCAACGCCACAGCCAGAAGTAACAGCGCGGGTACCGCAAGTACCAATATTACCCAGCCGAGCTTGCCCATTTTATAGAGGGGTTTTGCTACGAATAGCGTTGGCATGCACGTAATTAAAAAGAACGGCACCACCGCCTTGTCCATATTAAAGTACATACTGAACGGTATGCTTTGCGGACCAACGACGACAGCATCCAGCACTTTGGGATTATGGAAGCCCGGGAGCACATGCATAACCAGGGCAACGGCGATGATCACACACAGGCCTTCAATCAGATAAGTATATTTATCATCCTTATTACGTAGCCATTCAACAACAGACCAGCCAATAACGATTGACGCAATAACCAGCAGCGCCGGGGCGTCAAGAATGCTCTGTTTCCAGCCGAGAAATGCCGTTAATCCCAGCAGCAGGTAAGCCAGGCTTTTATTAAGGGAAAGTGCGGCAAGCGAAATTGCGAGTAGATACCACATAAATGTCCTTCATGACCGATAAATTTTAGGGTCGATGTCCCAAATATGTCCCACAACGGAAATCAGGAGGATGTGAGTGAGGCGTAACTCTATGAAATGAAATGGCACGCCCTGTAGGATTCGAACCTACGACCTACGGCTTAGAAGGCCGTTGCTCTATCCAACTGAGCTAAGGGCGCACTGAGAAGCGTGTACTTCGCGGCGGTGAAACGCGAAGAATTATACGGTCAATGGCAGGTGAGTCAATGCCTTTTCCGTTTTCAGGGCCAATTACCGCTAGCCGATTGTAAATACGGCTATTTTCTCAACATTCCTCCCTGTTTTACCGTAAAATTTAGCGCTGCGAAAAGGCTTAGTTGCATTTAAGTAACGCCTGCTGTTTTCCTGAACGTCAGCTCGTCACACTAGAGCCAAGTATCCCGGCCGCCTGGAGGCTGACAGACAACAGGACAATGGAGTGACAGCGCAAAACCTGATCGATACGCCCCCCCGGTTACAGTACCTCTCTCAGGACATCGTCGGCATTAAGCTTGAGCCTATCGTCGCCCTCGCCTCTTTGCGTCAGGTTGGCGTCGAGGTCCTTAGCGTCCTGGCCGATACGCGGCACAGTGAGGATTTTTTTTGCGATCGGTCCGCTGGCTGGTCGCTAACGCTGCTTGAGGCGCAGCTTGCTGCGTTAAAAAATACGCCGCACGGTCATAACCTTTTTATTAATCTGCCGATAACCGTCCTGACAGAGCCTGCGTCCTTCCAGCGGCTCATCAGACTCCCCTACGTGCCGCTCAATATTGAGTTTGTCGACCTTGCGGCTTTTTTGGCGCTGTCCGTCGCGCAGAAGCAGCGCGTGGTTCAGAATCTGCAGCAGCTGAGCAGACAGGGGCACGCTATCTGGCTGGATGACATTGATGATGTCTTAGTGCAGTCGTTTTTATCCTGTCGACTTCCGTTAAGCGGCATCAAAATAGATAAGGAAGCATTCTGGCGTTTACGCGACACCCCTGCGCTGAGGCAACTGGTTTCCCTTTGCTTTCAGCTTGCCGGGAAAGTGCTTATCGAAGGTATTGAGACTGAACGCGATCGTACCTGGGCACTGCAGGCAGGCGCAGACTTCGGCCAGGGATATTACTGGCCGTCCTGGACATGGCCGGAGGATTAAAACGCCATTTCCAGGAGGGAGGCCATGCGAATGACAGTGCGCCGTTACCGGCGGCGGCGTACAGGAAGTGATGCACTGGGATTTACGCGCTCACCTTTTGCTCCCCCCTTTTTCGACCGGCTCGAATTTTTGAGCCAGTCCATCAGCCAGCCCCGCAAAACAGACGCCCCGTTTATTCTCCTGGTGACTGAGGATCATTTCCTGCGCACCGGTTTTCTCAACGGGCAGTTTCCCCTGAGCAGCTGCTGCGATTTCGCCACGCTGGACGACGCCCTTGTCGCACAGACGCAATGGCCCTCCGCCCGTCTGGTCGTGGATATTGAAAGCCGGTCAACGGGGCTTCTGGAGAAACTGGATCAGTTGAGAAGGCATAGCCTGTTTCCTCCGTTCCTGACGCCCTGGCTGTTAGTCCGGGCCGATAATTACGACACCCGCCTTTTCTGCAAAGCGGCAGGTCCCTTTCATGTGCTCGAGCGCCAGCTGAACGCCGCGGCACTCCAGCACAGCCTGCTGGATGCCCGCCCGCCACAGGGCTCCGACAAAGACTGGTTCAACCGCAATGAATGGCCGATCCTGCAGGAACTTTCCCGGGGCAAGACGTTACGTCAGATTGCCCTTATGCAGAATCGTCCCTATAGCCGCATTATCTATCGTCTTAGCTGCATCCTGGTGAAGCTGGGACTGAGTCATCGACAGGAATTGTTGCATCTTCTTAATAACCTCTCAGACTGCACGTTTTCACTCACGTCCTAACCCCTTATTTCCTAAAGCGCTTTAAGAATTTACTTACCATTCGTGTTTCAAAAATGTTAATTTTTAACAATAAAGTCGAAATTATAACTATTCCTAATTTATGGGCGAGAACCTTGTGAAATGCCACAAATTGAACGAACGGCAGCACTTTCCTCCATCCGTTAAGTGAATGCAGACAGCGTTAACAAGATGATAATGATGTAAAAACAAGCAGCTTAGCGACTGCGCCCTGGAGGGAAAAGCGAAGCAGATAGCATGTTCTCCTGTGCAGGAGTTGCGGAGCTGAAGGTCAACCTTCACGCTTTCAGATGAAGGTCTGACGGCCTGCGAGGGCAATTGTTCACCTCATCAGACCGGGCGAGTCCCCCAAAATGATGCGTACTTTTGTTAACAATTGATCAACATACAGAGATATCTGTTATTTTTTGTTATTACATAAAGATGAAAATATGCGGTAAATGGGATAACAGGATATTTCCGCTAAATTTAAAAAAATAGCGATTCAGATCCAGAAGATAATACAAACCAATATCCTGTGATTAATTTACAGGGTTTTCGGAAAAAACTTACCCTGTATAATAAGAAGCGTACCAAATCTGAATAAGAAAAACCTTTTTGCCAACACCAGCCAAATGAGATGACCGCGCTGAGGCATAGTTCTTTTCATTACGTAAACAAGGATGCTTTCGCTCTTTCCAGGGAAATACTACGGTATAGGGATCTGCACATTATATCCTTCCGGCATTTCGAGAGTTTTACCAAACTCTGCATAACGCTTTTAACAATCTGAGGCATTAAAAATGAAACCGGCATCCGTTATCATTATGGACGAACATCCTATCGTCAGAATGTCGATAGAAGTCCTGCTACAGAAAAATAAGAATATCACAGTCAAGCTCAAGTCTGGCGATAGCCATGAAGTCCTTGACTGTATCCGTAATCACCCTATCGATCTGGTGATCCTTGACATTGAACTCACGGGCACGGATGCTTTCGCTTTACTTAAGAGAATCAGAAACTTAAACAAAGACATTAAGGTTCTGTTCCTCTCATCTAAATCAGAGTTATTTTACGCGGGTCGCGCCATTCGCGCCGGGGCAAATGGCTTCGTCAGTAAACGAAAAGATTTGGGTGAGATCTACAACGCCGTAGAAATGATCCTGATGGGCTATTCCTTTTTCCCATCGGAAACGCTGAACTTTATAAACCATTTGGGTTCAGGGAAAGGGATGGCAGTCGATATGCCATTATCAAATCGCGAGGTCACGGTATTACGCTATCTGGCGAATGGATTATCCAATAAGGAAATTGCTGAACAGCTACTATTAAGCAACAAAACCATTAGCGCGCATAAATCCAATATTTATTCCAAGCTGGGCGTGCAAAGCATCGTGGAATTAATTGATTACGCCAAAGCGCACGAGCTGCTTTAACCTGAATTCACTCCCTGCAGCTTATCTGAGCTGCAGGGAGTGCGGTCAGTGCTAATTATAGTTAATCATAAAGGTGGCATCCGCATCGGCTCGTCCGGGCTGAGGGTTATCTGCAGTGGCAATATAATTGGCATAAAACGACAATGTTGCATTCCCCTGCGCATCAACCGAGACCGGCTGGCTGGCCTGCTGAAGAGCCAGACGCGTTTTATCCGCATCCCTGATCTCTACCGCGACACGGCTCGCTGTACTGGCGTCGTTCAGCGCCAGCAAACCGTTATTGCTCCCGTCGGCTTTGCCCGAAAACGTAATCGACGCGGCGCCCGGCGGACAGCCGGTCAGCTTCAGCGTAAACGGCATGGGCTGCGTGCGGCTCCCGGTGGTGCTGAGCTGTTTCGTGGGCCAGGTGCCCAGCGTGACGGTCTTGTCGCTGTCGCTGCCTTCCGCGACGCAGGTAAAATCAACAATATTGCCGTAGAGCCGAATGTTAATTTCGCCCAACGCGGTGTCCGCCTGAGCCTGTGTGCAAAGCGCAAAGAGCGCCACGGTGAGAAAACGGATCCCGTTTCGCATATCGGCTCCTTAGTCGTAATCCACGCGCAAATACCCGCGCGAGGTGAAACGCCCTTCCGCTGGCTTGTTGCCCGTCACGCTCACCGGCCAGACGCGGATCCCCACCTTTGCCTGCGCGCTGTCGTCGAGGCGGAACGGAATTTTGCTTGTCAGGTTGTTAGGCGTTAGCGGCGCATCGCTCTCGTTGGCAATGATGAACCCGACGTCCGGGTTATCCGACACCAGCACATTATCAGAGACTTTCTCCGCCTCTACGCGCATCGTCAGCATGGCGTTTGCCTCCACGTTGGTGCATTTGATCGCAATGGTTTTGCTTTGCGATGAGACGCCCTCCGGTTTGTTACCTACGCCCGCCTTGCTGAACAGGGAGGCGCCAATGTCGCCGAAATCAAACTCCACCACGTTCCCGGCGTTGATAGCGCAGCTTTGCGGCACCTGAATGGTACCGCTGTAGCTGATGGTATAGACCGGCGTGGTGAGCGGATCCGAGGAGGTGGTGGTGACGTAAACGCGGAACATGGTGGCGCGCGGGATCACGACCATATTAATAAAACGTCGGGTTACCTTAAGGCGGAAGACAAGGCTGGAGTCCTGAACGCCAAACGGCCTGTTTTTGGAGACGTTAGGATGGCTCCCCATCTGGATATAGTTTTTTGGCGGATAAAACACGCCAGCATAGCTGTCCGTGATTTTCATGGCTCCGTCCAGATAGTCGTTCAGCTTCAGATACTGATAGCCATCGCTCGTTCCCGTAACCTGATAATCGGTCACATAGCTACGCTTGGTGGTATTCCCGACCGTGCCCTTCGGGCAGACGGCATTGACCCCTACCCACTGCGACTTCTCGCTGAGCGTCACGACCTGTCCAATCTGGTTATTCGAGCTATTGAATTTGTCCGTCAGGTCGTAATGCACCTCCGTCGGCACGCCTTTTTCATTGACGCACACGGTGGCGAATGCATTTGCCGCAGGCAGTAGCGCCAGAAGCGACAAGCCTAAGATGTGGGTTTTATTCACAGCGAATCCCCTTCATTGTGATTGCCTGTTGCAGGCTCTTTTCAGGCAAGCTGTAAGGCGCGCGACACTGAGACTGCGCCCCGTCGCCCCACTGGATCAGCAGCTCGCCTTCCAGCGGCAGCCCGCTCAGGTAAATTTGCCCGTCATCCCCCACCATGCTGGTGACACCGCTCCGGGTCTCACGGACCACCGCGCCGAACGGCACGGGCTGGTTGCCGCGCGTTACCGTCAGCAGGGCGCGCACGCCAATGCGAGTATCAAAGCTGGCGCGCACCAGCGCGCCTTTGGTCGGCACCACGCTGCTCACGTTGTTTTCGATGTCGGTGTTGTTGCTCATGGTGTTGGTATCCAGCGCCACGCGGTTGTAGCGGTAGACGGTGGCATACGGCATCACCGCATAGCCTCGCCAGTCGGTTCTCACGCCGGTCTGGTTTTCCACGCTGACGCCGGATGCCCCCGGCGCTTTGATCAGCACGTTGGTGTCGCCCAGCGGCTGGCTGAAGGTCACGCCGTCGGCATGACCGACGACCCCGCCGGAGAGCTGCCAGTTGAGATCGTGTTGATCGTCGCTGTAGTTGTAGCCCACGCCCAACGTGCCGTAGGTCGCCTGCCAGTTGGCGCTGGCGCTTCCGCTTGACCCGTTGGTGCTGGTGTGTCCCTGAGTCACGCTGTAGTTCAGGTTGCGGTCCTCCAGCAGCGTGCCGCTGACGCCGGTTTGCCAGCTTGTGTCGCCATCGCTGTTCCGGCTGGCGGATGCCGTGGCGTAGGCACGGTCAATCGCGCTGTCCCGGCGATAGCCCTGACGGGTAAAGATACTGAACGGCACGGAGACGTTAAACGACGCGATCCGGTCGGTGCCGTCGATCCCGACGGATTTGTTCCACGACCACGAAACGGAGTAGTTGATCCCCTTCATGCCCCCCGCATACCCCAGCTGGTACCAGAGGTTCGACTCGTCGGTACCCCAGTAGGTCTGCTCGCTGCCGGAGATATAGACCGAGCCGTAATCCCCCAGCGACTGAGAAACGTTAAGCTGGAAGCGGCCTTTTTTATTCCACGTCAGGTTGTGATAGCTCTGCACGTCCGGCACATCGTTATCGTCCTGGCTGTCGGCATACTGATAGCCTTCCATTGAGCGCCATGCCACATCGTCCAGGGTGTAAAACCCTTTTGTGGAGTAACGGTAGCCCAGCAGCTGGAAGTTGGTGCCAAAGCCGTTAAGGGATTTCGCATAGAGGAAGCGCAGGGACTGTCCTTCATGCTTGCTGTCGTCCGCGAGCTGGCTGCGGGCGTGGGTGATATCGAGCGAAACCGCGCCCCAGTCGCCCAGGTTTTTTCCGGCCCCGACGGCGACCGCGGTATAGCGTGACGCCAGCTGCGTTCCGCCGTAGAGCGTAAAGCCGTTGGCAAGCCCGGTAATCAGGGTGCCCTGGGTGAAGAACGGCGTATCCTGATCGCTGTTACCGCTGCGGTAATCCCCCGCGACGAGGTCATACTTCCAGCGCCCTTCACGCTGCAGAAGCGGCACGGTGGAGTACGGCACGGTATAGCGCTGCTGGGTACCGTCTTTCTCTTCTACCGTCACTTCCAGGTCACCGCTTGAGGAGGTGGGGTTGAGATCGGTAATCGCAAATGCGCCCGGCTGCACATAGCTTTGATAGATCACGTAGCCATTCTGACGCACCACCACTTTGGCGGGCGTCCGGGCGATCCCGCGTACGGTGGGCGCGTAGCCCTGCAGGCTGTCCGGATACATGCTGTCAGACGAGAAGAGCCGTCCGCCGCGGAACCCCATGCTGTCGAAGACGTCATTACCGGTATTGCTGTCGCCCAGGACCAGTTCGCTTTTCAGCGGGATCACGGTGCGCTGCGCCCAGGTGCCAATATTCTGCCACTCGCTGTGCCGCTGCCCGTTGGTCTGCGTGTATCGCCATGCGCCGTTGTTGCGCAGGCGCCAGGCGCCATAGTTCAGCCCGCTCTGCAGGTTGAGGTAATAGCTGTCGTCTTCGCTGCCCCGGTTGCCCGTAAAGCTGTAGTTCAGCAGCGCGGCGGGAATGCCTTCATCCCACTGTTCCGGCGGAATGTAGCCCCGGGCGCTGTTCTGCAATGCCACCTGCGGCAGGCTAACGTTCAGGCGCTGTGAGGCAAAGTTGAATACCGTTTCGCTGCCGGGAATGGCCGTGGTCAACGGGACGCAGGCCTCACCCTGGACCTGAGCCAGCTCGGGAAACGCCGCAACGTTGACGCCAAAGCGGTCCAGCATCGCGCGCGTAATACACGGCGATAGCCCGCCCGCCACCGGCGGCGTGTTCTCTGCCTGCTCAAAACGCACGTCCTGAGTCCCGATAAATTCATCGTTACGCCAGATATCCACGCGATAAACGCCGGGTGCCTGCTGGTGTCCTTGTTCAAAACGCGACAAATCCGCCACGCTGGCGGTGTCGTCGGACAGGAAGGCCGGGTTGAAATAGCTTTCGCTCCAGCCAGCCTGCGGCCAGAGCGCAGCCATCAGCGCCAGTGCAACCGGGCAGTAACGTCCCTGATGGTTTTTCATCGCCCTGACTCTGCTCACAGGTTGACGCTACGCGCCGGCGTGATGGCACCGTAGTCATTCACGCTCTGCCAGGAGAGCGTGCCGCCGGCACCGGCTGGCAGCACCTGCTGTGCCGCGCTTTTCGGCGCCACCATCAGGTTATCCAGCGTCTTCCCGCCCAGCTTCAGATTGACGAGGGTGATGTAATACGGAGACGCGTTGCTGACTTTGAGATGGTTACCCGCGCGCTCAAACCGCAGCTGGGAAAGCGCCTCTTCCGGCTGCATTGCCAGGTTGTTCGGGCGCACAAACAGCTTGATGCGCGAGAGAATAGCCAGCTGCAGCACGTTATTGTTTTCCGTTTTGGCTTTGTTCACTGACGGGATCGCTTTCACGTTCATGTAAAACAGCGATTCACGGTCGGCAGGCAGCGCAGGCCCGGCGTAAATAATGCGCAGCGTGTTTTCACTGTCCGGCTCGCTAACAAACAGGGGCGGCGTGACGGCAAATGTTTTTTCTTTTTGCCCGTTCGCATTTTCGATCCACGCGTTAATTAAATAGCGCTCCTGTTTATTGCTGTTGGTGATCGCCAGCGACGTTTGCTTCGCGTCCGCCGGGTAAATAACGCGGGTGGCTCCCAGCGCAATACCGCCGGATGCATTCGCGCAGGCAGAAACCATCATTAAAATAAACGATAAAAAAAGTCCTGGTTTAATTAGGGTATTCATCACAACCGTACCTTTAATAATGTGTTCGCAGGTGTTATGGATAAATCAACGTAAACCAGACATCCGACTGAATTTTGCCTGGCTCGAGGTGTTCGGAAATAGCCCGATAGCGGGCGCTAAAATGGAACGCCAGCTCGCGGGTATCGATCGGCAGCCAGCTGACGGCCGTGGCATTTGGGATAATCTGACGCTGCTGCTCGTCAAAGAGCGCCAGCCCAACGCCGCTGCTGACAGGCGTTTCACCTGGTCGCGATGTCGCCAGAAAGACCTGAGGATCTTCTGCGGGTGTGGCCCCCTGAAACTGGATCCCCACGGTGCGCGAAACATCAACGCTGCAGTCCAGCAGCCGTACGGTGAAAGGCACATTCACCGTGGAAAAACTGCCCACGCCGGAAAATGAATTGGTTCGGTACTGCCCCATATCGATGCGCATATTCTGGCTGTCGGGCGCCACGGCGCAGCCGCCGTTCACCAGTTCACCTCTGAGATGAACCTTGCCGCCTTCGATCACCACGGTACGCGCCGATGCCGGGCAAGCCATCGCAAGGGTTAACAGCAGTAGTGTTCCTGTCCTTGTCATCCTTTGTTCCTGGCAATAGCGTATGACGGGCCTCGTCCCTGAGGCCTGAACATCCCTGTGCGGAGGAATTATTCGTATTTCATTACGAAGGTGGCGTCAGCGTTCGCCTGGCCTGGCTCGGTAGTCGCAGCCGTGGATTTATAACGCGCGGTGAACTTCAGGGTGTTCGTCCCTTCGATCAGCGTCTGCGCAGCAGAGAAGGTCGCACCGTCTGGGGTCAGAACGCTGGATTTGCTGTCGAGGATCTCAATACCCACGCCTTTCGCGGTGTTGTCGTTGCTGCCGGAGGTGACGGCCAGCAGGGTTTTGTCGGTTGGGTCGATCTGACCGGTGAACGCAACAGCGGCAGTTTTGGCCACCAGCGGATCGCAATCGTTCAGTTCAATGTTGAACGGAATATTAGAGGTGGTGTCGCCCACTTTGGTGAATTTCGCGGTACGATACTGACCCAGATTAACGGTCTGCTCGGAAGAATCAGTATTTACTGAACAAGCCGCATTAACCAGCTCACCTTTAAAATGTACGGTACCGCCATTTACGGAAACCGGCGCAGCAGGATCCGCTGCATTTGCGGCACCCGCAACCAGGGCCAAAGTTGCAATAACAGTAGAAGCAATGTTGCTGAGTTTCATGTCTATTCCTTTAAAATGTAAATAACCCTTCCCGCGAAAAATCGGGAATAAGAAATACGTTCAATTGAGTAATTGAAAGCTTATTTCGGAGGAGACAAAGTAGCTCAGGAGGTGATTTTTAAATATGTCAAAACGCTGCCATTTTACCAGGTCACATCCTAATCCCGCCTAAGAAATTGACCATCCCTTAAGAAGGGTTTTTGCGTCTTGCGGATAAAAACGCGCAAAGGGTGACTGACAGCGGGGCTCGCTTCTGACAAAATACACGCATCCCCCCTTTCGAACGTTACAGACGGAATCTTCTCTCTGATGGCAGCAAAGATTATTGACGGTAAAACGATTGCGCAGCAGGTGCGCTCTGAGGTCGCGGAAAAAGTGAAGGCGCGTAAAGCGGCCGGAAAACGCGCCCCCGGGCTGGCCGTTGTGCTGGTTGGCAGTAACCCGGCATCGCAGATTTATGTCGGCAGCAAGCGCAAAGCGTGTGAAGAGGTGGGGTTCGTCTCCCGCTCTTACGATTTGCCGGAAACCACCAGCGAAGCAGAACTGCTGGAACTTATTGACACTCTGAACGCCGATAAAGAGATCGACGGTATTCTGGTTCAGCTGCCGCTGCCCGCCGGTATCGACAACGTGAAGGTGCTGGAGCGTATTGCACCGGATAAAGACGTGGACGGTTTCCATCCGTACAACGTTGGCCGCCTGTGCCAGCGCGCGCCGCGCCTGCGTCCGTGCACGCCGCGCGGTATCGTGACGCTGCTGGAGCGTTATAACATCGATACTTACGGCCTGAACGCCGTGGTCATCGGCGCGTCCAACATCGTGGGCCGCCCGATGAGCATGGAGCTGCTGCTGGCCGGCTGCACCACCACCGTAACCCACCGCTTCACCAAAAACCTGCGCCACCACGTTGAGAACGCCGATCTGCTGATCGTCGCGGTCGGTAAGCCGGGCTTTATTCCGGGCGAGTGGATTAAAGAGGGCGCAATTGTCGTGGACGTCGGGATTAACCGTCTGGAAAACGGCAAAGTGGTCGGCGACGTGGTGTATGAAGATGCCGCCGCGCGCGCCTCTTACATTACCCCCGTACCGGGCGGCGTAGGCCCGATGACCGTCGCAACGCTGATTCAGAATACCCTGCAGGCATGCGAAGAATATCACGACGTAGAGGACGCGTAAGATGGCCACATTTTCATTAGGCAAACACCCGCACGTTGAGCTGTGCGATCTGCTCAAGCTGGAAGGCTGGAGCGAAAGCGGCGCGCAGGCGAAAATTGCCATTGCCGACGGGCTTGTCAAAGTGGACGGTGCGGTGGAAACCCGCAAGCGCTGCAAGATTGTCGCGGGCCAGACCGTGAGCTTTGAAGGCCAGAGCGTGACCGTGACGGCGTAAGCCGTTTGATGCCCGGTGGCGCTGCGCTTACCGGGCCTACGTACTGTCTCCGTTTGTAGGCCGGGTAAGGCGAAGCCGCCACCCGGCAATTTCTATCTCTATCCCCTCACACCCATCACGGTTATTTATCGATCCACTTCAAATAATCAGTATTTCGTCTGTTGAAAAGTGAAAATTCAGTTGCGCGTTTTTCACGCTTTGCCCACGATAAGTAGAACGTTCTACTAAAACGTTCTACTTACAATAACAGCGCCAAAAAAGCGCTACTCGGGGGAAATCAGCATGAGTCTGATATCAGGGTTTGTTAAATCGCTGTCTAAGTTATCGATGATTGGTCGCGCCTTAATGCTGCCAATTTCACTGCTTCCCGCTGCGGGCCTGCTGCTGGCCTTCGGCGATAAGTTCCATCTGCCGCTGATGATGAACGCGGGCGGGGTTATCTTTGATAACCTGCCGATGCTGTTTGCCATTGGCTCTGCCGTGGGCCTGGCGTCAGAATCCGGCATTGCGGCGCTGTCCGCGGCGGTGTCGGTGTTTGTCACCAATATCACCATCAGCACCGTGCTGAGCATCACGCCGGAAATGGCCTCTCAGGGCGGGAAATACGCCATGGTGGTGGGCATTCCGACGCTGCAGATGGGCGTCTTCGGCGGCCTGATCTGCGGTATTCTCGCGGCCTGGTGCTATAACCGCTTCCACACCATGCAGCTTCCGGAATTCCTGGGCTTCTTCTCCGGCAAGCGCTTCGTGGCGATTGCAACGGCGTTCCTCTCGTTCCTGATGGGGCTGCTGCTGCCGTACGTGTGGCAGCATATCCAGGCCGGTATCGACGCCCTCTCCGTGGTCGTTAACGGCGACAACCAGGCGGCCTCGACCTTTATCTTCGGTCTGGTGGAGCGCGCGCTGATCCCGCTCGGTCTGCACCATATCTGGTATCCGTCGTTCTGGTATTCGTTTGGGGATTACACCACCCAGGCAGGCCAGGTGATCCACGGCGACCAGACCATCTGGTTCAAGATGCTGGAAGAAGGGGTGAAATCCTTCAGCAGCGACACCTACCAGAACGCCGGTAAGTTCATGCAGGGTGAATTCCCGCTGATGCTGTTCGCGCTGCCTGCGGCGTGCCTGGCGATGTATCACGAAGCCCATACGAAGAATAAGAAAATCGCGGCCGGTATTCTGTTCTCCGCGGCGCTGACCTGCTTCCTGACGGGGATCACCGAACCGGTTGAGTTTACCTTTATCTTCGTGGCGCCGATTCTGTACGTCTTTAACGCCATCATGGCGGGTCTGGCCTACATGACCATGTACCTGCTGCATGCGCATATCGCCAAGTCGTTCTCTGCAGGCTTTATCGACTATCTGTCATTCGGGATCCTGCCGTCGTTTAACGGCTACCAGACCCACTTCCTGAGCGCCATTATCATCGGCATTCCAATGGGCCTGATTTATTACTTCACGTTCCGCTTTGTGATCCGTCGTTTCGACGTGAAAACGCCGGGCCGCACCGAAGTAACCGCCAACGCGGATGAAAAATCGGATTCTGAACTCGCGACCGAGATCATCACCCTGCTGGGCGGCGCGCATAACATTGACTCCGTCGGCGCCTGTATCACCCGCCTGCGTCTGGAAGTGGCAAAAAGCGACGCGGTAGATAAAGACGGTCTTAACGGACTCGGCGCGCGCGGCGTGGTGTTTGTCGGCGACAACGGCATTCAGGTGATTTTCGGTGCCAGAGCACAGTTTATCGCCCAGACCATGTCCACCATGATCGGCAAATAATAAGATGCCTGAACGACACGTCTCCTGTACGCTGGGAGGCGTGTTTTATCTGGCTGATAATCGGTAAATTTCAGGGAGCGGTTTTGAAGAAAGTCAGCATTATTGATGTCGCGAAGCACGCGGGCGTGTCGGTTTCCACCGTCTCGCTGGTGCTGCGCCAGAAAGGGAAAATCTCAGAGGCAACGATCGAGAAGGTCAACGCTGCCATCAATACCCTGGGCTATGTTCATAACGTTGCCGCTGCCAACCTTCGCGCCAATACCTCTAATCTGATTGGCCTGATCCTTCGCGACTTTAGCGACAGCTTCTCCATCAAGGTGATGGCGAGCATTGTTCAGGATCTTGAAAAACAGGGATATATGGTATTTCTCGGTCAGCCCCAGAACGACCATGACCAGCTTGAGCGCTGCCTGCTGTCGTTTAAGCAGCAGGGCGTCGCCGGGGTGATCTATCTGGCCTCGGATACCCGCACCTCTACCCTGCCGGAAAAGATTCGCCACTGCCCGCTGCCGCTGGTGGTGGTCTCGCAGTCGCTGCTGGATGAAAAATGCAATCTGGTGATGCGCGATAACCGACAGGCGGCCAGTCTGGCGGTGCGTTATCTTATCGAGCGCGGTCATCGTAATATCGCCTACATAGGCGGACGGGAAGGCTGCCTTATCCGCGAGCAGCGCCTGCTCGGCTTTCGCAGCGCGATGGCGCAAAACGGACTGGTCTGGCGCGATGAATACTCACCGGCCTGCAGCGATGACACGCTGGCAGCGGGTTTTGCCACCCGCCAGCTGCTGGAAAAAAACAATACCATCACCGCCCTGCTCTGCCACTCGCCGGATGCCATGATCGGCTCCATCTCCGGTATTCATCAGGTCGGGCGCACGGTGGGTAAAGATGTGTTTCTGACGCAGCAGGTCGCCCTGGTCGGTTTCGAAGATATGCTCCACGTGAACCTCACCTCACCCTCGTTTACCTACGTCTCGTCCGCCAGCGAAGAGACGGGGCGTCAGGCGGCCGGGCTGATTATTCGCACGCTGAAGGAGCCGACGCTGCAAACCCAGCGTATTACGCTTTCCGGACAGCTTATCGCACGCGAGTCGGCGTAAAATCAGAATTTAGCACAGGTCTTTTAGCGCGGAATGACTGCTATATTTCCATGATTTGCCATGGATAATCACAATGCCTACCGTCATTACACACGCTGCTGTTCCGCTTTGCCTGGGCTTAGGCCTGGGGACAAAAGTTATCCCACCCCGCCTGCTGTTTGCCGGGATTGTTCTCGCCATGCTGCCGGACGCCGACGTGCTGGCGTTCAAGTTCGGCGTCGCGTACGGCAACGTTTTCGGCCATCGCGGCTTTACCCACTCCCTGCTGTTTGCCTTCGTGGTGCCGATACTTTGCGTACTGACTGGACGACGATGGTTCCGGGCCAGCCTGACGCGGTGCTGGCTGTTTTTAACCGTGTCACTGCTGTCGCACAGCCTGCTGGATTCGATTACCACAGGCGGGAAAGGCGTCGGCTGGCTGTGGCCGTGGTCGGATGAACGCTTCTTTGCGCCGTGGCAGGTGATTAAGGTCGCGCCGTTTGCGCTCTCACGCTATACCACGCCGTACGGGCATCAGGTGATTATTTCAGAACTGCTGTGGGTGTGGCTGCCGGGGGTGGTGCTGATGGGAATGTTGTGGTGGAAAAGAAGGTAAAAAAAAGCCGGGTGGCGGCTGCGCCTTACCCGGCCAACTTTTGCCCGTAGGCCCGGTAAGCGTAAGCGTCACCGGGCGTTACAGACTTACTTACGGCGCCAGGTCGTTCCCTGCGGGCCGTCTTCCAGAATGATGCCCATCTCGGTCAGACGGTTACGCGCCGCATCGGCCGCCGCCCAGTCCTTCGCCTGACGCGCTTCCAGACGCGCTTTGATCAACGCTTCAATTTCCGCCACTTCACCGTCGTCCGCCTGCGCACCGCTCTGCAGGAACGCGTCCGGCTCCTGCTCCAGCAGGCCGAGCACGGCAGAGAGCTTACGCAGATGTGACGCCAGCGCATTCGCGGCCGCCATATCCTCGGACTTCAGGCGGTTCACTTCGCGCGCCATGTCGAACAGCACGGAGTAGGCTTCCGGGGTGTTGAAGTCGTCGTTCATCACCTCAACGAAGCGCGCTTCGAACGCTTCGCCGCCTGCCGCCGGAACAGACTTGTCGGTTCCGCGCAGCGCGGTGTAAAGACGCTCCAGCGCCGAGCGCGCCTGCTTCAGGTTCTCTTCGCTGTAGTTCAGCTGGCTGCGATAGTGGCCAGACATAAGGAAGTAGCGCACGGTTTCCGCGTCGTAATACTTCAGCACGTCGCGCACGGTAAAGAAGTTACCCAGCGATTTCGACATCTTCTCGCGGTCAACCATTACCATCCCGGAGTGCATCCAGTAGTTCACGTACTCGCCGCCGTGGGCGCAGGTGGACTGCGCGATTTCGTTTTCGTGGTGCGGGAACATCAGGTCTGAACCGCCGCCGTGAATGTCGAAGTGCTTGCCCAGCTGCTTGCAGTTCATCGCGGAACATTCAATGTGCCAGCCCGGACGGCCGTCGCCCCACGGGGATGGCCAGCTTGGTTCACCCTCTTTGGACATCTTCCACAGCACGAAGTCCATCGGGTTACGCTTCACGTCAACCACGTCAACGCGGGCACCGGCCTGGAGCTGGTCCAGATCCTGACGGGAAAGCGCACCGTAGGTTGGGTCCGTCGGCACGGAGAACATCACGTCGCCGTTGTCGGCAACGTACGCATGTCCGCGGGCGATCAGCTTCTCGGTGATGTCGATGATTTCGTGAATATGGTGGGTCGCGCGCGGCTCGCTGTCCGGACGCAGAATATTCAGGGCGTCGAAGTCTTTGTGCATCTCAGCGATCATGCGATCCACCAGCGCGACAAAGCTTTCGCCGTTTTCATTCGCGCGCTTGATGATCTTATCGTCGATGTCGGTGATGTTGCGCACGTATTTCAGCTTGTACCCGAGAAAACGCAGGTAGCGTGACACCACGTCGAAGGCGACAAAGGTACGGCCATGGCCAATGTGACAGAGATCGTAAACCGTAATACCACACACGTACATGCCGACTTCCCCGGCATGGATAGGTTTAAATTCCTCTTTTTGGCGCGTCATTGTATTAAAGATTTTTAACATCGAAGATTCCATGTAAACACGTGTGTGGTTGAAAACCGGCTATTCTACCCGTAATTCAAACCCGAAGCAGCACACAATGCAAGGTGATCGCATCCTGTGGTTATGCTATAACAAGCCCCTATAGATGACCCGAAGGCGGGTCGACGTACCACAATAACGGAACAGGATGCAAAAATGGTTACTTTCCACACTAATCATGGCGATATCGTAATCAAAACCTTTGATGACAAAGCGCCTGAAACAGTTAAAAACTTCCTGGACTACTGCCGCGAAGGTTTCTACAACAACACAATTTTCCACCGCGTGATCAACGGTTTCATGATCCAGGGCGGCGGTTTCGAACCTGGCATGAACCAGAAAGCCACTAAAGAGCCGATCAAGAACGAAGCGAACAACGGCCTGAAAAACACCCGCGGCACGCTGGCGATGGCACGTACTCAGGCACCTCACTCCGCTACTGCACAGTTCTTCATTAACGTGGCGGACAACGACTTCCTGAACTTCTCCGGCGAAAGCCTGCAGGGTTGGGGCTACTGCGTATTCGCAGAAGTGGTTGAAGGTATGGACGTGGTTGACAAGATCAAAGCCGTCTCTACTGGCCGCAGCGGTATGCACCAGGACGTTCCAAAAGAAGACGTTGTGATTACCAGCGTGACCGTCAGCGAGTAATTGGTGGCGACACTCTTTATTGCGGATCTTCATCTGCAAACAGAAGAACCGGCGATAACCGCCGGTTTTCTGCGTTTTTTACGCGGTGAAGCGAAAAGCGCTGATGCGCTGTACATCCTGGGCGACCTCTTTGAAGCCTGGATTGGCGACGACGATCCTAACCCGCTGCACCGTGAAATGGCCGCCGCCATTCACGCGCTGGTCGATTCCGGCGTCCCCTGCTGCTTCATTCACGGCAACCGTGATTTCCTGATCGGCAAGCGCTACGCCCGTGAAAGCGGCATGACGCTGCTGCCGGAAGAACAGGTGCTCGATCTCTACGGCCGCAAGGTGCTGATCATGCACGGCGACACGCTCTGCACCGACGATACCGGCTACCTGGCGTTTCGCGCCAAAGTCCACACCCCGTGGATCCAGAAGGTGTTCCTTGCCCTGCCGCTGTTTATCCGCAACCGCATCGCCGCCAGAATGCGCGCAGGCAGTAAAGCCGCCAACAGCAGCAAATCCATGACCATCATGGACGTCAATCCGCAGGCGGTCGTGAGGGTAATGGAAAAGCATGAGGTTCAGTGGCTGATCCACGGTCATACCCATCGTCCTGACGTGCATTCCCTCATCGCCAACGGCCAGCCCGCACACCGCGTGGTATTGGGTGCCTGGCACACCGAAGGTTCCATGGTCAAAGTCTCGCCTGAGGGCGTGGAGCTGATCGCGTTTCCGTTTTAACCCCTCCACATCATTCTATTTTTTTGAACAATATCGGCAAATTGTTTCGATTTTAATCCGCCCGTGGTCGGCCTATTATTTATCAAATCAGGGCAACACGCCCTATCCCAGACAAAACACTTAAGGATTACGACCATGAAATCCATCAAAACTTTCGTTGCAGTTGCGGCTCTCTCCCTGGTTTCTTTCGGTTCTTTCGCGCAGAGCGTGAGCGCAACCGCCTCTACCCTTGACCGCGCAGAAGCGAAAATCGCTGCACAGGCTGCTGAACAGGGTGCGTCTTATAAAATCACCAGCGCGAAGGTCGATAATCGCGTGTATATGACCGCAGAACTGACGAAATAATGATTGCCCCTCGACGAAAACAGACCGCCAGAATGCGGTCTGTTTTGTTATGAACTGATGGCAACAACGGCTCAAGATTTAACCGCGCAACCGTTTTCCTTGCCCGTATAACATGCTATTCTCTGTGCCCTCGAAAGCAGTGTGTTTCGCACCACAGGAGTTTTAAGACGCATGTCTTCCCGCAATAATCCGGCGCGTGTCGCCATCGTGATGGGGTCCAAAAGCGACTGGGCTACCATGCAGTTCGCCGCCGAAATCTTTGACATCCTGAATGTTCCGCACCACGTTGAAGTGGTCTCTGCACACCGTACGCCGGACAAACTGTTCAGCTTCGCCGAAAGCGCCGAAGAGAACGGTTATGAGGTGATCATCGCCGGTGCGGGCGGCGCAGCACATCTGCCGGGCATGATTGCCGCCAAAACCCTGGTGCCGGTTCTGGGCGTTCCGGTACAGAGCGCCGCGTTAAGCGGTGTGGATAGCCTCTACTCCATCGTTCAGATGCCGCGCGGTATTCCTGTCGGCACGCTGGCGATTGGCAAAGCGGGTGCCGCAAACGCCGCCCTGCTGGCCGCGCAGATCCTGGCGACGCACGATAAAGACTTACATGAGCGTCTGGCGGCGTGGCGTAAAGCCCAGACCGACGAAGTGCTGGACAACCCGGACCCGCGGGGTGCGGCATGAAGCAGGTTTGCGTCCTTGGTAACGGCCAGTTAGGCCGCATGCTGCGTCAGGCCGGTGAGCCGCTGGGTATTGCCGTCTGGCCCGTCGGACTGGACGCCGAGCCGGAAGCCGTCCCATTCCACCAGAGCGTGATCACCGCCGAGATTGAACGCTGGCCGGAGACCGCACTGACCCGCGAGCTGGCGCGTCATAACGCCTTCGTTAACCGCGACGTGTTTCCGATCGTTGCCGACCGCCTGACGCAAAAGCAGCTGTTCGACAAGCTCGGCCTCGCGACCGCACCGTGGCAGCTCCTGTCCGATAAAAGCGAGTGGAACGACGTCTTCGCCATGCTGGGCGAGCTGGCGATCGTGAAGCGCCGCGTGGGTGGCTACGACGGCCGCGGCCAGTGGCGCCTGCGCGCAGGCGACACCGCCGAGCTGCCGAATGACTGCTACGGCGAGTGCATCGTTGAGCAGGGCATTAACTTCAGCGGTGAAGTCTCGCTGGTTGGCGCGCGCGGGCATGACGGCCGCACGGTGTTTTATCCGCTGACGCATAACCTGCATCAGGACGGCATTCTGCGCACCAGCGTCGCCTTCCCGCACGCCAATGCCGACCAGCAGGCGCAGGCGGAAGAGATGCTCTCTGCCATCATGCACGAACTCGGTTATGTCGGCGTCATGGCGATGGAGTGCTTTATCACCCCGTCCGGTCTGCTGATCAATGAACTTGCGCCGCGCGTGCACAACAGCGGCCACTGGACGCAAAACGGCGCCTCCATCAGCCAGTTCGAGCTGCACCTGCGCGCCATTACCGACCTGCCGCTGCCGCAGCCGGTGGTGAACAGCCCGTCGGTGATGATCAACCTGATCGGCACCGATCTGAACTACGACTGGCTGAAGCTGCCGCTGGTGCATTTGCACTGGTATGACAAAGAGGTCCGCGAGGGTCGTAAAGTCGGCCATCTGAACCTGAACGACAGCGACACGGGCCGTCTGAGCGCCACGCTGGAAGCCATGATCCCGCTCCTGCCGCCGGAATACGCGAGCGGTATTGTCTGGGCACAATCTAAGCTTAAATAGTTCTCCCTCCGCCGGGGAGTTGACCTCCTCTTTCCCCGGCGTACAATTCCCGCCCATTGCTGCTTAGCTTTCTTCTGGAATAACCATGAACGATGGAACGGACTATCGCGCGATCCTCGCGTCCGATACCCCTTTAATCGACGTTCGCGCGCCGATCGAATTTGCCCAGGGCGCGATGCCAGCGGCAGTCAACCTGCCTTTAATGAACGATGACGAGCGCGCCGCCGTCGGCACCTGTTATAAACGTCAGGGACCGGACGCCGCGCTGGCGCTCGGCCATCGCCTGGTGAGCGGCGACACGCGTGACGCCCGCATCAACGCCTGGCGCGAAGCCTGCCTTGCCCATCCTGAGGGCTTTCTCTGCTGCGCGCGCGGCGGCCAGCGCTCGCATATCTCGCAGGCCTGGCTGAAAGAGGCGGGTATCGACTATCCGCTGATCCGCGGTGGCTATAAGGCCCTGCGCCAGACGGCGATTCAGGTGACCATCGAGCAGTCGCAAAAGCCGATGGTGCTTATCGGCGGCTGTACCGGGAACGGTAAAACCCTGCTGGTGAAGCAGCACGCGCAGGGTATCGATCTGGAAGGGCTGGCGCACCATCGCGGCTCGTCATTTGGCCGCACGCTCACGCCGCAGCTTTCTCAGGCCAGCTTTGAAAATCACCTTGCGGTTGAGCTATTGAAAAAAGACGCCGCGCGCTGGGTGCTGGAAGATGAAGGCCGGATGATTGGCTCTAACCACCTGCCGGCCTGCCTGCGCGACCGCATGGTTGAAGCCCCTATCGTGGTGGTAGAGGATCCGTTTGAGATCCGTCTTGAACGCCTGCGCGAAGAGTATTTCGACCATATGTGGGCGGATTTTTCTGCCGCCTACGGCGAGGAAGCGGGCTGGAAAGAATACAGCGAGTATCTGCATCACGGCCTGTTCGCCATACGCCGCCGTCTTGGGCTGCAGCGCTTTGCGGAATTTACCGCGCTGTTAGACTCCGCGCTGCTGGAACAGCAACGCTCTGGCCGCACTGACGCGCACTTCAGCTGGCTTGTACCGCTCCTGAACGACTATTACGACCCGATGTACGGCTATCAGCTGGAGAAAAAGGCGGAAAAGATTGTGTATCGCGGGACGTACGAAGAAATTGCTGAGTGGCTTGATCGCTGAAAAAAGCCGGGTGGCGGCTACGCCTTACCCGGCCTACGCGTACTGTTGTAGCCCCGGTAAGCGCAGCGCCACCGGGGAACAGACGGCTTAGAAGTCGTAACGCAGACGCACCAGGTTCATGTCGCCCAGGTTGTCGGTGCTGGAGGTGAACACGTGTTCGTAATCCACGCGGAAACCGTAATCCAGCTGGAAGCTGATCCCCACGCCGTTGTCGATGCGCTGGTAGTTACGGCCGTTCACGTACTCAATGCGGTCACCCATGAAGTAAGGCTGGATGGATTTCACCGCGTACTGACCGACTGGGAACTTGTACCCTGCGAAGTACTCAATACCCCACGCGTCGCCCGCAAAGTAGTCGTTAACAGACACTTTTTTGGTGGTCAGGAAGTTCTGGTACCAGCCGCCGCCTGCGGAGAAGGTCCAGTTGTCCGGGGTCCAGCTCAGCGCGGTACCGAGGATATTCTGGTCGTAGGTTTTGCTGTCGCCGTTGTCCGGGTTACGCATGTCGGCGCGGGTGTAGTTCCACGCGGCGCCCCAGGTCAGATCGGTGGTCAGGTGGTAATCGATACCCAGCGAGCCGCCGCCTTTGCGCTTGTAGCGCAGGCCGTTGCCCGGCAGGTATTCGCTGTCTTCAAACAGGTAGGATGCGTAAATGTCCGCATCGCCCACGGTTTTCTTATATTTCAGCATCTGGCGTGAACGGTAAGAGCCGTCGTAGTCGCCGTTGATCCCGTTACCCGGTGCCTGACCGATCATGTCGTAGTCCCAGATATCGGTTTTCGCACCTACCACATCATAGTAAACGCTGTTCTGTTGACCGAAGGTCAGCGTACCCCAGGTGTCGCTCTTCAGACCGGTATAGAGCATACGACGCGTGGTGTCGTGTGCGCCTTCGGCGTAGTGGTGATCCCAGTTAAACTGCGCAGGAATATTCACACCCAGCTCGTAGTAGCTGATCCAGCTGATGTCATCAAACAGGTAGTAATCTGCTGCGAAACGGAAGCGGGTGCCGCCGTCAAAGCCGTTACGCTTGTAGCTGTTTTTACCGTCGTCGCCGGTCATGTTCTGGAACTGAGGACGAATACTGCCGCCAACGGTGAAGTTCAGGCGGCTCAGCGGGTTACCCGCCTGAGGATCCTGCTTAAGAACGGTGATTTCCGCCTGAGAAGCGAAGGTCGTTAATGCCACTGCCGCGCCAATCGTTGCCGCCAGCGCTGATTTTTTTATAGTCATTATTTTTCCTTAATAGACACGCTGCTAAATATTTAGCGGGTGAATATTAACTGGAAATAATCGGGCTGTGTGGACGGGTTTTTAATGTTTTGTGCTACTAAATGAGTGGGTATTATCACTTTGTGCTATTTAAACACTACGCACCGGCATAAAAACCGGCGCGTAATTATCACCACGCTAAATCAACTCGCAAACTGACGGAACAGGGCTTTGCCCTTTAGCAGCCGCGTGCCGAGCCAGCCTCCGCAGAGGGAAAGCAGCCCCGCGCCGCACAGAGGCAGAGTCAACCAAAGACGCCAGTCAGGCTCCCACGGGAAGTCGAAGACCTTTGTCTGCAGCACCGCCAGCGCCGTCTCTGCGCCAATGGCCGCCACCAGACCAGCCACCAGCCCCAGCAGCGCAAACTCGCTCCAGAGCGTCATTCGCAGCAGCCGCTTACCGGCCCCCAGCGTGCGGTAAACCACCAGTTCCTGATGGCGCTGGCGCATGCCCACCTGAACCTGGGCCAGCAGCAACAGCACGCCGCAGATCGTCACCAGCACCACCATGACCTCCAGCGCGCGGCTCACCTGCTCCAGCACCTGCCCCACCTGTTTGAGGATCGCGCCGATATCCAGCAGGCTGACCGTCGGAAACTCCCGGTTGAGCTGGGTCAGCATGCCGTTGCCGTTTTCCCAGCGGAAGCTGGTCAGCCAGCTCTGCGGCTGCCCGTCCAGCGCCCCCGGCGGGAAGATAAAGAAGAAGTTGGGCCGCAGGCTTTCCCAGTCCACTTTACGCAGGCTGGTAACTTTCGCGGTGAAATCCTGGGTATCGCCGGTGAAGGTCACGCTGTCTCCCAGCTTCACGTTCAGGCGCGTCGCCAGCCCCTCCTCCATCGACACCTCCCCCGCTTTTGGCGGCCAGGTGCCGGAGGTTATCGGGTTGTGATCAGGGCGTTTATCCTGCCATGTCAGATTCAGCTCGCGGTTAAGCGACTCGTCCTTATTCCCCTCCGTTGGCTGGCCGTTGATCTGCGTCAGACGCGCGCGAACGATGGGATAGAACGACTCGGGGATGATGTGATGCTCCGACAGGAAGCCCTTCAGCGGCGTAACCTGCTCAGGGGCGATATTGATCAGGAAATAGTTCGGGCTTTCCGGCGGAAGCTGCTGCTGCCAGCGGTCGAGCAGATCGCCGCGCAGCACCAGCAGCAGCGCCAGCAGCATAAACGACAGCGAGAACGCCGACAGCTGGCTGAGCGTAGACCAGGGCTGGTGCAGCAGACGGTTGACCGCCAGGCGCACGGGCAGGGATTTTACCGTCACCCTTTTCAGGAGGTTGAGCAGTATCCAGCCCAGCACGCCGCACAGCAGCGCCAGCACAACCGCCCCGGCCAGCACCGCCCACAGCAGCGTGCTGCCCCCCATCAGCCACGCCAGCAGCCCCACCGCCACCGCAATAATCACCGGAAGGTATAACTTCAGCGGCCAGACGTTCGCCACCACATCGTTGCGAAGCACGCGCAGCGGCTGCGTGGCGAGCAGCAGGCGGTAGGGCCGGAGCCCCACCAGCACCGAGATCACCGTCATCGCGCCCATCGCCCACAGCCACGGCCAGAGGCTGGCCGGCGGCAAGGCGGCCGGGAGCACCGGTTTCAGCATCACCATCAGCAGTTTTTCAAACAGCAGCCCCATTATTCCGCCGGTCAGCGCCGACAGGACCAGCAGCATCAGCCACTGGCCGACAATCAGCTTGCGCAGCTGCGCCCGGCCCGCCCCGAGGGTTTTGAGGATCGCCACCAGGTCGTAGCGGCTGCGGCAGTAGTGCCCCATCGCCACGGCCACCGCCGCCACCGCCAGCAGCAGGGTCAACAGGGCCGACAGCAGCAGGAACTGCTGAGAGCGCTCCAGAGATTTACCGAGCGCCCCCTCGTCCTGCTCCAGCCCGTACCAGCGGTGTTCCGGTTTGAGCTGCGGCAGAAGCCATTTTTCATACGCGGCAAGCTGGGCGGGCGTGCCGCCAAACTTATAGCGCCAGGTGACGCGGCTGCCCGGCTGTACCGCATGGGTGGCCGCGACATCCGCGGTGTTCATCAGCAGACGCGGCGCAAGCTGGAACGGGTTAAATCCGCCGTCGGGCTCCTGCACCACTTCCCCGGCGATTTTCAGCGTGGCGTCGCCGACGTCGATACTGTCGCCGGGTTTGAGGTTCAGCAGCGCCATCAGACGCGATGCCAGCAGCACCGTACCGGGCGTCGGCTTTAACCCCGGCGGACTGGTCTGTAAGTTACCGTACATCGGGTAGATATCATCGACGGCCTTGACGCTCGCCAGCTGCGGCATGTCGCCCGCGAAGGTCATGGTCTGGAAGGTGAGCTGCTCTCCCACCTTCAGCCCTTCTTTGCGCGCTGCTTCAATCCAGCCCGGCGGCACGGGGCGGGAGCTTTCCAGCGCCCTGTCCCCCGCCATAAACTCCCGGCTCTGCTGGCTGAGCCCTTTTTCCATGCGGTCGCTGACGCTGCCGAGCGCCAGCACGCAGGCCACCGCCAGGCTGAGCGCCAGCCAGACAATCAGCAGCGAGGGCGAGCGCCACTCGCGCCAGAACCAGCGGGTAATCATGCTTCCTCCTGCAGAACACCGTTCACCAGCCGCAGGCGACGATCGCAGCGCGCCGCGAGCTGCGGATCGTGGGTCACGAGGATAAGCGTAGTGCCGTGCTCGCGGTTGAGCGAAAACAGCAGGTCGGCAATCCTGTCGCCGGTTTTACGGTCAAGGTTGCCGGTAGGCTCATCGGCAAACAGCACCTCAGGGCGGCCGTTAAACGCGCGGGCCAGCGCCACGCGCTGCTGCTCACCGCCGGAAAGCTGGGCGGGAAGATGGTCGAGACGTTTCCCCAGACCGAGCTGTTCCAGCAGCGCCTTCGCATGCGCGCGGCTTTCACGGCTGTTTTCACCGCGCAACAGCGCCGGGAGCTCGACGTTTTCCAGGGCGTTCAGGGTTGGGATCAGCATAAAGGACTGAAAGACAAAACCAACGTGACGCGCGCGCAGCGCGGCCCGCGCCTCTTCATCAAGCTGATGCAGCGGCTGCCCGACAAGGTGGACCTCGCCGCTGCTGCCGTCGTCCAGACCGGCTAAAATCGCCAGCAGCGTGGACTTACCGGAACCGGATTCGCCAATCAGCGCGATGGTTTCAGCGCGTTTGACAACGAGTTCAACTCCAGTAAGGATGGAAAGCTCGTGTTCCCCCTGACCGACGGACTTCTTAAGATGATGAACTTCAACACTGTTTTCCGCTGGCATTTGCCCTTCCTGTTTTTGATTCTGATGACCTTCCGCGCGGCGGCAGCGGACACGTTACTGGTTCTCGGCGACAGCCTGAGCGCAGGCTATCGCATGGCGGCTGGCGCGGCCTGGCCCGCTCTGCTCAATGACAAATGGCAGAGCAAAACGCCGGTAATCAACGCCAGCATCAGCGGCGATACCTCACAGCAAGGTTTATCGCGCCTGCCTGCGCTGCTCAAACAGCATCAGCCGCGCTGGGTGCTGGTTGAGCTCGGCGGTAATGATGGCCTGCGCGGTTTCCAGCCACAGCAAACGGAGGATACGCTGCGCACCATTTTGCAGGAGATCAAGGCGGCAAACGCCCAGCCGCTGCTGATGCAAATTCGCCTGCCCGCCAACTACGGTCGTCGGTATAATGAGGCCTTTAGCGCGATCTACCCCAAGCTTGCCAAAGAGTTTGATATTCCGCTGCTGCCATTTTTCATGGAAGAGGTCTATCTCAAACCCCAGTGGATGCAAGACGACGGGATCCACCCCAATCGCGATGCGCAGCCGTTTATTGCCGACTGGATGGCAACGCGGCTGGCTCCTTTAGTTAAACATGACTCCTGATTAAGCGGAGATCCTGACAGGTAAAGTTATGCAAAAATCGGTCTTAATTACAGGATGTTCCAGTGGAATCGGTCTGGAAAGCGCGCTCGAATTGAAGCGCCAGGGGTTTCGGGTTCTGGCGGCCTGTCGCAAACCCGACGATGTCGAACGCATGAACGGGCTGGGCTTTACCGGCGTGCTGCTGGATATGGACTCGCCGGAGAGCGTTGACCACGCCGCCGATGAGGTGATCGCCCTGACCGGTAATCGTCTTTACGGCCTGTTTAATAATGCCGGTTACGGCGTGTATGGCCCGCTGGATACCCTCTCCCGCGAAACGCTGGAGAAGCAGTTTTCGACCAACTTTTTCGGCGTACATCAGCTCACCATGCGTCTGCTCCCCGCGATGCTGCCGCACGGTGAAGGGCGCATCGTGATGACGTCGTCGGTGATGGGGCTGATTTCCACCCCGGGCCGCGGCGCCTACGCCGCCAGTAAATATGCGCTGGAGGCCTGGTCCGACGCCCTGCGCATGGAGCTACGCCACAGCGGCATTAAGGTCAGCCTGATTGAACCCGGCCCGATCCGCACCCGCTTTACCGAAAACGTTAACCAGACGCAGGCGGATAAACCGGTCGAGAACCCCGGCATCGCCGCACGTTTTACCCTCGGGCCCGAGGCGGTGGTGGCCAAAGTGCGCCATGCTTTTGAGAGTGAACATCCCAAAATGCGCTATCCGGTGACGCTGGTCACCCATGCCGTCGGCTGGTTAAAACGCCTGCTGCCGGGCCGGATAATGGACAAAATTTTACACGGTTGAGTTGAAGCGCCGACGCGCATCCCCATGTAAAGAACAAACCGACAAAAGAGAAAGCCGCATGTCCGTACAGAATATCGTCAATATCACAGAAGCTAACCTGCAACAGACTCTTGAACAGTCGATGACCAAACCGGTCCTGTTCTACTTCTGGTCTGAACGTAGCCAACACTGTCTGCAGCTGACGCCGGTGCTGGAAAGCCTTGCCGCCCAGTACAACGGTCAGTTCATTCTCGCGAAGCTGGACTGTGACGCCGAGCCGATGGTCGCGTCTCAGTTTGGTCTGCGCGCCATTCCTACCGTCTATCTGTTCCAGAACGGCCAGCCTGTTGATGGCTTCCAGGGGCCGCAGCCGGAAGAGGCTATCCGCGCCCTGCTGGATAAGGTGCTGCCGCGCGAAGAAGAGCTGAAAGCGCAGGAAGGCATGGCGCTGATGCAGGAAGGCAAATACGACGAGGCGCTGCCGCTGCTGAAAGAGGCGTGGCAGCTGTCAAAACAGAACAGCCAGATTGGCCTGCTGCTGGCGGAGACGCAGATCGCCCTGCACCGCTCAGAAGACGCGGAGGCCGTACTCAAGACGGTTCCGCTGCAGGATCAGGACACCCGCTATCAGGGGCTGGTTGCACAGATTGAGCTGCTGAAGCAGGCGGCGGATACCCCGGAAATTCAACAGCTGCAGCAGCAGGTTGCCGACAATCCGGCGGATGCCGCGCTGGCAAGCCAGCTTGCGCTGCAGCTGCATCAGGTGGGGCGTAACGAAGAGGCGCTTGAGCTGCTCTTCAGCCATCTGCAAAAAGATTTAGCCGCCGCAGACGGTCAGGCGCGCAAGATGTTCCAGGAGATCCTGGCCGCGCTGGGCACCGGCGACGCGCTGGCGTCGAAGTATCGTCGTCAGCTTTACGCGCTGTTGTATTGATAAAAAAGCCCGGTGGCGGCTTCGCCTTACCGGGCCTACAAAGACGATGTTACCCCGTCTTTTTCAACTGCGTCACCACCAGCTGGTGGCGCGCGTTGTAGAACTTCCGATAGGTCAGGTAGCAGGCAATGATGGTGGACAGGCTTGCCGTGGAAAGCAGCATAAACGTCACCATGATCTGATACTTAATCGCTTTTACCGGATCGATACCGGCAAAAATCAGCCCCGACATCATGCCCGGCAGGCTCACCAGCCCCACCGTTTTGGCGGAATCTACCGTTGGAATCAGCGATGAACGAATGCTCTCGCGAATCAGCCGCGCCGAGGCCACCTTTGGCGTTGCCCCCAGGCTTAGTTTCTCCTGCAGCTGCTGCTGTTCGCTGCTGAAACGCTGGCCGAGGTTGTTATAACAGAGCCCAACGGCCACCATCGCGTTCCCCGCGATCATCCCCGAGATAGGGATGACCTGCATCGGCGTAAACTCAATCGAGCCGGAGAGCACCAGCACCGCCAGCGTGAGCGCCGTTCCGGTGGTAATCGCAATAAACGATGAGACAAACGCCTTATCAATGTATTTACTGCGCTTTTGCGCATTCCACGCCGCGTTAAAGCAGATAAACAGCACCATCAGCAGCGTCAGCACCGCGTGGTTAACGTTGAAGATATACTTCAGCACATAGCCGACGATGATGAGCTGAATCACCGCGCGGCAGATACTCCACACGATATCTTTTTCCAGCCCCAGCTTTTCCCGGTAGCTGACCACAATCGCAATCAGCACCAGCACCATCGAAAAGGCCAGCGATTCGTTCGTAATGTTATGCTCACCCACGGTTTGCCTCCTGCATTTTCCCGCCGTGCGGCTGGAGCGTGATTACGTCATCCGCATGGGTTATTTCGTTAGCGTCGTGCGTCACCCACAGCACGGCAATGTTCTGCTCCCGGGCGTAACGATGAATAATCTCGTTAACGTTGCGCTTGTTGACGTCATCGAGCGCGCTGGTGATTTCGTCCAGCAACAACACCTTCGGTAAAAACTGCAGGTTGCGGATCAGCGAGACCCGCTGCTTTTCTCCGCCCGACAGCGCGTTGATGGATTTGCTCAGCGTCTCCTGCGCCAGGCCAAAGTGGGCCAGATCCTGGATAAACTTTTCCGGCTCCGGCGTTTTATTGCGGATTTGCCACGGAAAAATCAGGTTGTCATAGACCGTATCGCCAAAAAGCACGGGCGTTTGCACGCAGTACGAGACCTGCTGGCGATAGCTTTCCGGAGAAAGCGAGGCGATATCTTCGCCTTCAAACAGAATGGCGCCCTCCGTCGGGCTGAGGAGTGACGCCACAATCTTCAGCAGCGTGCTTTTCCCACAGCCTGAGGGGCCCGTGATTAATTTAAACTCGCCCGGCGACAGGCGAAACCCGACGTGCTGCAGGATCGTGTTTTCCCCGACTCGAAATCCGACATCCCTGAGCAGTAATACGTTTTTTTTATCGTTCATTGCGCTTCCGTTGACCGCTTTTTGTCATAACCGTCTGTAGCATAATCCTTTCGCCCGCGCAGCGCGAATAGCCTCACGCTGAAGCAAGTGTTAAGCTTTTTGTTTGTAAATTGTCACCACCATCACTACAGGAAGTATGCAGCATGGCACATATTTTTTATGAGTTTCCCTCCCTGAAGCCTGGTGTTCCTGATGTCGAAACATTAATGGACGTCATCAAATCGTCGGAACGCACGCGTTTTGTGATGGGTGAAGAGGTGGTCGATTTTGTTAAGAAGGCGCTCATCGTGAACACCACGATCGGCAGCTTCAAAAATTGCTATTTTGCCTTCGACAACGGGACACACTTCCTTGAATTTGACGGTAAAGGCAAATCAAAACGCTTCAATGAGGTGCCGGACTGGTTCGTCTCTCCGGCGGAATTTTCGCGCACCCAGTGGCTTATCAACCACAATCTTGCGGATGTGAAAGCCACCCAGTTCATTGACGTCCTGATGTCCTACCCGCTGAAAGCGCGCCGCGCGCACTGCAATTTGTTATTCGGGCTGGAGCTGGAAAAAGTCAACGCGGTTCCGGCCACGGCATCAGCGGCAGGTAAAATCGGCAATAAAAACGGTAAAACCACCAAGCCCCGCGTCACCGATCTGGGATCGTTCGAGCTGTTCAGCCAGTTCTTTGCGCGCATGAAAACCGCCGTGCAGGCCGATGAGTTCCCTACTCTGCAGATCCTGACGGGCATGGATAACCTGGCAAAAGCGCCGCATAATTTAAAGCAGGGCATCAGAACCTGGTTTAAAGCCATCGCGGGGGACCTTCCACCGAATAACAAACGCGTTGAGGCGGGAAATGCCGTTCTGTTCTGCGCCCCCCTTCGCGAACAGATCCAGCGTATCGAAGCGCGGGGGCTGGAGCATTACTACCAGGGATTATCCAAAGCCATTGCCGAAGCGGGTGATGGCTTCATCTCTGACTTTACCTATACTTACGAGCAATAAATACACACTTTCACTCATCACGGCATGCAAAACAGGAGGTTTTTATGCTTATCGTTGTTCCCGTCCTTATTTTCGTTGCGCTGGTTATCGTGGGCGCTGGCGTCAAAATTGTCCCTCAGGGTTATCAGTGGACCGTCGAGCGTTTCGGCCGTTACACCAACACGCTCCAGCCCGGCTTAAGCCTGATTGTCCCGTTCATGGACAGGATAGGCCGCAAGATCAACATGATGGAGCAGGTTCTGGACATTCCGTCCCAGGAAGTGATCTCCAAGGATAACGCCAACGTCACCATCGACGCCGTCTGTTTTATTCAGGTGATTGACGCGCCGAAGGCGGCCTATGAGGTCAGCAACCTGGAGCTGGCGATCGTCAACCTGACAATGACCAACATCCGTACCGTACTCGGCTCGATGGAGCTGGACGAGATGCTTTCCCAGCGCGACAGCATTAACACCCGCCTGCTGCACATTGTCGATGAGGCCACCAACCCGTGGGGGATCAAAGTCACCCGCATCGAGATCCGCGACGTGCGCCCGCCGGCGGAGCTGATTGCCTCCATGAACGCCCAGATGAAAGCTGAGCGAACCAAGCGCGCCTACATTCTGGAAGCCGAAGGGGTACGCCAGGCGGAGATCCTCAAAGCGGAAGGGGAAAAACAGTCGCAGATCCTGAAAGCGGAAGGCGACCGTCAGTCCGCGTTCTTACAGGCGGAAGCGCGTGAACGTTCCGCCGAAGCGGAAGCCCGCGCGACCCAGATGGTGTCCGAGGCAATTGCCGCCGGTGATATTCAGGCCGTGAACTACTTCGTTGCGCAAAAATATACCGACGCGCTGAAAGAGATCGGCTCGGCGAACAACAGCAAAGTGGTGATGATGCCGCTGGATGCCAGCAGCCTGATGGGCTCTATCGCGGGGATCGCCGAACTGATCAAGGACAGCGGAAACGAGCGTAAAAAATGATTGAGCTCATCGTTGCACATCCTCATGCCTTCTGGCTAAGTCTCGGTGGCTTATTGCTGGCGGCGGAAATGCTGGGCGGCAACGGCTACCTGCTCTGGAGCGGTGTGGCCGCCGTCATTACCGGTCTTCTGGTCTGGATCCTTCCCCTGGACTGGGCGTGGCAGGGGCGCTGTTTGCCGCGCTGACGCTGGTGGCCGCCTGGCTGTGGTGGCGCTGGCTTAACCGGCGGGTTAACGAGCAGAAACCGGTGGACGCCCACCTTAACCAGCGCGGACAGCAGATTGTCGGCAAGCGTTTTACCCTCGACACCGCGCTGGTGAACGGACGCGGACATATGCGCGTAGGCGACAGCTCGTGGCCGGTGGTGGCCGACGATGACCTCAGCGCCGGCACGCGGGTTGAAGTCATTGCGGTGGAAGGCATTACCCTGCGGGTAAAAGCCTGTTAAGCGTGGGTTTTGCGGTGGCAGCAGCCGGCAAGATTATCAATAATCGGGCAGTCGGCGCTGTCATCCCCCGGACAGGAGTCCGCGAGCTGCAGCAGCTGTTCGCGCATCGACTGTAGCTCGACGATGTGGCGTTCAATTTCGGCCACCTTTTCCAGGGTGCGTTTTTTCACGTCCGCGCTGTGACGCTTCGGATCGTTGAACAGGTTAACCAGCTCGCCGCACTCTTCCAGATTAAACCCGACCTGTCTTGCCTGGCGCAGCAGCGTCAGCTCATCGAGATGCAGCTGCGTGTAGCTGCGGTAGCCATTTTCACTGCGCAGCGGCGGCGTTACCAGCCCCTTCTCTTCATAAAAGCGGATCGCTTTGCTGGTTAAGCCGGTTTTTTTTGCCACGTCACTGATATTCACATTTCCCCCTTGACCTTCCCCTTGATGGAAGGTTTAACCTTCATAACAGTTAGCGAAAAGCGTTACTCCGGTCAACAACTGACCAATATATTATACGGGAGTTTTGTTATGTCTCACACTATCGACCTGACGCTGGACGGCCTCTCCTGCGGCCACTGCGTCAAACGCGTTAAAGAAAGCCTGGAACAGCGTCCTGACGTTGAAAGCGCTGAAGTGACTATCGACCATGCCGCCGTGACCGGCAGCGCCAGCGCGGACGCGCTGATTGATACCATTAAACAGGCCGGTTACGGGGCGGAGTTAAGCCACCCAAAGGCTAAACCGCTGGCAGAGTCATCATCCCCGTCGGAAGCACTGACAGCGGCCACTCCTGAGCTTCCGGCAGCGGATGATATTGATGACAGCCAACAGCTGCTGATCAACGGCATGAGCTGCGCCAGCTGCGTCTCCCGGGTACAAAACGCCCTGCAGGCGGTCCCGGGCGTCGCGCAGGCACGGGTCAATCTCGCGGAGCGCACTGCGCTGGTGATGGGCAGCGCCTCCGCCGCAGAATTAGTGCAGGCCGTTGAAAAAGCGGGCTACGGCGCGGAGGCCATCGAAGATGATGCCGAACGCCGCGAGCGCCAGCAGGAAACGGCTATCGCCACCATGAAACGCTTCCGCTGGCAGGCGATTGTCGCCCTGCTGGTGGGTATTCCGGTGATGGTGTGGGGCATGATGGGTGACAACATGATGGTCACCGACGACAACCGCACCCTGTGGCTGGTGATTGGTCTGATTACCCTTGCGGTGATGGTGTTTGCAGGCGGGCATTTCTATACCAGCGCCTGGAAGAGCCTGAAAAACCGCACCGCGACGATGGATACCCTGGTCGCCCTCGGGACCGGCGCGGCGTGGCTCTATTCCATGAGCGTGAACGTCTGGCCCCAGTGGTTCCCGATGGAAGCGCGGCATCTCTATTATGAAGCGAGCGCGATGATTATCGGCCTGATCAACTTAGGCCATATGCTGGAAGCCCGCGCCCGTCAGCGTTCCTCGAAAGCGCTGGAACGCTTGCTCGATTTAACCCCGCCGACGGCCCGCGTGGTCACGGACGAGGGGGAAAAGAGCGTTCCATTGGCCGAGGTTCAGCCCGGCATGACGCTGCGTCTGACCACCGGAGACCGCGTTCCCGTTGACGGCAAGATAACCCAGGGCGAAGCCTGGCTGGATGAAGCGATGCTGACCGGGGAGCCTATTCCCCAGCAGAAATCCGATGGCGACGCCGTGCATGCCGGTACGGTGGTGCAGGACGGCAGCGTGCTGTTCACCGCCAGCGCCGTCGGCAGCCACACCACGCTGTCGCGTATTATCCGCATGGTACGCCAGGCGCAGAGCAGCAAGCCGGAGATTGGCCAGCTTGCTGACAAAATCTCGGCCATTTTTGTGCCTGTGGTGGTCGGCATTGCCCTGCTAAGCGCGGCGATCTGGTACTTCTTCGGCCCCGCGCCGCAGATTGTGTATACCCTGGTGATCGCCACCACGGTGCTGATCATCGCCTGTCCTTGCGCCCTTGGACTGGCGACGCCGATGTCGATTATCTCCGGCGTAGGGCGCGCGGCCGAATTTGGCGTACTGGTGCGGGACGCGGACGCGCTGCAGCGGGCCAGCACCCTCGACACGCTGGTGTTTGATAAAACCGGCACGCTGACGGAAGGTAAACCGCAGGTGGTCGCCGTCACGACCGCAGGCATTGCCGAAGAGGAGGCGCTGCGTCTCGCCGCCGCGCTGGAGCAAGGCTCAAGCCATCCGCTGGCGCGCGCTATTCTCGATAAAGCCAATGCGTCTGCCCTGCCGCAAGTGAATCAGTTCCGCACCCTGCGCGGGCTCGGCGTGAGCGGTGAAGCAGAAGGCCACGCGCTGCTGCTGGGCAACCAGACATTGCTCAATGAAAACGGTATTGATACCGCCGCGCTGGACAGTGAGCTGAAGGCGCAGGCGTCACAGGGCGCCACCCCCGTTCTGCTGGCGGTGGATGGCAAAGCCGCCGCGCTGCTGGCCGTGCGCGATCCGCTTCGCCAGGACAGCGTGGATGCCTTACAGCGCCTGCACCATGCGGGCTATCGTCTGGTGATGTTGACCGGAGATAACCCGACCACCGCCAACGCCATCGCGAAAGAAGCCGGTATTGATGAGGTGATTGCGGGCGTACTGCCGGACGGCAAAGCGGACGCCATTAAAAACCTGCAACGTCAGGGCCGTCAGGTGGCAATGGTCGGCGACGGCATCAACGATGCCCCGGCGCTGGCCCAGGCGGATGTGGGGATCGCGATGGGCGGCGGCAGCGACGTGGCCATCGAAACCGCCGCCATTACGCTGATGCGCCACAGCCTGATGGGCGTGGCCGATGCGCTGGCCATTTCGAAAGCCACGCTGCGCAACATGAAGCAGAACCTGCTGGGGGCGTTCGTCTATAACACCCTCGGGATCCCAATCGCGGCCGGTATTTTGTGGCCGCTGACCGGTACGCTGCTGAACCCGGTGGTCGCGGGCGCGGCGATGGCGCTCTCCTCCATCACCGTGGTCAGCAACGCCAACCGGCTGTTGCGGTTTAAACCGAAGGATTGAACCTTGTACCCGTACGCGCTAGCATGAACCTTTCCGTTTATGGAGCGCGTATGGGTCTGTTTCATCGTATAAAAACATCGTTTCGCGCCCTTTTCCCTCGCCGTTACGCCTGGCCCGGTCTGGATATCTCGCTTCCCGGCGGGCAACACCTGCACCTGGTCGGCAGTATCCATATGGGCACGCAGGGTATGTCCCCTCTGCCGCCCGGTCTGATAAAGCGCCTGAAGCGCGCCGACGCGCTGGTCGTCGAGGCGGACATCTCGGGCCATGAGTCACCGTTTGCCGGGCTTGAAAGCGATCTCCCGCTGGCGGAACGTCTGAATGAGGCCCAGCTCGCAGAACTGACGCGCGTCGCCGAGGAAACCGGCGTATCGCTCTCCATGATTGACACCCTGCCGCTGTGGCAAATCGCAATGGTATTACAGGCCACGCAGGCCCAGCGTCTGGGTCTGCGGGGTGATTACGGCATTGATTACCAGCTGCTGAACGTGGCGCGGGCGCGCCGTATGCCGATCATCGAACTGGAAGGTACGGACAGCCAGATTGCGCTCCTGCGACAGCTTCCGGACGACGGTCTGATGCTGCTGGATGATACCCTCACCCACTGGCACACCAACGCACGCCTGCTGCAGACCATGATTGGCTGGTGGCTGGATGCACCGCCTGCGGACGGCAGGCTGGCGTTACCGTCGACGTTCAGTGAATCGCTGTATGATGTGCTGATGAATGCGCGTAACAAAGCCTGGCGAGAGACGCTGCATGCTCTGCCAGCGGGGGAATACGTGGTGGCGGTTGGGGCGTTACATTTATACGGCGAAGGGAATTTGCCGTCGTTGCTGAAATAAAAAAATGGCCAATATCTCTATTGGCCCGTCAAAGAGGAATTTCATCGTTTTTATTATACCGAAGTGACCTTCGGCTGAGCCGATTGTCGCTCAAAGTGACCATCACTGCCAACACTATTGCGCAAGATGGTGCTATTTTTTAGACAAACGTCAGGCGTATGCTGGCTGCATGAATTGTCTGTCGTAAGAAGGATAGCTATGACTCCCGCCGTTAAATTACTCGAAAAAAACAACATTTCTTTCCGGATCCACACCTACGATCACGATCCGAATGAAACCAACTTTGGTGATGAAGTGGTGCGTAAGCTGGGGCTGAACGCGGACCAGGTCTATAAAACGCTGCTGGTGGCGGTGAATGGCGATATGAAGCACCTCGCCGTGGCGGTGACTCCCGTGGCGGGACAGCTGGATCTGAAGAAGGTCGCTAAAGCGCTGGGGGCGAAGAAGGTGGATATGGCGGATCCGATGGTGGCGCAGCGCACCACGGGCTACCTGGTGGGCGGCATCAGCCCGCTCGGGCAGAAAAAACGCCTGCCGACGCTGATCGATGCCCCTTCACAGGAATTTGAGACCATCTATATTTCCGGCGGCAAGCGCGGGCTGGATATTGAGCTGGCCGCGGGCGACCTGGCAAAAATGCTGGACGCGAAGTTTGCGGATATTGCGCGACGGGATTGAGAAAATTGCCCGGTGGCGCTGCGCTTACCGGGCCTACGATTCGAATGTAGGCCGGGTAAGGCGAAGCCGCCACCCGGCACAAAAACCCCGCACTACTGCCAGCTCACCTCGCCTTTCGGCTCATACGCATTCACGTCAATCGGCGAATTCTGCTCGATATACTGCTTCAGCACTTCTGCATCGATAAAGCCGGTGTTCACGTAGCCCGGTTTATTATCAATATGCGGATAGCCGTCGCCGCCGGTAGCGTTAAAGCTTAACGTCGCCAGACGGTACGTTTTCGCCGGGTCAACCGGTTCGCCTTTGATCTTCAGGTCGTTAAGCTTGCCGTCTTTCGCTACGAAGCTCACGTTGGCAAACTGCGGATAGGCCCCGGAATCCGGCTTCATCTGCGCCACGGCAGTCAGGTAGTCAACGACCTCTTTTCCGCTCATGTCGGCATAGACCACCACGTTACCGAACGGCTGCACCTTCAGAACGTCTTTATAGGTGATGTTTCCACCTTCGATGGAATCACGAATACCACCGCCGCTCATCACGCCAAAATCAGCCCCGGTGCGCGCCATTTGCGCCGCCAGCACCAGGTGGCCCATGTTGGTCTGCACGAAGCGAACTTTACTGCGATCCCCCTCCAGACGACCGTTCAGCGTACCGATTTTCACATCCAGCTGCGCCTTGCCTTTGTTCTGGAACGGCGTCAGCAGGGAGAGCATCTGCTGGTTTTCTGGAATCTCTGGGGTGTAAAGTACGCGCTCGCTTTTCCCGTCCGGGTAAGTGACCTTCTTCTTCAGGTTGACCGGAATGAGTTGGTAGTGGACCAGCTTCATCTCGCCGTTCCGGAACTCAAAGTCCGCCCGGCCTACGTATTTGCCCCACTCGTGCGCCTGCACAATCCAGATACCGTTCTGACGATCTGGCGCACACGGCGTGCCCGGCACGTAGTCCACCTGCTTTTTATTCTCGGATGCCATGCAGACCGGATCCTGTGAGTGACCACCCACAATCATCGCCAGCGAGCCCGCCGGCAGGCTGCGCGCCATCTCCACGTCGCCCGGCGCATTGGAGCCGTGCTCACCGTTGTCGTAGTGCCCCATGTGCGTGGTGGCGATAATCACGTCCGGCTTTTCGTTTTGCTGCAGCTCCTGAATCACCAGCTTCGCTTCGTCTGCCGGTTTGCGGAATTCGATATCGGTGAAGAACTCTGGGTTGCCAATTTTCGCCGTGTCGTCGGTGGTTAGGCCGATGACCGCGATCTTCAGATCCTGACGCTTAAACAGCGCCCACGGCTTGAACAGGCGCTCGCCGGTGCTTTTCTGGTAAATGTTGGCAGAGAGGAACGGGAATTTGGCCCACTTCTCCTGCTGACGCAGGACGCTCAGCGGATTATCAAACTCATGGTTACCGACGGCCATCGCGTCGTAGCCAATCAGGTTCATGCCGCGAAAGTCGGGCTCGGCGTCCTGCAAATCGGATTCCGGCACGCCGGTATTGATATCGCCTCCCGACAGCAGCAGCACGCTGCCGCCCTGGGCTGCCACCTCTTTACGAATGCCGTCCACCAGCGTTTTTTGCGCCGACAGGCCATATTCGCCGTATTCACTGCGCCAGAAATGACCGTGGTGATCGTTGGTATGCAGAATAGTGATTTTATAGGTTTTGTCTTTTTCATACGCCTGCACGGGCAGGCTTACCAGCCCCCACGCCGCGATGAGCGCCAGCGCGACGCCCCGCTTCATTAACTTCATCTTCTCTCTCCCTGACCAATAGACAAAGGCAGAAATTACAGTGACTAATAAGAATAGACAAATAAGTTTTCAGAATTGCGACTTTCTTCAAATGTCCCGGGCGGGTATGTTAGTCGGATAATAATTACACCCTGCATCGCTAATAACTCAAGACGTGGTACTTCTCTCTATGGCAATCAGTGACTCAACCCAGCCCGTTCCGGGCGCGCCAGCGTCGCGCACCTCCTTTAAAGTCTTAGGCGCAATCAGTCTCTCGCACCTGCTCAACGACATGATCCAGTCGTTGATTCTGGCTATTTATCCGCTGCTGCAGTCCGAGTTCTCACTCACCTTCGTGCAGATTGGGATGATCACCCTGACCTTCCAGCTGGCTTCCTCGCTGCTGCAGCCGGTGGTGGGCTACTGGACGGACAAATATCCTATGCCGTGGTCGCTGCCAATCGGCATGTGCTTCACCCTAAGCGGGCTGGTGCTGCTGGCCATGGCGGGGAGTTTTGAAGCCGTGCTGATTGCCGCGGCGCTGGTGGGAACCGGTTCATCGGTGTTCCATCCGGAATCGTCCCGAGTGGCGCGTATGGCCTCCGGCGGTCGTCATGGCCTGGCGCAGTCACTTTTCCAGGTGGGCGGTAACTTTGGTAGCTCTCTCGGCCCGCTGCTGGCCGCGGTTATTATTGCCCCTTACGGTAAAGGCAACGTGGCGTGGTTTGTGCTGGCCGCGCTGCTGGCGATTATCGTGCTGGCGCAGATCAGCCGCTGGTATGCCGCTCAGCATCGGGTGAATAAAGGAAAACCTAAAGCGAAGGTTATCAATCCCCTGCCGCGCAATAAGGTTATCCTCGCGGTTGCCGTCCTGCTGGTGCTGATTTTCTCGAAATACTTCTATATGGCGAGTATCAGCAGCTATTACACCTTTTATCTGATGCAAAAATTCGGATTATCGGTACAAAACGCGCAGATCCACCTGTTTGCCTTCCTGTTCGCGGTGGCCGCAGGGACGGTAATTGGCGGGCCGGTGGGCGATAAGATTGGCCGTAAATATGTCATTTGGGGCTCTATCCTCGGCGTAGCGCCTTTTACCCTCATTTTGCCGTACGCCAGCCTTGAATGGACGGGGATTTTGACCGTGATTATTGGTTTTATTCTCGCCTCCGCGTTTTCCGCCATTCTGGTCTATGCCCAAGAGCTGCTGCCCGGACGTATCGGTATGGTTTCCGGACTGTTTTTCGGTTTCGCCTTCGGCATGGGCGGGCTGGGTGCAGCGGTGTTAGGAATGGTTGCGGATCACACCAGCATCTTCCTGGTTTATAAAATCTGCGCTTTCCTGCCACTTCTTGGCATGTTGACCATATTCCTGCCTGATAACCGTCATAAAGCGTGAATTACGGGTAGCTAAACTTATGCTTTAGCTACCTGATACCCTTATACCATAAGGGTTTCCTCTTCATCCCCGCGCTGAATTTATCAAAATGCGCTTTTTTACGTGCATATTGCTGTTTTATTCAAACTTCAACAATTATTCATAAACATAAGGGTAAAAATTGTCATAAACTATTACCTGGTTTTTTGGTATTCACGCCAAAAATGGAACACTCACCACGAAAGGAGACGGAATGCACCACGCCACACCGCTTATCACCACCATTGTTGGTGGACTTGTGCTCGCTTTTATTCTCGGCATGATTGCCAATAAGCTGCGTATTTCTCCTCTTGTCGGCTATCTGCTGGCAGGTGTGCTGGCGGGACCGTTTACGCCAGGTTTTGTTGCGGATACCAAACTGGCCCCTGAGCTGGCGGAATTGGGCGTGATTCTGCTGATGTTCGGCGTCGGCCTGCACTTCTCCCTGAAGGATTTGATGGCGGTAAAGTCGATTGCCATACCGGGAGCGATCGCCCAGATAGGGGTGGCGACGCTGCTTGGGATGGCGCTTTCGGCCGTGCTGGGCTGGTCGCTGATGACCGGTATCGTATTTGGGCTGTGTCTCTCAACCGCCAGTACCGTGGTGCTGCTGCGCGCGCTTGAGGAGAGACAGCTGATAGACAGCCAGCGCGGGCAGATCGCGATAGGCTGGCTGATTGTGGAAGATCTGGTGATGGTCCTGACGCTGGTGCTGCTGCCCGCCGTCGCCGGCATGATGGAAAAAGACAATATCGGCTTCGCCTCGCTGGCGCTGGATATGAGCATCACCATCGGGAAGGTGGTGGCGTTTATCGCCATCATGATGCTGGTGGGTCGCCGTCTGGTGCCGTGGATCATGTCCCGCAGTGCGGCGACCGGATCCCGCGAGCTGTTTACCCTCTCCGTGCTGGCGCTGGCGCTCGGTATCGCCTTTGGCGCCGTTGAGCTGTTTGATGTCTCCTTCGCGCTGGGCGCGTTCTTCGCCGGGATGGTGCTGAACGAATCCGAGCTGAGCCACCGCGCCGCACACGACACCCTGCCGCTGCGCGACGCCTTTGCCGTGCTGTTCTTCGTCTCCGTCGGGATGCTGTTTGACCCGCTTATTCTGATCCAGCAGCCGCTGGCCGTGCTGGGCACGCTGGCGATCATTATCTTTGGTAAGTCGCTCGCCGCCTTCTTCCTGGTGCGAATGTTCGGCCACTCTCCGCGGACGGCGCTGACCATTGCCGCCAGCCTGGCGCAAATTGGCGAGTTCGCCTTTATTCTGGCCGGTCTGGGCATGGCCCTGAATCTGCTGCCGCAGGCCGGACAAAACCTGGTGCTGGCGGGGGCGATCCTGTCAATTATGCTGAACCCGGTACTGTTTGCTCTGCTGGAAAAATACCTCGATAAAACCGAAACGCTGGAAGAGCAGACGCTGGAAGAGGCCATCGAAGAAGAGAAGCAGATCCCGGTCGATATTTGCAATCACGCCCTGCTGGTCGGCTTTGGCCGCGTCGGCAGCCTGCTTGGTGAGAAGCTGATGGCGCAGGGCATTCCGCTGGTGGTAATTGAAACGTCACGCACCCGCGTTGACGAGCTGCGCGAGCGCGGTATTCGCGCGGTGCTGGGCAATGCGGCGAACGAAGAGATCATGGAGCTGGCGCATCTGGACTGCGCCCGCTGGCTGCTGCTGACCATTCCCAACGGCTATGAGGCGGGTGAGATTGTCGCCTCCGCGCGCGCGAAGTGTCCAAACATTGAGATTATCGCCCGGGCGCACTACGACGACGAGGTAGATTACATTACCGAGCGCGGTGCGGATAAGGTGGTGATGGGCGAGCGCGAGATTGCGAATACGATGCTGACGCTGCTGGAAAAACCGCCGGTTGAAGAGGCGGTGACGGGGTAAGTTTGGTGCGGCCTGATGCCCTCACCCTGGCCCTCTCCTACAGGGAGAGGGAACAAACACTAAAAACGGCAACCACAGGTTGCCGTTTTGCTTTTACCTGTCCCAATAAGCCTCTTCGAGGCTGTCTTCCCGTTCCGGCAGGCCACGCGTTAAGCGCGGGGAGTGCTGGTTCAGCACCTGATAGCTTACGCGGTTGGCGTACTTGCATACCTGCGCCAGCGACGAATAGGTCAGCCAGCTGAACTTGTGCTTGCTGGAATTTGGCACGTTGGTTTTGTGGTAGGCGTTAGCGGTGATGTCGTGCAGCAGCGCGGCCAGCGCGCCGTCGCCCGCGCCGTTGGTGTTCATGATCTTCTCCGGCCCGCCCATGTAAGGGGCGATGTGCGAGTAGATACGCAGCGGATTAACACAGTCTTTAAAACGCATGCCGCGGCTGAACTCGTACTGGTTGAACTCGGCAATCGCGCCGGGCAGCAGCGGGTGCTGGGTTTTGCGTTTGCTCTCTTCTTCGGTGAAGCCTGCCATATACAGCCCAACCGGACCCGCGGTGCAGAGCACCAGATCCACCCAGTCCAGCGCTTTGTCAGACGCCAGCAGCGGATCGCTTTCACCGGTCAGCGCTTCGGCTTCTTCTTCGTTCATCGCCAGAATCGAGACGTGCTCTTTCAGGAACGCCTGCCACCATTCCGGGTTATCGGCAATCACGAATTTGGTGCCCAGCGTCAGAACGACCGGCACGTCGTACTTCTTCGCGTACTCAATCGCCTTCATGGTCGCTTCCGGCATCGGCTCGCCCGGCTTGCAGCGCACCAGGTAGGAGGTCAGCACCAGCGCCGAGGCGCCCGCGATCACCTCTTCGGGAATGCTGTCCGCGCGCAGCTTGTTCATGTGGCCCGGGCTGATGGCAAAGGTCCGCTCGCCGGATTCACCGATCAGCGTAAAGCAGCGGCCAATCGGGCCGTCGACGCCCTGGAGATAGTTCAGATCGGTACGGCTGGAGGTGTTGCACAGGTAGCGATAGGCGTAGCCACCGATTTCAATGTTGCTGCACATTACGCCGAGCAGGACAGAGCGGTCGTCCGCCAGCACGGAGTAGTTGTGCATGGTGTTGCCGATGGTGCCGCCGGCGAACTGATGGGTAATCAGGTTTTCGCGCACCAGCTCCTGGTACAGCGCTTCGGCAACGTCATCTTCAATCACCAGCGAGTGACCGGCGCTCAGACCGTAACGGGCGACAAACGCATCATCCACTTTCGCTTCAATGTCTACCAGCGTCTGGTCGATACCGACGACCCACGCCGCGCTGGTTTCATTTTCTGGCTGGATTTGCTGCAGGAGCGGATCGCGGGCATCGACGGGGAAGTAGTGTTTGGATTTGCGTTTACCGGGAAATTTCATGGTCTGAACTGTACGAAGAATATGGGCCGGGAATGGTAGCACAAACCCGGCCCGAAGTGCGATCAGCGACCGTTCGTTACCAGCGAGACCATCATGTCGATATGCTCAGGGGAGTCGTTAAGCGCCGGAATGTACTCGTACTTTTCGCCGCCAGCCTCCAGGAAGAATTCCCGGTTTTGCACCGCGATCTCCTCCAGCGTCTCCAGACAGTCTGCCGAGAAGCCCGGCGACATCACCTGAATGTGCTTCACGCCCTTCTCACCCAGCATTTTGAGGGTTTCATCGGTGTATGGCGTCAGCCACGGCTCGCGGCCGAAGCGCGACTGGAAGGTCATCATCACCTTCTCCGGCGGCAGGCCGAGGGCGGAAACCAGCTCGCGGGTGGTATCGCGGCAGCGCTGCGGGTAATCATCCCCTTCATTGGCGAAACGCTGCGGGATGCCGTGATAGGAGAGCAGCAGCAGATCCGGCTCGCCGTGTTTTTCAAACGACGCGCGCGCGCTGTTGGCGAGCGCCTTGATGTACAGCTCGTTATCCGCGTAGTCGCGAATAAAGGTCACGCCCGGAATGCGGCGGCGGGTCGCCAGAATGCGCGCCAGCTCGTCCCAGACGGCGGCCACCGTCGAGCAGGAGTACTGCGGGTAGAGCGCCAGCACCACGATATGGTCCACGCCCTGCGCCAGCAGCGAGTCCACCGCGCTTTCCAGTGACGGTTTGCCGTAGCTCATGCCGAGCGCGACGGGCATATCCGGCAGGCGGGCGGCCAGCGCCTTCTCCTGACGACGGCTGTAGACCATCAGCGGCGAGCCCTCTTCCATCCACACGGACTGATAGAGTTTGGCGACGCGCGGAGAACGGATCGGCAGAATGACGCCACGCAGCAGCGGCCACCACAGCAGTCGCGGAAAATCCACGACGCGCGTGTCGCTTAAAAATTGTCGCAGGTAGCGTTTTACCGCGTCTGATGTAGGTGCTTCTGGAGTGCCCAGATTGGCAAGCAGGATGCCGGTTTTCGCCTGACTCATTCACGCCTCTTAACCATTTGAATGGTTGTCAATTGTAGCGGAAATGCGTTTAAACGAAACCCATTGCTGTAATAGGTAAGATGAGAATTTTTCTCACCCGGTGGCCCGGGTGAGAGAGATGCGATTAGCCGAGGATTTTTTCCAGCTCAGCACGCACGTCAGCCACGGCTTTGGTGCCGTCGACTTTGGCGTATTTGGTGTTACCCGCCTGCGCTTCTTTGGTGTAGTAGCCGATCAGCGGCGCGGTCATCTGATGGTATTCCACCAGGCGCTTGCGCACGGTCTCTTCCTGATCGTCTTTACGGGTGGTCAGCTCTTCGCCGGTCACGTCGTCTTTGCCTTCAACCTTAGGCGGGTTGAATTTGATATGGTAAACGCGGCCAGAAGCAGCGTGTACGCGACGACCAACGATGCGGTCAACGATCAGCTCGTCCGGTACGTCGAACTCCAGAACGTAGTCCACGTTGATGCCCGCTTCCTTCATGGCGTCAGCCTGAGGAATGGTACGTGGGAAGCCGTCCAGCAGGAAACCGTTACGGCAGTCTTCCTGAGCAATGCGCTCTTTGACCAGAGCAATTACCAGCTCGTCGGTCACCAGCTTGCCTGCGTCCATGATGTCTTTCGCCTGTTTACCCAGCTCGGAGCCAGATTTTACAGCGGCGCGCAGCATATCACCGGTGGAGATTTGCGGAATACCGTATTTCTCCATGATGAACTGAGCCTGAGTTCCTTTACCCGCGCCCGGAGCGCCAAGCAGAATAATACGCATTGCGAAAATCCCCTCAAAAGTCGTTTCAATTTTTCAAAAGCGCTAAACAATACCACCAGAACGGGCATCGCTCAAGGAAGGCAGGAAGGCTGAAACGGTTAATGGGGGGAGATAATTTGGGATAGTGCGGTCTGGTGCCCTCACCCTGGCCCTCTCCCTCGGGGAGAGGGAGAAGACCAGGAGAGGCGTGGTCAGTTACGCCAGCAGCAGCGCATTCACACGTTTAATGAAGAGGTTAGGATCTTCCAGCGTGCCGCGTTCGGCCAGCAGGGACTGATCCAGCAGGAGTTCAACCCACTCGGCAAAGCGGGCGTCGTCCTGGGTATCCGCCGCGCGTTTCACCAGCGGATGATCCGGATTAAGCTCAAAGATATATTTCACTTCCGGTACCGCCTGGCCCGCCGCGGCGAACAGCTTCGCCATCTGGGTGCTCATTTCGTCGGCATCGGTGGTGACAATGGCCGGAGTGTCGGTCAGACGGTGGGTAAAGCGCACCTCTTTCACGCGGTCGCCCAGCAGGGTTTTCACGCGCTCAATGAACGGCTCCAGCGCCTTCTCGGCTTCTTTCGCATTTTCATCCACTTCATCTGCCAGCTTGTCGATGGACTCATCGGCTTTGGCAACGGACTGGAACGCCTTACCGTCGAACTCGGTCAGGTAGTTCATCATCCACTCGTCGATGCGGTCGGAAAGCAGCAGCACTTCGATGCCTTTCTTACGCAGCAGCTCCAGGTGCGGGCTGCTCTTCGCCGCGGCGTAGCTGTCGGCGGTGATGTAGTAGATCTTCTCCTGCCCTTCTTTCATGCGGGAGATGTACTCTTCCAGCGACACGGTCTGCGCGGAGGAGTCGGTGTGCGTAGAAGCAAAGCGCAGCAGTTTGGCGATGGTTTCAACGTTCGCCATGTCTTCAGCCGGGCCTTCTTTCAGCACCAGACCGAACTGTTTCCAGAAGGTCTGGTATTTTTCCGCATCGTCTTTCGCCAGTTTTTCCAGCATCTGCAGCGCACGTTTGGTCAGGGCGTTGCGCAGGTTACGGGTGACGGTGCTGTCCTGCAGAATTTCGCGGGAGACGTTCAGCGGCAGATCGTTGGAATCGATCAGGCCGCGCACAAAGCGCAGATAGTTCGGCATGAACTGCTCGGCGTCGTCCATGATGAACACGCGCTGCACGTACAGCTTCAGGCCATGCTTGTGATCGCGGTTCCACATGTCCCACGGCGCCTGTGCCGGGATGTACAGCAGGCTGGTGTACTCCTGCTTGCCTTCCACACGGTTGTGGCTCCAGGTCAGCGGGTCGGTAAAGTCGTGGGCGATGTGCTTGTAGAATTCGTTGTACTCGTCGTCTTTAATCTCAGACTTGTTGCGCGTCCACAGCGCCTGCGCCTTATTGATTTTCTCCCAGGAAACCACGGTTTCACCGTCTTTCTCTTCCTGTTTTTCAATCTCAACCGGCAGCGCGATGTGATCGGAGTACTTGCTGATGATGGAGCGCACGCGCCAGTCGTTCAGGAAATCATCTTCCCCTTCACGCAGGTGCAGGGTGATTTCGGTGCCGCGGTCCGCTTTGGTGATGTCATCAACGGTGTATTCGCCTTCCCCTTTGGATTCCCACAGCACGCCGTTCTCGGCGCTGTCGCCTGCCGCACGGGTGCGCACGGTGACTTTGTCCGCCACGATGAACGCCGAGTAGAAACCGACGCCGAACTGGCCGATCAGCTGGCTGTCTTTCGCCTGGTCAGAGCCCATGGACTCCAGGAACGCCTTGGTGCCGGATTTCGCGATGGTCCCGAGGTGGTCGATCACCTCGTCGCGGTTCATCCCGATGCCGTTATCGGCGATGGTCAGGGTGCGGTTCTCTTTATTAAACGAGACGCGCACGCGCAGCTCGCCGTCGCCTTCGTACAGATCCGGGTTAGACAGCGCGCGGAAGCGCAGCTTGTCCGCCGCATCCGAGGCGTTGGAAATCAGCTCACGCAGGAAAATTTCTTTGTTGGAATACAGGGAATGGATCATCAGGTGCAGAAGCTGTTTTACTTCTGACTGGAAACCACGGGTTTCTTGTCCTTTCATCTATGTCGACCTCAACAATGCCATTTAATGGGGTTTTAAAACGTTGAGGGAGAGATGGGGATACGGGGGGAAATTTTCAAGCGGAGGCGGCGCGCGCAGCCTCCGTTTGGTCAGAAAATAATCTTGTGACGTCCGGCCAGAGAGTGCGACAGCGTGGTGCCGTCGACCATCTCCAGCTCGCCGCCGACCGGCACGCCGTGGGCGATGCGGCTGGCGTCAACGCCATACTGCGAGCACAGCTCGGCGATGTAGTTGGCGGTTGCCTCCCCTTCCACCGTGGGGTTGGTGGCGAGGATCACCTCTTTGATGGTTTCGGACTCGAGACGCTGTTCAAGGCGGTCAAGACCGATATCGTCCGGGCCGATGCCGTCCAGCGGGGAGAGATGCCCCATCAGCACGAAGTAGCGCCCGGAAAACTGCCCGGTTTGTTCGATGGCGTAGATGTCCGCCGGACTCTCCACCACGCAAATCTGACCGTTTTCCTGACGACGCGGGTTCGTACAGATGTTACACACGTCCTGCTCGGTAAAGGTGCGGCAATCCGCACAGTGACCAATTTCTGACATGGCGCGGGTCAGAGCCTGCGCCAGGCGCATCCCGCCGCTGCGGTCGCGCTGCAATAGCGTAAACGCCATGCGCTGCGCCGACTTCGGGCCAACGCCCGGCAGACAGCGCAGTGCTTCCATTAACTGCGTGAGCAGCGGACTGGTTTGCATCAGAACGGCATCTTGAAGCCAGGCGGCAGCTGCATGCCGCTGGAAACGGAGGCCATTTTCTCTTTCTGGGTTTCGTCGATACGGCGAGCGGCATCGTTAAACGCGGCTGCAACCAGATCTTCCAGCATCTCTTTGTCGTCTTCGAGCAGGCTCGGGTCGATTTCCACGCGACGGCAGTTGTGCGCACCGTTGATGGTCACCTTGACCAGACCGGCACCCGATTCACCCGTGACTTCCAGCTGAGCGATCTCTTCCTGCATCTTCTGCATTTTTTCCTGCATCTGCTGAGCCTGCTTCATCAGGCCACCCAGACCGCCTTTTCCACCAAACATAGGCTTCTCTCTTCTTTCACGTTAAGGATTACAACCGTAAGTCAGACTCACGATCAAATGGGGCGAATACTCTCTTCATCCAGATCGGCGTCGAAGAACCGGCGCAGGGTCTGGATGTTGTTATCCGCAATAATTGCCTCGCGCGCCTGCGCGAGCTTCTCTTCATAAATGGCCTGGCGCCACTCCAGCGGCGTTTTCACTGCCGGATTATCATCTTCAATGATAGTCAATTCAACCGGCGCCCCCTGTAATGTGGCGAGCGCCTCGGCCAGCGCCTTTTGCGCGCCAGGGGAATTGAGGTGTCGCTGGCCCGGACGCAGGTGCAGACGCACCTGATTGCCGTCCTGCTCTTTCCAGGCGTTCAGCGCGACCTGCTCCACCAGCTTCGGCAGCTGGAGCTTACTGACCTCGGCGGCCCAGGCGTCGCGCGCAATGGACTCTTCGGCAAGCTTCGCGGAAAGCTCCGGCGTTTTTTCATGCTCCAGCGCCTTTTTCAACGCTTTCGGCGTGGCAACCTCTTCCTTCACCGTTTCGGTGATGGTGGTTGCCTTCCAGCGGTAAGCCTCTTCTTTCACCGGGGCTTTCTGCTCGAGCGCGGACGGTGCCGGACGCGACTGTACGCGCTCCGTTACCGAGGCCAGTCGTTCAAGCGCAGCGTTGTTCACCGGCCGCGCTCTTCCTGGCGCTGCCGGTTCACTCTTTTTTAGTTTGGTTACTCCCTGCGCACGCTGCAGCTGGCTGCGCGCGGCAAGCACCGAACTGGTGGCATCCGACAGCGGTACGTTCTGCTGCGGTGGCGGCGTCGGCTGCGGCGGCACCTGCTGCGGTGACATCACCGCCGTCGGCGCAACCGGGGCGAAAGACTGTCGGGGCACGTCCGGCTCCGGCAGCGGCATGCGCGGGTGGAACGCCAGCGCGCGCAGCAGCGTCATTTCAACGCCCATCCTCGGATCCGGCGCAAACGGTAGCTCTTTGCGACCAATCAACAGCGTCTGGTAATAAAGCTGCACGTCGGCAGGCGGCACGGTGCGGGCAAGCTCACGCATCCGCTGTTCAATGGCGGCCATATCCGCACCAATGGCGGAGGGAGAAAGCTGCAGCATTGCCACCCGGTGCAGCAGGCTGAGCATCTCAACAAGCAGCCCTTCCCACTCAATACCGCGGGCAGCGGCCGCGTTCACCAGCGACATCACGCGTTCGCCGTTAGCGGCAATCATCGCTTCGATAAGCGACAGCGCCTGATCGTCATCCAGCGTGCCGAGCATGGTGCTGACCGCCTCGGTGGAGAGTTTGCCGTCACCGCTGGCAATCGCCTGATCGGTCAGACTGAGCGCATCGCGCAGGCTGCCGTCCGCGGCGCGGGCCAGCAGCTGCAGGGCGCGCGGTTCGTGGACAATGTTCTCTTCATCGAGAATGTGCTCGAGCTGCGCGCGGATCTGCTCGACGTCCAGCGCCTTCAGGTGGAACTGCAGGCAGCGCGATAAAATCGTGACCGGCAGCTTTTGCGGATCGGTGGTCGCCAGCAGGAACTTCACGTGCGCGGGCGGCTCTTCCAGCGTCTTCAGCAGGGCGTTGAAGCTGTGGCGCGAGAGCATGTGCACTTCATCGATCAGGTAGACCTTGAAGCGGCCGCGCGCCGGGGCGTACTGGACGTTGTCCAGCAGGTCGCGGGTATCTTCAACTTTGGTGCGCGAAGCGGCGTCGATCTCGATCAGATCGACAAAACGCCCCTGTTCGATCTCCCGGCAGTTATCACACACGCCGCACGGCGTGGCGGTGATCCCGGTTTCGCAGTTGAGACCTTTTGCCAGCAAACGGGCAATAGAGGTCTTACCGACGCCGCGGGTGCCGGAAAAAAGATAGGCGTGATGGATGCGACCTAGCGACAAGCCGTTCGCCAGGGCCGTCAGCACATGTTCCTGACCGACAACGTCAGCAAAGGTTTGTGGTCGCCATTTACGGGCTAACACCTGATAACTCATGGGCAGGCTCTGCAACGCTGGAAGGTGAATTTATGGAGGGGAATGCTATCACAACCTCACCCATTGAGCGAGGTTGTGAAAACCGGGATTAGTGACCCGGGAAAGGCACCAGGCTGTAGCTGGTAATGCCCTGTTTTTCCAGGCGCTGTTCACCGCCGAGATCGAACAGGTTGATGATGAAGGCCGCGTCGGTCACTTCCCCACCCAGACGGCGGATCAGCTTCACGGTCGCTTCAATGGTGCCGCCGGTCGCCAGCAGATCGTCGACCACCAGCACTTTGTCGCCAGGCTTGATCGCGTCAACGTGGATCTCCAGCTGATCGGTGCCGTACTCCAGCTCGTAGCTTTCTGCGATGGTTTCACGCGGCAGTTTGCGCGGCTTACGCACCGGCACAAAACCCACGCCCATTGCCAGCGCAACCGGTGCGCCAAACAGGAAGCCACGGGCTTCGGTACCTACTACTTTGGTGATCCCGGCGTTTTTGTAACGCTCGACCAGCAGTTCAATGCTGAGTGCGTACGCTTTCGGGTCTTCCAGCAAGCTGGTGACATCACGGAAAAGAATGCCAGGCTTTGGGTAGTCCTGGATGCTTTTGATGCTGTTTTTCAGATATTCAAGCTGCTGTGCAGTTGCGGTCATCGGTTTGTGCCTAAATGAAACAGTGTTACTCACAGCGCGCAACGAGTCGGCCAAGGCAACAATTGTTTAACCTTTGACCAGGCGCACCTGTGCTCGAAAACGGTCGAATTTACTGGCTGCGCGTGATAATTGCAACAGCCATGATGAGGCTTCAGTGCTTTTGTTGCTTTTCATCAACCACGGGGATCCGCCACATAAAGATAAGCAGGCAGGAGAGAATGATCAGCAGCAGGATCCGCACCCACATGATTTTCACCAGCCATAATGAAATGGCGAAGGTAATGAGGATCACCGCGATCGCGCGCGGCTTCGCACCAGGCGGCATGGCACGGTGTTTTTGCCAGTGCCGCAGGTAGCCGCCAAACCATGAGCGGTAGAGCAGCCAGTGGTGAAAACGCGGCGACGAGCGGGCGAAGCACCAGGCCGCCAGCAGGATAAACGGCGTGGTCGGCAGCAGGGGTAATACTACACCCAGCGTGCCCAGCACTACCGCAAGCCAGCCAATGATGATTAAAATAGTACGCTGCATAATGCGAATCGTTATCAAACTGAACGGCTACTTTACCACTGGAGAGCGCCTTGAAAACAGCACTGCTTCTTGAGAGGCTGCAAAATCAGCTGATCGCTCTGCGGGCGCAGGCCACGCCGCTGATGGGGCACGCCACGCTGAAGCCGCGCTTTGACCGGCAGCTTTTTCGTACCCGCAGCACCGTCATTCAGGATTACCTGGCTGAAGCGCAGACGAACCTCGACGAGCTTCGCCATGCGGTTGAGAATGAACAACAGGAACAGGTGGCGTGGCTTGCAGAGCATCTCACCGAGCAGATCACCGCACTGCATCGCGAAATCGCCGCCTGGCCGCTGCGCGCCTGGGACAGCGCCTCGCCGGGGCTCGGCAAATGGCAGCGCAAGCGGCTCGAGAACCAGGAGTTTGAGCGCCGGCTGTTTGAGATGAAGCGTGAACGCGAGGTGCGTCTGAACAACAGCGAAACGCTGGAAGAGCAGCAGCTATTGATGCGCGAGATTAGCGCGCTGGAAGGACGCATCGTCCGCTGCCGTCAGGCGCTGGATGAGATTGAGCGCGTCATTGAACGTTTGACCCGTTAACAGGAGCCACACCCATGTCACTGGAAAATGCACCCGATGAGGTCAAGCTGGCCGTCGATTTGATTATGCTGCTGGAGAATCATGAGATCCCCGCCGAGACGGTGCTTAAGGCGCTGGAGATTGTGCGGCGGGATTTTGAGGGGAAACTTCCCCCTCACCCTGCCCTCTCCCCAGAGGGGAGAGGGAAAATAGATTAAGCCGGAGTCGGGTCATCACCCTTAATGTCGCGCTTCACTTCCGTATGCTCATCACCTTTCTCGTTACGCAGGTGAACCTCAAGCTGGTTAAAGGCGATATTAATATCGTTTTCACGGCACAGACGATCGATAGAGCGGTTAAGCTCATCCACCGTGTAGCTGCGGTCACGCAGTTCACGCACGTATAAACGCAGCTCGTGATCCAGCGTACTCGGCCCAAAGGTGGTGAAGAAGACCGCCGGGGCCGGATCGTGCATCACTTTCGGATGCTCAGACGCCGCCTTCAGCAGCACCTCTTTCACCTTATCCAGATCCGATCCATAGGCCACGCCCAGGCGGATCACCACGCGCGTCACCGTATCGGAAAGCGACCAGTTGATCAGACGCTCGGTCACGAACGCTTTGTTCGGGATGATCACCTCTTTGCGATCGAAGTCGGTGATGGTGGTGGCACGAATGCGGATCTTGCTGACCGTTCCCGAGAACGTGCCGATGGTGACGGTATCGCCGATACGTACCGGACGTTCGAACAGGATGATCAGGCCGGAGACAAAGTTACCGAAGATCTCCTGCAGGCCAAAACCAAGACCGACCGAGAGGGCCGCCGCCAGCCACTGCAGTTTATCCCACGAGACGCCAAGCGAGCCAAAGACCGTCATCGCTCCGACAATGATGATGACGTAGTTGAGGATCGTGGTAATGGCGTAGGACGCCCCCTGGCGAAGATTCAAACGTGACAGGAGCAGCACTTCGAGCAGGCCTGGCAGGTTGCGGATCAGCGCCCAGGCGACCACCGACGACACCAGCGCAAACAGCAGGCTGCCCATGGTCACGCTTTTCATGACCGCCGCGCCGGCTTCGGTTCCGTTGTATTGCCAGAGGGTAATACTGTCGAGATAGGCGAAAACGGTAATAAGATCGGACCAGATCGCCCAGAACATCACCGCAAACAGGGCGATCATCACCAGCATGGTGATACGCAGCGTCTGCTGGTTAACCTGCTCCAGCGCGATGGTCGGCTCTTCCTGCGGCTCAGCGCCTTCGGCCCCCTCTTTCACCTGATGCTGACGACGCGCGATGGCGCGGCGATAGGCAATACGGCGGGCCGCCACGCTCAGGCCGCGCAGTACGGTCTGATAGAGCAGGTTCCAGACGATCACCAGATAGACCGTTTCAATCCAGCGCCCGGACAGGCGCAGCGTGGTATAGAAGTAGCCCGTTGCCGTCAGCACCATCAGCGCCAGCGGAATGATCGCCAGCACCGTCACGGTGGCCAGACGAATATTGTGGGACTCTTTATCACGCCAGCTGTCGCGACACATCGGCCACATCAGGATCGCAATCAGCAGCAGGTTCAGCAGGATGACCAGCTGGCCCAGCACGTCATCCATCAGATGCAGCGGGGAAAGCTCAGAGACAACCGACCAGAAGTGCAGCGGCAGCAGCGCCAGGCTGATGCGCACGATCTGACGACGCCAGTGGCTGGTCAGCTGCGCTGGCATGTTGAAATGACGCACCGCCACGCCGTCTTTTTCCAGTACCTTCCAGCACAGGCCAAACACCAGCCAGAACAGCGCCAGTTTTTTACTGAACGCCCACAGCAGATCGCTGACGTTGAGCTGCATAGTGAGCAGAATCAGACCCACAGCCAGAATAATCAGGCACACCGGCAGGGCGCGAATAAGGTCAATCAGAATCGCTTTTGGCGTATGGAGCTGGCTATCGTTGCGCAGCTGCCCTACTTCGGAGGCCAGCTTCGCCTGGTATTTTTTCAGCCAGCCCAGACGCCAGCGGATGAGACCGGCAATCAGCAACAGCGGCAAACCGGCCAGAAAAGCAATCATTACCGCAGGCCAGGCTTTCTCCCAGTTTACGGTGACCTTCATGCTCTTAATCTGCGTTTTCAGCGTCTCAGGGAAGGATTTAACCCAGTCCCAGTCCATCGGCTTGTTGCTGTTTACCCAGAAAATCTGCTGGGTCAGGATCTCCTGCAGACTTTTCGAGACGCTCACCAGCTGCTGCTGGTTGATTTGCAGGTTAATGGCCATCATCAGCTGGTTACCCAGCTGTTTATTGAGCTGGTCCAGCAGCTCGCGACGCATATCCACGACCTGGAGCAGCGCGTCGTGCACTTCCGGGTTCACGTCGCTGGAATGCCCCTCTTCAATTTTGGCGACAAAGGTATCGCTCTGGAAAAGGGCATCGCGCTGCTGGTTGACGTCAAACTGTTCCAGACGTAAATCCGCAATGCGGTTGGTCATGTCCTCCAGCTCGTCGGCGGACGGAAGCGTCTGCTGCTGCTGGTAGAGAATACGCGACAGCAGGAGGCTGCCCTTCAGGACCGCGATCTGCTCTTTGATGTTGCGTTCCGCCTGAAGGGCGCGATCCAGCCAGTTTTTCACCTTGATATTTTGCTGAACCAGCGAGTTGCCGTTTTCCGTCGCCAGTATCAGGCGCTGACTGAGCTGATGGTTAGCCTCAAGCTCCTGTTTTACCAGCGGGTTGGCCTGAATACGGGCGGTTTCGTCAGGGGATACGGCCTCCTGGGCGGTTTTTTCCGTCAGGGTCAGGCGTTTGCTGTTAACCGCCTCCTGCAAAAGCTGAAGCTGATGCTCCAGACGATTAATGTTCGCGGTGACGTAATCACGCTGTTTCTGCAGAGTGTCCTGCAGCACCGTATTCCCTTCCAGGCTTTTACGCTGCTGTTCGATCTGCGCATTGAGCAACGACTGCTGAACCAGCAGCAGGGTTTGCTGCGTCGGGCGCAGCGTGCCTTCGCCCACCGTCGTGCCGTTCAGGCGGTTGCGGATCTGCTGCAGCTGCTGAGACGCGGTATACATCGCATTTTGCACGCGCTCGGGCTGGGTTTGCAGGGAGACAAGCTGGCTGTTGTAGGTCGCGAGATCGGACTGCGCGGTTTGCAGATCGTCGAGCAACTGGGCGACGCGCGATTCCAGCTGGCGTAAGGAGAGCGTGGCGAGCGTTTTGCGCGTTTCGTTGTCGTTATCAACGTCACTCAGGGCATTCAGCGACTCCGTCGCTTTGCGCATGTTTTCAGGGGCCTGCGCCACCTTCTGACGAAGCTGGGCGGTTTCAGCCTTAACGCGTTCAATTTTATCCAGCGTTTCCAGCGTTTCCGTCAGGTCCTGCTGCGTCAGTTTTTCCTGAGGAGAGAGTTCTTTTTGTTTGTTCAGCGTGTCGAGCTGCGACTGAACGTCAGCACGCGTGGGAATATCGTTGCTGTTATCGGCGCGGGCCCAGGTCAGCGGCGCCGTGGCGAAGAAAAACAGCATCGCAAAGAGCAATGCAAAAACAGGATGTTGCGAGCGATTGATGGGCAGCATAGTTGTGAATGATGTCAGAAGATGACCGAAAATAGTCCGGCGTGAAGAATATCACGCTCGTCAGATGCAGAATAGCGCGAACGTAAGCCTCTGAGATAAATCCTGGAAAGGGGTCAGGCCGTTAGCGAAGGCGCGTCGCTGCGCAGCGTCGGGCTGAGCTGTAGCATTTCCAGTAAAATCGCCACGTAGCTGCGGGCTTCCGCTTTAAGATCAAACGATTGTGGTGCAAAAAGCCAGTTTTCCATCAGACCAGAAATGTAGCTGCGCATCAGAATCGCCGCCCGACGGGTCAACAGATTGGCCGGTAGCAGTTTTGCCTCCATACAGAGGTTCAGGTTGTGCTCAATACGGTCATAGCTTTCCAGACTGAGGCTTCGTTGCGCCTGCTGCACGACCGCCATCTCGCCCACGAACTCGCATTTATGAAAAATAATCTCCATCATTAATCTGCGACGTTCTTCAACTACCGTTGCTTCAAGGATATATACTAATATTTCTCTCAATACTGAGAGTGGATCGTCTGGGAATTTTGCCCGATACTCACTCTCGAGATCGCTAATGCTGGACTCTGAAAGCTCCCAGATTTCACTGAACAGATCTGACTTGTTTTTAAAATGCCAGTAAATCGCTCCTCGCGTCACACCGGCGGCCTGAGCAATTTGCGCCAGCGAGGTTGCTGAAACACCTTGCTGCGAGAACAAACGTATCGCCACATCCAGAATATGTTGTCGGGTTTCCAGCGCTTGTTGTTTAGTTTTTCGTGCCATAGGTGAGTGAATTTACAGGAGTCAGATTTACATACATTTGTGAATGTATGTACCATAGCATGACGATAATATAAACGCAGCAATGGGTTTTAGACTCAGGACCCTTGATCAATTTGAAATCGGACACTCGAGGTTTACATATGAACAAAAACAGAGGGTTAACGCCTCTGGCGGTCGTTCTGATGCTTTCAGGCAGCTTAGCGCTAACAGGATGTGACGACAAACCGGCTCAACAAGGAGCTCAGCAGGCGCCAGAAGTAGGCGTTGTGACGCTCAAATCTGAACCTCTACAAATCACCACCGAATTACCCGGCCGTACAAATGCTTACCGCATTGCGGAAGTGCGTCCTCAGGTTAGCGGCATTATCCTGAAACGCAACTTCACCGAAGGCGGTGATGTGCAGGCCGGTGAGTCTCTGTATCAGATTGATCCCGCAACCTATCAGGCGTCTTATGAAAGCGCGAAAGGCGATCTGGCTAAAGCACAGGCCGCGGCCAAAATTGCCCAGCTGACGCTGAACCGCTATCAAAAACTGCTCGGTACCAAGTACATCAGTCAGCAGGATTACGATACCGCCCTGGCGGATGCCCAGCAGGCTAACGCCGCCGTGGTGGCAGCCAAAGCGGCCGTCGAAACCGCGCGCATTAACCTGGCCTATACCAAAGTGACCTCCCCTATCAGCGGTCGTATTGGTAAATCTTCCGTCACGGAAGGGGCCCTGGTACAGAACGGTCAGACCACTGCGCTGGCAACCGTGCAGCAGCTCGATCCGATCTATGTTGACGTCACGCAGTCCAGCAATGATTTCCTGCGCCTGAAACAGGAGCTGGCTAACGGCACCCTGAAACAGGAAAACGGCAAAGCCAAAGTGGAGCTGATTACCAACGACGGTATCAAGTTCCCGCAGGAAGGGACGCTGGAATTCTCTGACGTGACGGTCGACCAGACCACCGGTTCCATCACCTTACGTGCGATTTTCCCGAACCCTGACAAAAATCTGCTGCCAGGTATGTTCGTTCGCGCACGTCTGGAAGAAGGAACGAATCCAACCGCCCTTCTGGTTCCACAGCAGGGTGTGACCCGTACGCCACGCGGCGATGCGAGCGCACTGGTTGTTGGGGCTGATAACAAAGTCGAAATGCGCAATATCACCGCCACCCAGGCGATTGGGGATAAATGGCTGGTGACGGAAGGTCTGAAAGATGGCGATCGCGTGATTGTTACTGGTTTGCAAAAAGTTCGTCCTGGCGCGCAGGTTAAAGCACAGGAAGTGACATCTGACGATAAACAACAAGCTTCGGCCGCTGGCCAGTCAGAACAAACCAAGTCTTAACTTAAACAGGAGCCGTTAAGACATGCCTAATTTCTTTATCGATCGCCCCATATTTGCGTGGGTGATCGCCATTATCATCATGCTGGCCGGGGGACTTGCGATCCTGAAGCTGCCTGTCGCGCAATATCCAACGATTGCGCCACCGGCGGTGACGATTTCCGCGACCTACCCAGGGGCTGATGCAAAAACGGTGCAGGACACCGTCACTCAGGTTATCGAACAGAACATGAACGGTATCGATAACCTGATGTACATGTCCTCAAACAGTGACTCTACCGGTACAGTTCAGATCACCCTGACCTTCGAGTCAGGTACGGATGCTGACATTGCGCAGGTTCAGGTGCAGAACAAACTGCAGCTGGCGATGCCGCTGCTGCCGCAGGAAGTACAACAGCAGGGCGTGAGCGTCGAGAAATCGTCCAGTAGCTTCCTGATGGTTGTCGGCGTTATCAACACCAACGGCACCATGACGCAGGAGGATATTTCCGACTACGTGGGCGCCAACATGAAGGACGCCATCAGCCGTACGTCCGGTGTGGGTGACGTGCAGCTGTTCGGTTCTCAGTACGCAATGCGTATCTGGATGGATCCGAACAAGCTGAACAACTTCCAGCTGACGCCGGTTGACGTGATTAACGCCATTAAAGCGCAGAACGCCCAGGTGGCAGCCGGTCAGCTAGGCGGTACGCCGCCGGTGAAGGGCCAGCAGCTTAACGCCTCGATCATCGCGCAAACCCGTCTGACCTCCGCGGATGAGTTCAGCAAAATTCTGCTGAAAGTGAATCAGGACGGCTCGCAGGTTCGCCTGCGCGACGTGGCGAAAGTCGAGCTGGGCGGTGAGAACTACGACATCATCGCGAAGTTCAACGGTAAACCGGCTTCCGGTCTGGGTATCAAACTGGCGACAGGCGCGAACGCCCTGGATACCGCCACGGCGATCCGTGCAGAACTGAAGAAAATGGAACCGTACTTCCCGTCAGGCCTGAAGATCGTTTATCCGTACGACACCACGCCATTCGTTAAAATTTCGATTCACGAAGTGGTTAAAACGCTGGCAGAAGCGATCATCCTGGTGTTCCTGGTCATGTATTTGTTCCTGCAAAACTTCCGCGCGACGCTGATCCCAACCATCGCCGTTCCGGTCGTTCTGCTGGGGACCTTTGCTATCCTCGCGGCCTTTGGCTTCTCGATAAACACCCTGACGATGTTCGGGATGGTGCTTGCCATCGGCCTGCTGGTGGATGATGCCATCGTCGTGGTAGAGAACGTCGAGCGCGTGATGGCGGAAGAAGGTCTGCCGCCGAAGGAAGCCACCCGTAAATCAATGGGTCAGATCCAGGGCGCGCTGGTTGGTATCGCGATGGTACTGTCTGCGGTATTTATCCCGATGGCCTTCTTCGGCGGCTCTACCGGTGCGATTTACCGTCAGTTCTCGATCACCATCGTTTCCGCGATGGCGCTGTCGGTACTGGTCGCATTGATCCTGACGCCTGCGCTGTGTGCCACCATGCTGAAGCCGATTCAGAAAGGCGGTCATGGCGAGCATAAAGGGTTCTTCGGCTGGTTTAACCGCATGTTTGATAAGAGCACGCACCACTACACCGACAGCGTGGGCAACATCCTGCGCAGCACCGGTCGTTACCTGCTGCTCTATATCATCATCGTGGCGGGGATGGCGATTCTGTTCGTTCGTCTGCCAAGCTCGTTCCTGCCGGATGAAGACCAGGGCGTGTTCCTGACGATGGCACAGCTTCCTGCGGGTGCGTCGCAAGAGCGTACCCAGAAAGTGCTGGACGAAGTGACGGACTACTACCTCACCAAAGAGAAAGACAACGTTGAATCCGTGTTTGCGGTTAACGGCTTTGGCTTTGCGGGTCGTGGTCAGAACACCGGTATCGCCTTCGTTTCTCTGAAAGACTGGTCTGAACGTCCGGGCAAAGAGAACAAGGTTGAAGCCATTACCGGCCGTGCGATGGGCACCTTCTCGCAGATTAAAGATGCGATGGTGTTCGCCTTCAACCTGCCGGCGATTGTTGAACTGGGTACCGCGACCGGCTTCGACTTCCAGCTGATTGACCAGGGCGGTCTGGGTCACGAAAAACTGACGCAGGCGCGTAACCAGCTGTTTGGCGAAGTGGCTAAGCACCCTGACCTGCTGGTCGGCGTGCGTCCAAATGGCCTGGAAGATACGCCGCAGTACAAAATCGACATCGACCAGGAGAAAGCTCAGGCGCTGGGCGTATCCATCAGTGACATCAACACCACACTGGGCGCAGCCTGGGGCGGTAGCTACGTTAACGACTTCATCGACCGCGGTCGCGTGAAGAAAGTGTACGTGATGTCCGAGGCGCAGTACCGTATGTTGCCAAACGATATCAACAGCTGGTTCGTGCGCGGCAGCAATGGTCAGATGGTACCGTTCTCGGCATTCTCAACGTCACGCTGGGAATACGGTTCGCCGCGTCTGGAACGCTATAACGGTCTGCCATCAATGGAGATCCTGGGTCAGGCTGCGCCGGGCCGAAGCACCGGTGAAGCCATGAACCTGATGGAAGAGCTGGCGAGCAAACTGCCTTCGGGTGTTGGCTACGACTGGACCGGGATGTCCTATCAGGAACGTCTGTCCGGTAACCAGGCCCCTGCCCTGTACGCGATTTCACTGATCGTCGTCTTCCTGTGTCTGGCAGCGCTGTATGAGAGCTGGTCAATTCCGTTCTCCGTTATGCTGGTGGTACCGCTCGGGGTTATCGGTGCGCTGCTTGCGGCAACGTTCCGCGGACTGACCAACGACGTGTACTTCCAGGTAGGCCTGCTGACAACCATTGGCTTGTCGGCGAAGAACGCGATACTTATCGTTGAATTCGCCAAAGATCTGATGGAGAAAGAAGGCAAAGGTCTTATTGAGGCGACGCTTGAGGCTGTTCGTATGCGTCTGCGCCCAATCCTGATGACGTCACTGGCGTTTATCCTCGGCGTACTGCCGCTGGTTATCAGCTCCGGTGCGGGCTCCGGTGCGCAGAACGCGGTCGGTACGGGCGTTATGGGGGGTATGATCACCGCAACCGTACTCGCTATCTTCTTCGTACCGGTGTTCTTCGTGGTGGTTCGCCGCCGCTTCAGCCGTAAGAATGAAGATGTTGAACACGCGCATTCGGTAGAACCTCACTGATACCGGTTTCACATGATAAAAAGGCCGCATTAGCGGCCTTTTTCATTTTCAGAAAAAATCATAAATTACGCTTATTGTGATTCAATTTATTTTCTGCCATCTTAATTAGACATATCATAATTAACTGATAACTTAATCGGTGAATTCAGGATTTTTTTAATTTCATTTCCCCGCTTAAGCTATTAGGAATATTCCTAATAAGAAGTTCTGACAACGTGGAGTTCGAATCTGAACTTTTCTCGCTATTTTTGCTAAGCCAATGAAACGTAAGGAAGCGATAAAACAGCGCGTTAATTTGGATAAAAAAGGGGTGTCCAGGGTGGAACATTGCGTACATGCTCGCAGTCTACGGTTTTATTTGTAATTTTTCGTAATAGCGCGATGAAATCCAGGAAGGAGTGGCTTATAGTTAGGTTATCAGGAACACAGCACTCATGTAGCTAAGTCAGTTGTATCCATCCCGACAATGATGTTCGGTGAGTAAGAAATCACTCAGAAGGGGATGCGCTATGGACGAGTACTCGCCAAAAAGGCATGATATCGCGCAGTTGAAATTTCTCTGCGAATCCTTGTACCATGACTGCCTTGCCAACCTTGATGAAAGCAACCATGGCTGGGTAAACGACCCAACGTCTGCCATCAATTTACAGTTGAATGAGCTGATAGAGCATATCGCAACCTTCGCACTTAATTATAAAATTAAGTACAATGAAGATAATAAGCTCATTGAGCAAATTGATGAATACCTGGACGACACCTTTATGTTGTTCAGTAGTTACGGCATTAACGCCCAGGATTTGCAAAAATGGCGTAAATCGGGAAACCGGCTATTCCGCTGTTTCGTCAACGTGAGCAGAGCTAACCCGGTTAGCCTTTCCTGTTAAAATTATTACAATTACTAAGGTGAATTTATGTCTGATAAACCACTCACTAAAATCGATTATTTGATGCGCTTACGACGTTGTCAGTCAATTGACACCCTCGAACGCGTGATTGAAAAGAATAAATACGAGCTTTCTGATAATGAACTGGCCGTATTTTATTCAGCCGCTGACCATCGTCTTGCTGAGCTGACCATGAATAAGTTGTATGACAAAATCCCTACTTCTGTATGGAAATTTGTCCGTTAATCTTTGAAGGGTGTCTGTAGAGTTCTACGCCACGTTCTGAGTTTTTTACCTATCCCGTTATGTTCCCTGTGCCCAGGCCAGGTCTCCGTGTAAAACGTGTTCATCAGCAACAATGTTGTGACGACAGTCACATCGGCTTTTCGGGAACGTTCCCCTCTCGACCTGTTCCGATTACCCTGCGGTAATCATTTCCAGAGAGGTTTCCTATGAGCGTAGAAAAACAGAAGATGATTGCCGGTGAACATTATCGCCCCGGCGATGAGACGTTACGGGCCGACCGACTGCGGGCCCGCCATCTGGTTTACCGCTATAACCACACCGCGCCCGATGAAAAGACAGAACGCCAGAACATCCTGGCGGAACTTCTGGGGCAAAGCGAAGGCGCTTATATAGAACCAAGCTTCCGCTGCGACTACGGATACAATATTTATCTGGGCAAAAACTTTTACGCGAACTTCGACTGCGTGATGCTGGATGTCTGCCCTGTTCGCATCGGCGATAACTGCATGCTCGCGCCGGGTGTGCACATTTATACGGCCACCCACCCGCTGGATGCAGAGGAACGGAACAGCGGCGTGGAGTTTGGGAAACCGGTCAACATTGGGAATAATGTCTGGATTGGTGGCCGGGCGGTCATTAACCCCGGCGTCACGATCGGTGATAATGTGGTGGTGGCCTCCGGCGCCGTGGTGACAAAAGACGTCCCGGCTAACGTCGTCGTGGGCGGCAATCCGGCAAAAATCATCAAAATTTTATAAGGGCGCGGGGAGCCAACTGTTATGGTCTTTTAGCGCCTGACTGTTACTTTTTTCAGCCCGATGGCTCCCCTAAAATTGGCAGACACCCTGTATTGTCAACTCTTATGAAGGCAAAAAATGACCGAGATACAGCGCCTGCTTACCGCCACCATCGACGATCTTAACCTCCGCGAAAAGCGCGACAATCGCCCGCGCTTTAGCATTAGCTTTATTCGCAAACATCCTGGACTGTTTGTCGCCATGTATGCCGCCTGGCTGGCGACGCTGATTGTGATGCTGAAGTCCGAAACGCTGGTGGACTCCGTCTGGCTGCTGGTTGTGCTGTTTGTGGTCTTTAACGCCTTTTTCTTTTTCGACGTGAATCCGCGCTATCGTTACGAAGATATCGACGTTCTCGATTTCCGGGTCTGCTACAACGGTGAATGGTATAACACACGTTTCGTGCCCACGGAGCTGATAGACAGCATCATGCACTCTCCGGCCGTTGAAACAGCGCAAAAAGAGAAGCTGCAGAAAATGGTCTCCACCAAAGGCCAGCTCTCTTTCTATGATGTCTTTACCCTTTCGCGCCCTGCTGCTGCGTAATTAACGCCTGCAGACGCCGGATCCCCGGCGCAAACTGCGAAGCAGAGGTGTTGCCGTAACCTAAAACCAGACCGGTTTGCCCCTGCTTCGCCTCCAGGTAATACCCGCTCAGTGCAGCGGGTGCCAGCTGAAACGCCCTCGCCTGCGCCACCAGCGTCTGATCGTCAATATCGTCTATCGCCAGCGTCAGATGCATCCCGCCTTCACCGGCCAGTATACGGTGCGGCGTGTGAAGCTCTGCCCCCAGCACCTCCCGCAGCTGGCGGTATCGCTTACGATAGAGCCGACGCATGGCGGCAAGATGACGGGCATAGTGGCCTTCTTCAATGAACAGCGCCAGCGTACGCTGTTCGGCACGATGCCCGCCCCGCAACAGCGAGCCGATGGCCGGGCGAGCCGCTTTCGCCAGCGCTGGCGGCAAGACCATGAACCCCATTCTGAGCGACGGAAACAGTGTTTTACTGAACGTTCCCAGATAAACCACGGGCGCGTTGTTGACCATCCCAAGCATCGCCGGAACAGGCTCACCGGCATAACGGAATTCGCTGTCGTAATCGTCTTCAATGATCCAGGCGTTGTGCTGCCGGGCCAGTTCCAGCAGCGCCAGACGTCGCCGGGCGCTGAGCACGCTTCCGTAAGGGAACTGGTGCGAAGGCGAGGTAAAAATCAGCGAGGGAGCAGGCGCATCCCGTCCTTCCCAGCACATTCCCTCGTCATCAACAGGGATTCCCGTCATGGTCAGGCCTGTTTTAACAAACGCGCTCTTTGCCCCGCTATAGCCGGGGTTTTCCACCCACGCGACATCGCCAGGCTCACTCAACAGCATGGTGCACAGGTTAACCCCCTCAAGCGCCCCTTCCGTTATCACTATCTGGCTGGCGTCGCAGTCGATACCGCGGGACAGGGCGAGGTGTCGGGCAATTGCTGCCCGCAGCGACGGTTCACCGGCCGGGTCGCCATACCCTAGCAGGGCACTTCCCTCCTCGCGCATCACGCGATCGTACAATCGCCGCCACAGCGGTAGCGGAAAATAGTTGATAGCCGGGGTTCCCGGGGTAAACGCCAGCACCGGCGTGTCCCGGGGCACGGGCGCTGGCAGCAGGCCGACCCGCCGGGCGAGCCTGATGGCAGGGTCCGGCAATGTCCGGGCGACAGAGCGGTGAGCGAGCTGTGCCACCCGCGTTCCCTGGCGGTTACGCTGCAAATACCCTTCCAGCGTGAGCTGGTCCAGCGCCGCATTGACGGTATTGCGGGAAAGGGAGAGCTGCTGAGCCAGCGTTCGCGAACCGGGAAGCTGGCTGCCGGACAGTAGCCTTCCGCACAGTATGGCCTCCCGTAACGCAAGATAAAGCGCGCGCTGGCGCGTCTCTTTCCCACGTTTTTGCAGGGCAGCATTGAGCAAGGTATAAAATTCATCACCCGGTATATTCATCTCGCCTCCTCGTGGCACCATCAAAACATAGCGCAGTGGTTCTTTTTAAGGAACCAGCAATTCACTAGTCTGGAACTCTTTTCAACGTCACGGAAATTAAGATGAAGACATTCAATCAGTTCGGACAGCCCGTAGGCGAAGCGCTTAGCGACTGGCAGCCTCGTCAGCACCCGTCCCGGGTCGTGCTTCAGGGACGCTATTGTCGGCTTGAACCGCTGCGCGTGGAGCATGCCAACGCGCTGTTTTCCGCCTATTCCCTCGCTGAAGATACGCGCAGCTGGACGTGGCTGCTGCGTGAACCCGACGCTACCGCAGAGGAATTTGCCGAATGGGTGGCGAGCGTAAGCGAGTTATCCGACCCCATACACTTTACCGTTATCGATAACCAGACCCGGTCTCCGGTCGGGACGCTGTCCCTGATGCGGATCGATCCTAAAAACGGGGTCGTGGAGGTGGGGCACGTTCACTTCTCGCCTCTTTTAAGCCGCACGCCCATGTCAACAGAGGCGCAATATCTGCTGATGCGGTATGTGTTCGATACCCTGGGCTACCGGCGTTATGAGTGGAAGTGCAATAGTTTGAACGAGCCTTCCCGCAAAGCGGCACTGCGTCTGGGTTTTCAGTTTGAGGGGCGTTTTCGTCAGGCGCTGGTCATAAAAGGTCATAACCGGGATACCGACTGGTTTTCGATTCTCGACAAAGAGTGGCCGGCGCTGGCAAACGCCTTTGAAAGCTGGCTTGCCACCGACAATTTTACTGCCGATGGCAAACAGAAAAGATCCCTGGAAAGCTGGCGAGAAACGCGCGTTTAGCGTCTTTTTTTACGGCCCTGCACCGCCTTAAAGCGCGGATTGGATTTGCAAATCACGTACAAGCGTCCCTTGCGTTTGACTATCTGGCAATCCGGGTGACGCTGTTTTGCACTGCGCAATGAGTTAAGTACCTGCATGGTTAGCCCCGCTTCGCATTGAGAAAACCGCCAAAACGCTTGCGGAAGCGCGCTGCGCTGCCGTCCGTGGAGAACGTTTTCTGCTTACCGGTATAAAACGGGTGCGATTTTGAAGAAACCTCGATGGTAATGTACGGATACGTTTCACCGTCGAGTTCAATTTCGCGGTCGGTCTTAATGGTTGAACCCACTTTGAAGTATTCATTCGCGCTGGTGTCGTGGAATACCACGGTGCGATACGCTGGATGGATGTTTGGTTTCATCGTAAATCCCTTATGTTTTGTTATAACATAACAAAATAATATCCAGGCCAGGTTAAAAAAACAACCCCTTCCTTCTGACGATATTTTCTGGTTTACCTGAGATAAAATGAAAACCACGCCACCCACGTGCTATAACTATATCATTTCGCGGTAAAATCTTTCTCTTCAGGCAGGGAACTCAGTGCTCAGGAACGGGTATACGAGGAAGGAAACGACAGCATGAAAACCCGACATCTGGTCAGTCTGGTGACTGGCATACTTATCTTTTCCGTGCTGGTCCCCATTTGCCTGAGCATCTGGCTGGCTCATCGTCAGGCGGAAGATAAATTTGTCGATGCGCTGGATAATTATGCCTCACGCGTGCTGATACGTACCGACAAGGTCGTGGATCAGGCGAAGGAAGCGCTCAATCATCTGCAGGCCTTTGAGGGTGTGCCGTGCAGCCCCCTGCAGTTAAGGGAGATGCGACGGGTCGCTTTCTCGTGGCGATATGTGCAGGAAGTGATTTATATCGACAACCTCAGGCCACTCTGCTCCTCTCTTGAACAAACCAGCCATGCCGCCCCTTTCCCCCCGCCGATGCGCGTTACCGAAGATGGTTACAGCGCATGGCTGACCACGCAAAACGATCTGGGGTTTCATCGCTACATGGCCGTACTGGGGCAAGGTCATTACCTGGTTCTGGTCGATCCGGCCTCGCTTGTGGATGTGATCCCCTTCGGCGAGATAGCGATTGATGCTGCCCTGGTAGGAAATACCACACGCCGCATCTTTGCCAGCAGCAATACGCTCGATCCGCATATCCGTGACATGATCATGGGTCAGGAGATGACCAGCATACAGTACGATGGTTCAATGTACGTTATGAAGCCCGTCCCTGAACTGGGGTTTACCGTCGTTGCATGGGCTACGCTCAAACCGCTGGCTGAAACCTGGCACCGGCAGCTGCTTTTGTGGCTGCCCTTCGGCATCCTGATAAGCCTGCTTGCCGCGCTCTTTGTCCTGCGGATACTGCGTCGCATCCAGTCGCCGCGCAACCGCCTGCTTGATGCCATTAACAGCCGCGATTTTGTGGTTCACTATCAGCCCATCGTGGCGCTGTGTAGCGGAAAAATTGTCGGCGCAGAGGCGCTGACGCGCTGGCCGCAGCCGGACGGAAGCAGCCTCTCGCCTGATATTTTTATCCCTCTTGCTGAACAAACCGGGCTTATCTCCCAGCTGACGCAGCTCGTTATCGAAAAGGTGTTCGAGGATATGGGCAGCTGGCTGCATCTTCACCCCGATCAGCATATCTCCATCAACCTCGCGCCCGCCGATTTGACCTCCGGCACGCTGCCGCCGCTGCTGAGTCACTTGCTGAACAAATGGAAGGTCCACCCAGGCCAAATCGCCCTTGAGGTTACCGAGCGCGGCTTTGCCGATCCCAAAATCAGCGCGCCGGCTATCGCCGCATTCCGCCGTTCGGGGCACCCTGTCTATATTGATGATTTTGGTACGGGCTATTCCAGCCTGAGCTATCTGCAGGATCTGGATGTCGACACGCTAAAAATTGATAAATCGTTCGTGGATGCGCTGGAGTATAAAAACGTGACGCCGCACATTATTGAAATGGCGAAGTCGCTGAAGCTGGCGATGGTGGCGGAAGGCGTCGAGACCGCCGGGCAGCTCGCCTGGCTGCACCAGCACGGCGTGCAGTACGGACAGGGCTGGTACTACAGCAAAGCGCTACCAAAGACGGAATTTATTCTTTGGGCAGAGAATAACCTCGGCACGCACGCTACTTAAGGTAGGATTTCATCACCTGTAGCACCACGCCAAGATCGGCTTCACGCTGCGCCTCTTCGGGCTCTTTCACCACGTGATCGGTAAGGTGCCCTTCAATCACCTGCATCATCATGCCGTTGACCGCTCCACGGATCGCCGCCAGCTGCTGTAACACCTCGGCGCATTCGTGTTCGCTGTTGAGCATTTTTTCGAGCGCGGTGCTCTGCCCCTGAATTTTCTTCAGGCGAGTCAGTAACATCTTCTTGTCGCGAACGGTATGTGACATCTCTGTCTCCCTCAGTTTTGGCTTTTAGAGCATATCACGCTCTACTCCCCCTGAGTATTTTTCTACTGGGGGTAGTATTAAGCTACTGGGGGGGAGTACTATTTGCGCACGCTTCCATTCCGGAAATTTCAATGAACGATTTCGCCTCACTTCTGCAGCAGGGTAATGCCTGGCTGTTTGTTCCCAGCGCTATCCTGCTCGGTGCACTACATGGCCTGGAGCCGGGTCACTCAAAAACCATGATGGCCGCCTTTATCGTGGCTATCCGCGGCACGCTGAAACAGGCGGTCCTGCTCGGCCTGGCCGCTACGCTTTCGCATACGGCAGTAGTCTGGATTATCGCCATGGCGGGTTTATGGTTTGGGCGGGGATGGGATGCGCATACGTCTGAACCCTGGTTCCAGCTGATCTCAGGGGTATTGATCGTTGCGATCGCCCTGTGGATGGCGTGGCGAACCTGGAAAGAGAGCCAGCCACACGATCATCATCACGACCATGATCATCACCACCACCATGACCATGACCATGACCATCATCATGAACATCACCACCACGAACACCCGCTGGTTGAAGAAGAGTGGCAGGACGCCCACCAGCGCGCGCATGCGCAGGATATTAACCGGCGCTTCAGCGGCCAAAACGTCACCACCGGACAGATCGTGATGTTTGGCCTGACCGGCGGGCTTATCCCCTGCCCGGCGTCCATTACCGTTCTGCTGATCTGCCTGCAGCTGAAGCATTTCGCCCTCGGCGCGACGCTGGTGTTCAGCTTTAGCATTGGTCTGGCGTTAACGCTTGTCGCTTCCGGCGCGATTGCCGCCTTGAGCCTCAAGCACGCGACCAAACGCTGGCCCGGGTTTAGCGAATTCTCCCGTAAAGCACCGTGGATCTCCGCTGCGCTGATTACCGTGGTAGGGATTTATATGAGCCTGCATGGCCTGAGCGGCATTCTGGCGTAAGCCTGCGGCCACACTCTGTGGCCGCATCTCCAGGGTCAGTTAAGGGTTCTGCTGCCAGCTGAAGGTATAGCGAAGCTGGCGTGTCTGCAGGAGGAATTCCGGCGAGACGCTGGGGCTCCAGGAGTCGTCGCCGCCCACGCCCATATGGAACGCATCGAGATTGAGCCAGCATCCCGGCTCTTCGCGCAGCAGATGGTGATGGGTTGTCTCCCGCAGCTGCTGCTGGCCGTAGCGGCTCACCGAGAAATGGAACCGGCCGTTCAGCTGATGCGTTCCCAGCGCCAGCTCCCGCGTATCACAGCGCAAACCATTTTCCGTCGGGAAGATATACGGCGTATGCATCTCCGCCAGGGGTAATGTCCAGCGCCCCTGCTGTGCCGCCAGCGTTCTGTCCGGATAGTTTTCATGCGGCCCCAGCCCCAGCCAGGACACGTTTTCCGGCGTTTCGGCGAGATGAACGCTCAGGCCAACGCGCGCGGGTTCCGGGATATCAGACGCAATATCCACCTGAATATCGCCGTGGAGTACTCCTCGATCGTCCACCCGCCAGGTTTTACGACTCAGAAACAGCGCGTTGCCGCGATACGCAAGGACGTGCTGGGTTGTGACCACCACCTCGTCTGCGTGCTGCGCTGCCTCACAGTACAGAACGCGCGAGGTAAGATCGTACATGCCCGCCGCTTTCCAGCGCTCAACCCAGGCATTCGGATCGATCTTCGTCGCTTCACTCACCCCAATATCATTGTCCAGCGGCGCACGGCTGACGTTATCCGTCAGAGGCGATATCAGCGTTTCCACGCCATTTCGCCACCATTGAGCCAGGTTTCCGGTTGCGCGATCGAACTGCCAGCGCTGTTGACCATGCGCGATCTCAAGGATGCGGTCGTTTTGCGTCAAAACCGGCGGCTCGCCCGCAGAGGCTGGCGGTGCGACAAACAGCGGAGACGGAAGCAGCCACTGTTCCCACGCGCAGCGATGGTCAGCCGGTGACCACGGTGTTGCCCGCGGCTGGCGCACTTCAACATTCAGCCAGACTTCTCCCGGCTCGGCTTTCAATTCCGGCAGAGCGATCTCCAGACGCTGAACACCTTCAGGGGCTATCGCCAGCGTCACCTCGCCCGAAGCCAGTACCTTCCCATCCCGGGCAACCGTCCAGCTCAGCACTTCGTTATCGGTATGGCGGAACAGGTACCCGCTTTGCACCTCAATCACCAGCGGAGAGGTGCTGACCCGCGTAAAGGTGAAGAACTGCTGCGCGCGCTGCGCCTCGAACAGCGCCGGGTGCGGCGTGCGATCGGGGAAGACCAGGCCGTTAAGGCAGAACTGCCGATCGTTTGGCTTATCGCCAAAGTCCCCGCCGTACGCCCAGAACGCGTTGCCATTTTCGTCTTTCTTCGTTAATGCCTGATCGACCCAGTCCCAGACAAATCCCCCCTGCAGGCGAGGATGGCTGCGAAACGCCTGCCAGTATTTCGCGAATCCGCCGAAGCTGTTTCCCATCGCGTGGGCGTATTCGCAGAGGATCAGCGGACGCGTTTCATCCGGCATGCCGATCCATTTCTTGATTGACCATTTAGGCACCGCCGGGAAGGGCTGATCCTGATCGACCCGGGCATACATCGGACAGACAATATCGGTCGCCGCCGTGTTCGCGCCGCCGCCTTCATACTGCACCGGACGCGTCGGATCCGTGGATTTCACCCAGCGGTACAGTGCGTCGTGGTTTGCACCGTGCCCGGACTCATTGCCCAGCGACCAGATGATAATTGAGGGATGATGACGATCGCGCTGCACCATGCGGGTCACGCGCTCGCTCATGGCGGGCAGCCAGCGCGGATCGTCAGCAAGGCGGCTCATCGGCACCATTCCATGGGTTTCGATATTGGCCTCGTCAACGACGTACAGCCCGTAGCGATCGCAGAGCCGGTACCACAGCGGATGGTTCGGGTAGTGCGAGCAGCGCACGGCGTTGAAGTTGTGCTGCTTCATGATTTCGATATCGCGGCGCATCGTCGCTTCGTCCATCACCTGGCCGTTTTCCGGGTGATGCTCGTGCCGGTTAACCCCGCGGATCAGCAGCGGTTTACCGTTGAGCTTCAGCAGGCCGTTGCTGATTTCAATCCGGCGGAAGCCGACATCGCAGGCCTCCGTCTCCAGCACGTTGCCCTGCGCATCCAAAAGCGCGATCGTCAGACGATAGAGTTCCGGGGTTTCTGCACTCCATAACGCCGGGGCTGTAACCGGGATCGCCGCCGTTAACCGCTCGGCCCAGTTGCCGCGCTCGTCCACAATGGCAGATCCGGGCCGTTGGGTAGTACTGCCACACCGCTCGCCGTTGCGCCACAGCGTGATCGCCACCTCGCATTCCGGGTAGTTAGTGCCTGCCAGCGCGACGTCGACTTTCAGCACCGCGCGGTCCAGCTCGGCATTCAGATCGGTGACCACGTGATAATCCGCAATGTGCGTCTCCGGCTTATGCAGCAGGGAGACATCGCGGAAAATGCCGCTCATGCGCCACATGTCCTGATCTTCCAGATAGCTGCCGTCGCACCAGCGCAAGACCATGACCGCCAGGCGGTTCTGCCCGGGGCGTAATGCCGCCGAGAGGTCAAACTCGGCGGGCAATCGACTGTCCTGGGAATAGCCTATCCACTGCCCGTTGCACCACAGATGGAATGCCGAGTTCACGCCGTCAAAAATAATTCGGGTTTGCCCGCGCTGAAGCCAGGCGTCATCAACGTCAAATGTGAGCGAGTAACAACCTGTCGGGTTTTCCTGCGGCACAAAAGGTGGGTTAACGGGAATGGGATAGGTGACATTGGTATAGATGGGCGTGTCGAACCCCTGCATCTGCCAGTTCGACGGCACGGGCATCGCGACGGCATCCACGCAATCTTCGCTGACCCATGCCTCAGGAACCTGCTCGGGTGAAGAAAAATAGCTAAATCGCCACATCCCGTTAAGAGAGCGCCTGCTGATAGATCCAGCGTCATCTCTGGCGGAAGATTCATTACGCCAGCTGTCTAACGGCGCGTGTGCGGCCAGCCGGTTCCACTGGGTAACGCCGGGGTTTTCCCAGTCCCGACGGGCCAGGATGTCGCTGAGGGTCAGCGAGGATGTGTTGGACATAGTAACCTCTTTGCGAAGCGCTCACAATTTTGGTTAACATGCCCTGGCATTCTGCGACGGTAAAGCATTCAATCGCAGGGTAGCGAGTCCGATCACAAAAGTCTTATTTGCGCACAAGCTGCTCGGCCAGGAGAGCCAGGCTTCTGAGCTGCTGCGCCAGATCCTCGCGTTCGGCCTGCTGCGGCGCACGACGCGCGCTGGAATGGCGGGTAACCAGCGTCACCGGCAGCTGAACCTGCCAGCACGTCTCGCCTTCGGTGGGCGCCAGCAGCCACTCCACGCTGCGCTCGCCCGCCTCGCGAAACGCCTGGCGAATGGTCGTCAGCGGCGGGGAAAACCAGGCGCTGTCAGCCGTATCGTCGAACCCGACCACCGACATCTGACCTGGAATCGCGATCCCCTTTTCCGCGCAGGCGCGCATTACCCCCAGCGCCATTTGATCGTTCGCCACCAGAATGGCATCCGGCAATGCGGTACCCGACAGCAGCACATGTCCTTTCTCATAACCGCTGGCCGCGCTCCAGTCTCCGTAGGCCACCGCAGCGGCTTCATGCCCCGCGCGGGCCAGAGCCGCTTTCCACCCCGCCAGACGCGCCCGAGCAGAGACCGAGCTTTCCGGCCCGCTCAACAGGGCAATGCGCTGATGCCCCAGCGACAGCAGGTGCTCAACGCCCAGATGCGCCCCCTGTACGGCGTTAAATACGAGGCTGTTTACCTGTGCTGAAGGCGAGACATCAAGAAAAAGCACCGGAACGGGCGACGCCAGCGCCCTCAGCTGTTCGGCGTGTTCATCATCAAGCGGAACATTCACCAGCAGCGCGTCCACCCGCTGTGCCAGCAGCGCCTGAAGCGCGGCCTGACACTGCTGCGGTTGCTCCACCATGGAGATAAGGACGCTCGCCCCCTGTTCCGCCGCCCGGGATTTTACCGCCGACACAATTTGCGAGGGCGCATGCAGGGCCAGATCGGTGGTGATGAGTCCCAGCGTGCGGGTGCGTTTACCCGCCAGCTGCTGTGCCCGCAGGTTAGGCACGTAGTGCAGCTCCGCCATCGCCTGCTGCACCTTTTCCCGGGTACGGACAGAGACATGCTCCGCGTCGTTAATGACGCGAGAGACGGTCTGATAAGAAACCCCCGCAAGGAGGGCGACATCATAGAGAGTGATAGCTTTCATGCATTGTGGCATCGCGTGAGTCGGGGCCCATTATTGTGGCACAGCGACGCCGTTAAAACATGTGAGCGCTTCGCAAAATTAAACAACCCGCTCCGGCTGCGCAATTTCAGCAACGCTCGGCTTCTGGCGGAACCAGGGCAGACAGAGCTGGATAAGTGGGCCAATGGTCAGGGCGTATACTACCGTTCCCACCCCAAACGTGCCGCCAAGCACGCACCCAATCAGCAGGACGGACACCTCAATAGAGGTACGCACGCTGCGAATGGACCACCCCAGCCGGGCATGAATGCCGGTCATCAGGCCGTCGCGCGGGCCAGGCCCAAAACCGGCGCCAATGTACATGCTGGTCGCAATCGCGTTCATCACGATACCCGACACCAGGAAAGCGATGCGCACAGGTAACGAGTCCAGTTCCGGGATAAGCGCCATGCTGGCATCCGCCGCCAGACCGATACAAATCACGTTGCTGATGGTGCCCAGGCCCGGCATCTGGCGCAGGGGGATCCACAGCAGCAGCACCGCAGCACCGGTTAAAATGATCACCGTCCCGATAGTCATCCCCAGCTGTATCCCCACCCCAAGGTGAAAAACATCCCAGGGATCGACACCCAAATCGGAACGAATAAACATCGCGGTGGACAGGCCATACAGTCCTAAACCGACATAGAGTTGTAGCAGACGACGTACCATTTTTATCTTCTCCAGTGAACCAGGCTTTCATCCTGGCCTAAAATGGCACTATGATTAATGTCCAGTTTTCAAATAGTGGACTGCATATGTCGTCACGTCGCTTCGGAAGCCAGTCTCTGGTACGCCTTTTAGGCCACTGGCAGCAAACCTCATCCCGCACGCCGCTCTGGCGGCAGCTGGCCAATGCGCTGCGCCTGTTAATCCTTGACGGACGTCTGGCATTGAATACACGGCTACCGGGGGAGCGCGAGCTGGCCACGGCGCTGGACGTGAGCCGGACCACCATCAGCAGCGCCCTCGCCCATCTGCGCGAGGAGGGATATCTTGAAAGCCGCCACGGCAGCGGGTCACGCGTGATCCTCCCGGATACGCGCGCCGTTCCCACGCTTTCCGCGGCGAGTGCCGCACTGGATCTCTCCACTGCCGCCCTCAATGCCGGGCCGGAAATCCACCAGGCGTATACCCACGCGCTCACGGCCATTACGCAGCACCTCGCGCTGACGGGTTACGATCAGCTAGGGCTCCCGACGCTGCGGGAGGCCATCGCTGCGCGCTATACCGCGCGGGGCCTTCCCACCCGCGCGGACGAAGTAATGGTGGTCAATGGCGCCGTCAGCGGCTTCGCGCTGGTCCTGCGGATGATGGCCGGGCCCGGGGATCGCGTCGTGGTCGATCATCCCACCTATCCGCTGGCGATTGCCGCCATTCAGGGCGCGCAGTGTCGGCCCGTGGGGGTGTCGCTGCCGGAAACGGGCTGGGATACGGACGGCTTCGCCGCCACGCTTGCCCAGACCGCGCCGCGCCTGGCGTACCTGATGCCTGATTTTCATAACCCCACCGGGCGCTGCATGGATGTCGCGACCCGTCAGGCCATTACCGATATTGCTGCGCAAACCCGTACGACGCTGGTGGTGGATGAAACGATGGTGGATCTCTGGTTTGACGCCCCTCCTCCGCCCCCGCTGGCCTCCTTTAACCCGCAGGCCACCGTCATCACCTTAGGTTCTGCCGGAAAAAGCTTCTGGGGCGGGCTGCGTCTCGGCTGGATCCGCGCGTCCTCGCGCACGATCGCCACGCTTGCCCAGACGCGCGATACGCTGGATTTAGGCTCGCCGCTGCTGGAACAGCTGGCGGCGCTGTGGCTCATCAACAACAGCGAGACGTTTCTACCCGCACGCCGCAAAATGCTGGCGGAACGACGCGATCGATGCGGTGAACTGCTGCGTGAACATTTCCCGGAGTGGACATTCCATGAAGCAGAGGGCGGGCTCTCATACTGGATTGAGCTCCCCGGCATGCTGGCGACGCAGCTTGCCGCGCGGGCTGAGATTCTGGGGATAAATCTGGGGACCGGTACGCGGTTTGGTTTATCGGGTGCGTTTGACCGCTATTTGCGGATGCCCTTCTCGCTCGAGCCGACAGAGCTTGAACAGGCGCTGCTGAGGATTAAACCGTTATGGCTCGCCCTGAATAAAAACGTGCCAGCCGTTAAACGCAGCGTGATTTAATAGCAAAAAGTTTGAAGCCGATCATAAAAAATAAAAACTGCTGACTGTCATGGATACAGTCAGCAGTTTTCACCAGTCCGGAATTAATGCTGAGCAGGAATAGGAAACCCTTTCAGTGAAATAACGAAGTTTTCACCGTCTTTCTTTATTTTTGCGCCAGTATCACACCAGTCAGACGCAATACGAAAGAACTCATCACTTCCGACATTCCAGCCAAGACGTACATGCTTCACGTAGCCTGAACGCAACAAATCGCAGGCCTCTTTGTAGTCACTGGCAGTTGACAGTTGTTGTTTCATTTTCTCTTCTTCAGAAGTTTACGTAGAGCCTTGATTTCTTTAGGAGTAAAGGGAGAAACATTCTCTTCTTCCGTATGCTGATTATCAATATCCTCTTCCGATACTCCCGCCTCTTCTACTGCTTCGAATGCCAGCAGCAGCAGTTTCTCTGTCGTCACGCTTAAATTCTCGTTATTCACTTCCGCATAGTGGCGAAGCCTTTCTTTTAGCGCGTCATCAATCTTAACGTTTAATACCGCTGTAGCCATGTTTATCACTTCCCTTCGGAATAAGTACTTTATTTAATACACGAAGTTAACAATGTTATCCAGATATATATTTTTTTGAGTTTTGCCAGAAAATAGACGGCCAAGGATAAAATGCCCGACTATTATTACAAGTTTATGACATTAATATTTCAGCGCGATGAAATATATATTACATGCTATAGGCATAATCTTATTAGGGAATAACGACCAGGGAAGAGGCACAAATCAGGGAAGAACGCAGAGGCTCAGAAATGGGTGGGGGCCCTGCCAGCTACATCCCGGCACACACGTCGTCTGCCCTGGCTGCTTCCTTCCGGACCTGACCTGGTGAACAGAGTAGCGTTGCGGGAGAACCAACAGAGCCCCCATTGAGAGCGTTGATAACCAACGCGCTGGCGCATTATCCCTGTGCGAAGGCCCAATTGCAAGCCGCCAGGAACCGGATGCTGGTTTCTTGCGCAAACAGGCGCAGCAATCAGGGCGATCTTCGTTTACCATGGCTCTCCAGAAACTCCCCGCAGGTGAAGGTATGGACGAGCAGGACTCTTTTCCACAGCGCGTATGGCAAATCGTGGCTTCAATCCCGGAAGGCTATGTCACCACCTATGGTGATGTCGCGCGCCTGGCCGGTTCCCCGCGCGCGGCGCGACAGGTTGGAGGCGTCCTGAAACGGCTGCCGGAAGGCAGTACACTGCCCTGGCATCGAGTGGTGAACCGTCATGGCGCCATCTCACTCACCGGGCCGGATCTCCAGCGTCAGCGTCAGGCGTTACTTTCAGAAGGGGTGCAGGTGTCAGGGTCGGGTAAGATCGATTTACAGAAGTACCGGTGGGTGTACTGACCCCTCTCCCTAAGGAGAGGGGAATAACCCTATTACATCTGCGTCGGAGGGGTTGGCAGAGACGGCTGATTGGTTTGCGGTGCGACCGGCACTTCGGTCTGCTGTACTGGCACCAGGTTCAGGTCGATTTTGGTTCCACCGTTGTTAATCGCTTCCTGGACCGTATCGGTGATAAACACCAGCTTACCGTTGATGGTGACCGCTGCGCTCAGCAGAATACGGGCATTAGGCTGCACGTCCGACGGGTTATACGGCAACACGAAGCTAAACGGTGCCTGTTTGCCTTCAGTACGGACGGCACGCTGGGCCACGACTTTCGACGGCGCGTCGGCCAGGGAAGCATCAGACAGCGTCACCGTTAATACCGCATCCGGCGGCAACGCAACTTTCTGTTTAATCCAGATGGTACCGGAAACGTTAGGCTGCTGAATGGACTGCTGCGAAAGGGTATTAATCCCGTTCGGGTCAGCTGCTGGCACTGGCACCTGGGCGCTCTTACCGGCACAGGCGGACAACGCCACCGCAATCGCTACACCACTTAGCATAGGCACGAGTTTCATTGAAGTCTCCTTATCATCAATGCACCAGCGGGATCGATCCCATCCGATGTCGTTTCAATCACATAACGTTTTTAAGTGTGGCACAACTCACTGATTAATGCCTGAAATCATCCCGATATTCAGATTATTCTACCCATCGGACCACTTTCATTTCTGCGTTATACTCTGCCTATCTTTCGCTACGGCGTTTATTGAGGACAACTATGAGTCAGGCACTGAACAATCTGCTGACATTACTGAATCTGGAAAAAATTGAGGAAGGACTCTTTCGCGGACAGAGCGAAGATCTCGGCTTACGCCAGGTCTTCGGTGGGCAAGTCGTTGGACAAGCGCTGTACGCTGCAAAGGAGACTGTCCCGGCAGACCGTCTGGTGCATTCATTCCACAGCTACTTTTTACGCCCTGGCGATAGCGCCAAACCCATCGTGTATGACGTTGAAGTTCTGCGAGACGGCAACAGCTTCAGCGCGCGCCGCGTCGCGGCCATCCAGAACGGTAAGCCGATCTTTTACATGACCGCCTCTTTCCAGGCACCGGAGCCGGGCTACGAGCATCAGAAGGTCATGCCCCCTGCCCCCTCGCCGGACGATCTTAAATCGGAAACGGATATCGCTCGCGCATTGGCGCATCTGCTGCCGCCGCAGGTTAAAGAGAAGTTTCTCTGCGATAAGCCGCTTGAGATCCGCCCCGTCGAATTCCACAACCCGATGAAAGGCCACACCGCCGAGCCAAAACGCCAGGTGTGGATCCGCGCCAACGGCACCGTGCCGGAAGATTTCCGCGTCCATCAGTATCTGCTGGGCTATGCGTCTGACTTCAACTTCCTGCCGGTGGCGCTGCAGCCGCACGGCGTCGGCTTCCTCGAAAAAGGGATGCAGGTCGCGACGATCGATCACTCGATGTGGTTCCACCGTCCCTTCAACATGAACGAGTGGCTGCTCTACAGTGTGGAGAGTACGTCGGCATCCAGCGCCCGCGGGTTTGTACGTGGGGAGTTTTATACTCAGGACGGCGTGCTGGTCGCTTCAACGGTGCAGGAAGGGGTGATGCGTAACAGAGGTTGATGTAAAAAGCCCGGTGGCGCGACGCTTACCGGGCCTACGTTTTGTGCTGTTGTAGGCCGGGTAAGGCGAAGCCGCCACCCGGCAAGACACTCAGATCATGCGTTATACGCATTCTCGCCGTGGCTGTTCACATCCAGACCTTCGCGCTCCTGCTCTTCCGGTACGCGCAGGCCCACCGTCATGTCCGCCAGCTTGTAGCCGATGAAAGCGACGACCGCAGACCACACCACGGTGATAGCGATGCTTTCCAGCTGCACTAGCACCTGATGAACCATAGTGACGCCTTCTGCGTAGCCCACGCCACCGAGCGATTTCGCCGCGAAGATACCGGTCATGATACAGCCGACAATTCCGCACACGCCGTGCACGCCGAACACATCGCAAGGGTCATCCACGCGCAGAACTCGTTTCAGTGCGGTGACGCCCCACAGACCCGCCAGACCCGACACCAGGCCGACCAGCAGCGCACCGCCGACACCGACATAACCACACGCAGGAGTGATACCAACCAGACCGGCAATCGCACCTGAACAGGCACCCAGCAGGGAAGGTTTACCGCGCACCGCCCACTCGCCAAACACCCAGGAGAGGATTGCACCCGCCGTGGCCACAACGGTGTTCACGAAGGCCAGCGCGGCGATTTCATTGGCCGCACTTGCTGAGCCGGCGTTGAAGCCAAACCAGCCAAAGTAGAGGATCGCAGTACCGGTAAAGACCATCGGCAGGTTGTGCGGTTTGAACGCCTCTTTACCGAAGCCCACGCGTTTGCCAATCAGATAAGCGCCCACCAGACCCGCGACCGCGGCGTTAATGTGGACAACGGTACCGCCCGCGAAGTCCAGCGCGCCGTGCGTGGCCAGCAGACCACCGCCCCAGACCATGTGCGCAATCGGCACATAGGAGAGCGTCAGCCAGACCACCACGAAGATCAGGACCGCAGAGAAACGAATGCGCTCGGCGAGCGCGCCCACAATCAGCCCGACGGTAATGCAGGCGAACGAGCCCTGGAACGCCACGTGAATATACTGATAGAAGCTGCCCATCAGCGCGGTCAGTTCAATGTTTTTCAGCATCACCCAGTCGAAGTTACCAAAGAACGCGTTACCCGTGCCGAACGCCAGAGAGTAACCGTAAACCACCCAAAGCACGCAGACCAGTGCAAACGTCACGGCAACCTGCGTCAGCATGGAGAGAACGTTTTTGCCACGGATCAGACCGCCGTAGAACAGCGCAATGCCCGGAATGGACATGAACAGCACCAGCGCGGTGCTGATCATCATAAAGGCGTTATCGGCTTTGTCGGCCACCGCAGGGGCAGCAGCCAGCGCCAGGCCCGGCAGCAGCGCCAGCGAACCCAGACCCGTTTTAAGTGTTGCTATCTTCATTTTCTCGATCCCTATCACTGTGTGCCAGGCGTTAATTACAGTGCCGCTTCGTCAGATTCGCCGGTACGGATGCGAATGACGCGCTGCAGTTCGGCAACGAAAATTTTGCCGTCGCCAATTTTGCCGGTGTAGGCCGCTTTGCTAATGACATCAATGACTTCATCAAGCTGATCGTCAGCAATCGCGACATCAATTTTTACTTTTGGCAGAAAGTTAACGCTGTATTCCGCCCCGCGATAAAGCTCGGCATGACCCTTCTGACGACCAAAGCCTTTCACTTCGGTGACAGTCAGTCCCTGAATACCCATTGAAGACAATGCTTCACGCACGTCTTCGAGTTTGAATGGTTTGATTACAACCGTAACCAGCTTCATAGATCCCCTCCAGTCAGAATTCGGTAATGGCCGCAGCTTACCCGGAAGGTATTGCAAGGGATGTGCCAGAAATGAAAACGTGAGGGAATCGCGGCGCGATGTGCGTTACACGGTTCTGATAAATGAACCGGTGAAAAAAAACGCACCATGCCGGTGCAGGGTGCGTTTCAGTTTTGCACCAACAGGAATGACTGTTAGCGCGGCGCCTCATTTTAGTGCATCAGGCGCTAAGGGACTCTTCATCACGCACGCTGGCGGCCAGCTCTTCGCCCGCCAGCTGCAGCTGGTACATCTGCCAGTAGCGCCCTTGTGCTTCCAGCAGCTCGCGGTGCGTACCGCGCTCCACGGCCTGTCCGCGATGCAACACCAGAATCGTGTCCGCGTCGACGATGGTGGAGAGCCGGTGAGCAATCACCACCAGCGTCGTGTGGTCGCGTACGGCGGCCAGCGCCTGCTGAATCGCCTGCTCGGTTCCAGAATCTATGCTGGCCGTGGCTTCGTCCAGAATCAGCACCTGCGGTGTTTCAATCAGGACGCGCGCCAGCGCCAGGAGCTGTTTTTGCCCCACGGAAAGATTGTTGCCCTGCTCGCCCAGCTTCGTGTTGATCCCGTCGCTGAACCCGCGCGCCAGCTCTGCCAGCTGCACCGTTTCCAGTACCGCCCAAACCTGCGCTTCTGAATAGTCCCGTCCCAAGGTTACGTTGGCGTAGAAGGTATCGGCCAGCACGACCGGATCCTGCTGCACCATCGCAACGCCTTTGCGTAACACCGTGTGGCTAAGCGACGCGAGCGGACGTCCGTCGAGGCGGATTTCGCCTTGCGTGACCGGATAGTAGCCCATCAGCAGGCTGGCGAGCGTGCTTTTACCGCTGCCGGTGTGGCCCACCAGCGCGACGAAACCGCGTGACGGCACATCGAGCGTAATGTCCTGCAGCACCAGACGGTCTTCGCGATAGGCAAATGAGACCTTATCAAAGGCGATAGCCCCGCTTTGCAGAGGTCGCTCGTCATTGCCGTAGGCCTGGCGCGGCCTGTCCATCAGCTCAAAGACGCGCTCACCGGCGACAACCGCCTGTTGCAGCATCGATTGCTGCGTAGTGAGTTCGATCAGCGGCTCGTTAAGGCGTCCCAGATAGCTAATGAAAGCGTACAGCACACCCACTTCAATCGTACCGTTTGCGCTCAGGCCAAAGAGCATCAGCAGCCCGCACAGCACCAGCGCCGAGAACAGGCTCAGCAGCGGTCGCAGCAGGAAACCGTCCAGGCGCAGCGTCTGCATACGCGCCATATAGTGCGAACGGCTGGCTTCGCCCATGCGCTCGCCAAAGCGCGCCTGCTGGCGGAACTGCTGGATGACGCTCATGCCGTTGATCACTTCGTTGAAGCCATCGTTGATATCGGCCAGATAGGCGCGCACCCGGCGCACAATCGGCGTGCTGTAACGCTGGTAAATCACCATGACGATCAGCACCGCCGGGAAGATCGTTATCGCCACCAGCGCCATGCGCCAGTCGAGGCTGAACATCGCCACCAGCATCGCGCCAATCAGCGCCGCGCTGCGCAGCACGGTTGCCACCACGGTGACGTACAGATCGCGGATCACCTCGGTATCGTTGGTCACGCGCGAAATCACCTGCCCGACCGGCTGGGTATCAAATTCGCTGAGCGGCTGGCGAAGCGCCGCGTCCATCACATCGGTGCGCAACTGCTGAACCACGCCCACGGCGGCACGGTTAAACAGCAGCGACTGCGCATAGTGCAGCCCTGCCGCCGCCAGCTGCAACCCAACGTAGGCCACGCCTAACCCCGCCACCAGCCCGAGCGGCAGGTAGCTTTTGGCGACCATATTGTCGATGAAATAGCTGATGAGCAGCGGTCCGCTCACTTCGGCAATCGCCGCAATCCAGAGTAAAAGCACAGCAACGGAGAGCGGTTTACGCCACGGCGAGCCGTAGGCCAGCAGACGTTTGAGCGTCGGCCACATCGTTCCGAGCTTACGCATTGGCGGCCTCCTCATCCTGCTCCGGCGCATCGTCCAGCGCCGCCTCAAGCTGCTGATAGCGGTACATATCGCGATACCAGCCCGGCTGCTCGCTAAGCGTTTCATGCTGCCCGCGCTGGGCAATATGGCCGTGCTGCAAAACCAGAATTTCGCTGGCTTCGGTAAGCGCTGACAAACGGTGGGCACTGATAATTATCGTGCGTCCGTCGCCCCACTGGCGCAGGTTATGCAGGATCTGATGCTCGGTACGGCCGTCCACGGCGGAGAGCGCATCGTCCAGAATCAGGATCTCGGCATTGAGCAGCAGCGCGCGGGCAATGGAGATACGCTGTTTTTGCCCGCCGGACAGCATGACGCCGCGTTCCCCGACTTCGGTGTCGTACCCCTGCGGCAGGCGCAAAATGTCATCATGCACGCTGGCTAAACGCGCCACATGCTCGATCTCTTCCTGCGTTGCCGCAGGGCACCCAAGCGCGATGTTGTTCGCCACGGTGTCAGAAAAAAGAAACGGCGTCTGGCTGACGACCGCCAGGCGACCACGCCACTCATCCAGCAGCAGCCTGGTCAGCGGAATATCATGGAAACGAATATCGCCCTCGGTGACGTCAAAGTGACGCTGGAGCAGCGAGAGTACGGTACTTTTACCGGAGCCCGTCGGGCCGCAGATGCCGAGCATCTGGCCCGGCTGAAGGGTAAAACTGACGTTCTCCAGTACCGGATGTTCCGTTTGCGGATAGATAAACGTGCGGACGTCGACTTTCATGGCGCCGCGTCCTTCCGGCAACGCTTCGCTGCCGTCATTGACCACCGGCGCTTCGGCCAGCATGGCGCGAATACGGCTGTAGGCGGCGCTGCCGCGCTCCACGATGTTAAACATCCAGGCCAGCGCCAGCATCGGCCAGATCATCAGCCCCAGATACATGGCAAAGCTGGTCAACTGGCCCAGGGTGAGCGTGCCCTGCACCACCATCCAGCTCCCGCCGCCAATCGCCAGCATATTTGCCATGCCGATTGCGATATAAATCGTTGGATCAAATCGAGCGTCAATACGCGCGACGCGCATGTTTTTCGCCCCCGTGTCGGCCGCATCAGCGGCAAACAGCGCGGACTGCCGGTCTTCCAGACCAAACGCTTTGATCATGCGGATGCTGGTCATGCTCTCCTGGGTGCGATCGTTCAGCGACGAAAACGCCGCCTGCGCCAGCTTGAAGCGCTCGTGCAGCTGTTCGCCGTAGCGATTGATCGCCAGCGCCATGAGCGGCATCGGCAGCAGCGCCAGCAGGGTCAGCTGCCAGCTGATCTGCGTTGACATGACGATCAGCACCGCGCAGCCCATTACCAGCGAGTCCACCAGCGTCAGCACCCCTTCCCCGGCGGCAAAGACCACGCGATCGACGTCGTTAGTCGCGCGCGCGATAAGATCCCCGGTGCGATGGCGCAGATAAAATTCGGGATGCTGTCGACTCAGCTGGCGATAAAAATCTTCACGCAGCTCAACGGCCAGCTGATAGGACGCACCAAACAGAAGCACGCGCCAGACGTAGCGCAGCAGATAAACAATGACCGCCGTCAGTACCAGCGTGCCAACCCACATCAACACCCGTGCGGTGGTGTAATGCTGTTCGGTGACGCCATCCACGACGTAGCCCACCACTTTCGGCGGGATCAGCTGCAGGATAGCAATAATAATAAGCAGGGCGACTGCACCGAGGTAGCGTTGCCACTCCCGACGAAAGTACCAGCTTAATTGGGCAAATAATCGCACGCGGTTTGTTCCTGAAGGTATTTTACGAAGTTATTCAATGGGTAATGCTGTGGTGTATTTAATCTGTTCCATAGCGAAGCTTGAGGTGACGTCCGATAACCCCGGCACGCTGTTCACCAGCCGCTTGTAGAAGTCATCATAACGCTTCATGTCGGCCACCTGGACGCGCATCAGGTAATCGTACTCGCCGGCCATACGCCAGAAACCGAGCACTTCGGGCATCTCAGACACCTGGGTAACGAAGCGGCAATACCACTCGCTGCTGTGATGCTGGGTTTTTATCAGCACAAATGCCGTCAACCCAAGCCCCAGTTTTTCAGGATCTAACAGCGCGACGCGCCCCAGAAGAATACCGTCATCTTCCAGCTTCTTAAGCCGCTTCCAGCACGGGGTGGTGGTCAGATTAACGGCATCTGCCAGCGCCTGCAAAGAGAGGGTACAGTCACTTTGCAGCAATGAAAGGAGCTTGCGGTCAATTTTATCTAGCATACCCACCTCACAGAGAAAATTTTTCTCCCTTAATTCTATTTTAAAGGCCAGATAGCAACAATTTTTTCTGTGCTTTTCGCTATGCTAGGCACAAAATGACAAACGGATAACGACGATGAATAGCACCTGGGTTAAACATGCGATCAGCGAAATCAATGCCGACTATCAGCGCTCGGCGGATACGCACCTGATTCGCCTTTCCCTGCCGGGATTTGACGGCATTCAGCTCTATCTGAAAGATGAAAGCACCCATCCTACCGGCAGCCTGAAGCATCGCCTGGCGCGCTCGCTGTTTTTATACGGTTTATGTAACGGCTGGATTAAAGAAGGCACCACCATCATTGAATCCTCTTCCGGTTCAACGGCGGTGTCCGAAGCCTATTTCGCCCGCCTGCTGGGTCTGCCGTTTATTGCGGTGATGCCCTCCTGCACCGCAAAACGCAAAATCGAACAGATCGAATTTTACGGCGGTCGCTGCCACTTTGTGGAAAGCGCCTGCGAAATCTACGCCGCCTCTGAAATGCTGGCTCGTGAGCTGAACGGCCACTATATGGACCAGTTCACCTTCGCCGAGCGCGCGACGGACTGGCGCGGGAATAACAACATTGCCGACAGTATCTTCCGCCAGATGACCCACGAACCGCATCCGGTTCCGTCCTACATTGTGATGAGCGCCGGTACCGGCGGTACGTCAGCCACGATCGGACGCTATATCCGCTGTCAGGGTTACGATACCCAGCTGATGGTAGTTGACCCGCAGAACTCCGTGTTCCTCGACTACTGGCAAAACCGCGATGCCGGTCTGCGCAGCCCGGTGGGGAGTAAGATTGAAGGGATTGGCCGTCCGCGCGTTGAGCCCTCTTTCATCCCCGACGTTGTGGACGAGATGATGCGCGTGCCGGATGCCGCCAGCGTGGCAACGGCGCACTGGCTGGAAACGCAGCTGGGCCGCAAAGTGGGCGCCTCGACGGGCACCAATATGTGGGGCGCGCTGCAGCTTGCCGCACGTATGCGCGAAGCGGGACGCACCGGTTCCATCGTCACGCTGCTGTGCGACAGCGGCGAGCGTTATCTCGAGACCTACTACAATGCGGAGTGGGTGCAGGCCAACATCGGTGATATCGCCCCCTGGAAGGCGCAGATTGCTCAACTGCTGAAATAAAAAAAGCCAGACCGAAGTCTGGCTTGCTGGAAGGGTCTCACTATTCGGGGGAATATGGGAGGTTGTTATTGTCCAGCCAATGCGTCAAAAAATGGGACACTGCTTCATTACGGCAGTGACCGATAACCGGCAGATGGGGAAGTTCTGCTTTCAGCTGCGCCATCGCATTCCCCATGATCAGACCGCGACCTACGCTACCCAGCATTTCGCGGTCGTTCATGGCGTCACCGAACGCCATACACTCCTGCAGCGTTAAGCCCAGGTGGTCGCTCAGCACCGCCAGAGCGGAACCTTTGTTGCAGCCCACCGGCAGCACTTCCAGGCAATCCACCGCCGAGAAGGTCAGGTGCGCCCGGTCGCCCAGCGCCTCATTCAGTTGGATCCGTAAGCGACAGAGATCGTCGTGATCGCCGCAGAAGCAGATCTTGGTCACCGCATGGGCGGGGATCCGACGCAGATCGATAAGCTGGTATTTAAAACCGCTATACACATGCGCGTGCAATAATTCCGGGATGTCGCTTCCGGTAAACCAGCCCCGATCGTTAAAGACGTGGATGCTGGCGTGCGTGTCCCAGGTACTGTGCAGCACGATATCCGCCACTTCCGGGTTGAGATCCTGTCGGTACAGCACATCGCCTTCTACAGAGTGAATTCGCGTCCCGTTACCGGTGATCAGAAAGGCATCGAGGGCAAACGCGCCCAGCAAATGGCGCATTTCCAGAACATGACGCCCGGTGGCAAACGTCAGGGTGACATTACGCTCGTGCAGGCGCTTCAGCGTGTTCAGGGTTTTCTCCCCTAAACGGTGATCCGGCATTAACAGCGTACCGTCCATATCAAATGCAGCGAGCCGAGCCATGATTACTCCCGAAATGTGATGCGGTTAACTTGTGCATCAGTATCGTGTGAGATATACGGAAGTAATAGTGAATAGATGAGAATTATTGTTCCGGGTTTCTTATGCGCCAGCTTAACCGTCTTAACCAGTATCAACGCCTGTGGCAACCTTCCGCTGGCGCGCCGCAGCAGGTAACCGTAAATGAACTTGCCAGCCGCTGCTTTTGTAGCGAGCGACATGTCCGTACTCTGCTGCGTCAGGCCCAGGAGGCGGGCTGGCTGACCTGGCGCGCGCAATCCGGGCGTGGAAGGCGCGGTGCGCTGACGTTTCACGTCACTCCGGAATCACTGCGCAATACGATGATGGAAGAAGCGCTAAAAAGCGGGCAGCAGCATAACGCCCTCGAGCTGGCGCAGCTTGCTCCCGAAGATTTGCGTGCGCTGCTGCACCCGTTTTTGGGTGGGCAGTGGCAAAACGACACGCCGACGCTGCGCATTCCCTACTACCGCTCACTGGAGCCGCTTCAGCCGGGCTTTTTACCGGGTCGGGCAGAGCAGCATCTGGCAGGGCAAGTCTTCTCAGGTTTGACGCGATTTCACGGCAACAGCAGTGAACCTACGGGCGATCTGGCGCATCACTGGGATGTGTCGGATGATGGCCTGCGCTGGCATTTCTACATTCGCTCCACGCTGCACTGGCATAACGGCGATAAAATTGAAACGGCGCATCTCCAGCGAAGCCTGACCGCGCTATTGACGCTTCCCGCCCTGCGCACCCTGTTCCAGAGCGTCCTCTGTATCGAAACAACGCATCCGCAGTGTCTGACGTTTACGCTGCATCATCCGGACTACTGGCTGCCGCACAGGCTGGCAACCTACTGTAGCCGTCTGGCGCATCCCGACCATTCGACGATTGGCAGCGGCCCCTTTCGGCTGGTCGCCTTTGAACCCGACCTGGTTCGTCTGGAAAGCCATGAGCAGTACCACCTGAGCCATCCGCTGCTCAAAGCCATCGAATACTGGATCACACCCCAGCTTTTTGATCACAGGTTGGGTACCAGCTGCCGTCACCCGGTGCAAATCGCGATTGGTGAGGCCGACGAGCTGGAAAGTCTGCGGCTGGTAAGCAGCAGCACCAGCCTGGGGTTCTGTTACCTCACGCTAAAACAGAGCGCACGCCTGAGTGAGAACCAGGCAAAGCGGCTGATTAATATCATTCATCACTCCAGGCTTCTCCACACGCTTCCGCTAAACGAAGGGCTCATCACCCCCACCGGGGAACTGCTTCCCGGCTGGACAATCCCCGAATGGACTGATTTAACCGATGTTGCCCTGCCTGAAGCACTGACGCTGGTTTACCATCTTCCCGTTGAGCTTCACACCATGGCCAGCCAGTTGAAGACGTACCTGGCGCTACAGGGGTGTGAGCTGACCGTCATCTTTCATGACGCCAAGACGTGGGACGGATGCCAGCAGCTTGCCGAAGCAGACATCATGATGGGCGACAGGCTGATTGGCGAAGCGCCAGCGTATACGCTTGAGCAGTGGCTGCGCTGCGATACGCTTTGGCCACACGTGTTAAGCGCACCGGCGTACGCCCATTTGCAAGCCACGCTGGATGCGGTACAGACTCAGGCCGAAGCTCGGGATCGGCACGCGGGCCTGAAGGCCATTTATAGCCGATTAATGGAAAATGCAGTGCTGACGCCGCTCTTTAATTATCAGTATCAGATCAGCGCGCCGCCGGGCGTGAATGGGATTCGCCTCAACACCCGCGGCTGGTTTGATTTTACCGAAGCCTGGCTGCCCGCCCCCAAATCGTGAAGAAGCTGGTCGCCGCCACAGGCAGACGGTAACATAACGTTTTTACCGTAACAGTCGAGATGATTTATGAAACGTGCCGTCGTCGTGTTCAGCGGAGGACAAGACTCTACTACCTGCCTGGTCCAGGCTCTTCATCAGTACGATGAGGTTCACTGTGTCACTTTCGATTATGGTCAGCGTCATCGCGCTGAGATCGACGTTGCCCGTGAACTGGCCCTGAAACTGGGGGCACGCGCGCATAAGGTGCTGGACGTTACGCTGTTAAATGAACTGGCCGTGAGTAGCCTCACCCGGGACAGTATTCCCGTCCCGGACTACGAACCCGATGCCAGCGGCATTCCGAATACCTTCGTGCCGGGCCGCAATATTCTGTTCCTCACCCTGACGGCAATTTATGCCTACCAGGTAAAAGCCGAAGCGGTGATCACGGGCGTGTGTGAAACAGACTTCTCCGGCTACCCGGACTGTCGTGATGAGTTCGTGAAGGCGTTAAATCACGCCGTCAATCTGGGGATGGCGAAAGAGACGCGCTTTGAAACCCCGCTGATGTGGCTGGATAAAGCCGAAACCTGGGCGCTGGCCGACTACTGGGGCAAGCTGGACCTGGTTCGCAGCGAAACCCTCACCTGCTACAACGGCATTAAAGGCGACGGTTGCGGCCAGTGCGCCGCCTGTAATCTGCGCGCTAACGGGCTGAACCACTATCTTGCCAATAAAGCCGGCGTGATGGCCGCAATGCAGAAAAAAACCGGGCTTAAATAGGGCGACCTGACCGTGCTGTCGCATAACAGGTGTCGACAGCACGGGTAAGCCTGAACCTGTGTTACACGATCATCAGTTCCAGCTTTTCGCGCAATTCCCCTTCCAGCGGCAGCGCTTTCTGCGTTTTCAGATCGATACAGACAAAGGTGATCAACGCATCAGCCACCACCTGCCCTTCGGGATCGAGCGTAACCACCTGGCTTAACACGCCGCTTTTGCCATTGATCTGCTGCACCTGGCTGGTCACCGTGAGCACATCGCCCAACACGGCAGGGCGACGGTAGTTGATATTGATATTGACGACCACGAAGGCGATGTTGTGCGCGGTCATCCACTGAAAGCTTTCGCTGTTTTCCAGCCCGTCCCAGCGCGCTTCCTCAAGAAACTCCAGGTAGCGGGCATTGTTCACATGCTGGTAAACGTCGAGGTGAAAACCGCGTACTTTTATTTTTGTCTGCATAGCGCAATAGCCTTTACTGTTATTGTAGGATGAGAGGTCATAACTGGTATGACCTCTTTATCCTGGCAAAATTTTGCCGCTGTGCAAGTAATTGTGAGATTACAACGTCAGGTGTGCGAGGTTGCGCTCAACCAGCGCGCTCCCCATGCCCGGAACCTGCTTGAGGTCGTCGACCGTTTTGAAAGGACCATACTCTTCACGATAGCTTACGATGGCCTGCGCTTTTTTCAGCCCGACGCCGTTCATCACGCGGGCCAGCTCTTCCGCAGAGGCCGAATTGATGCTGACTCGCGTACCGTCATCATCCACGTTTTTACCAACGTCAGTCGCTTTGGTTTGCCCCTGCCCCGGCGCTGCGGCGTCGGTCTTACTCTGTACCGCCTGTGGTTTAGCGGCAGGTGCCGCCGCCAGTGCGCCCGCGCTCATACCGGTGGTGGCAATAGCCAGCGTAATTAACAGTGCTTTGATTCCACATTTCATGCTGTTATCTCCTTGTTTGTAGACAGCCACGTCACGATAGCCGCCCGATAAAAGAGGCACAAACAACAGAGTGCAGAAATGGAAAAGGCCGCGAAAGCGGCCTTTAGTTATTGCAGAGCGTTGCGAAAATCTGCGAGCAGATACGTAATTATTGCTGCTGAGTAATGATATCGCCCAGCTTAATTTTGGCCTCTTTACGCAGGTTGCTCATCATGGCTTCGAAGGCAATCTGGGCATTGTTCTGGGTAATCCCCTGGACCATCGCCTTCTTCTGCGCGTCTGGCAGAGTGCCGGCTTTCACTTCATCCAGCGCCAGCAGAACGACGTTACCCTGCATATCGGTAGTGGTGCCGAAGCTTGGCTTGTCTTTCGCCGGCAGAGTCAGGCCAAACGCGGCCTGGCTGATAGGGTCCTGACCGGTACGGCTCAGCGTTTTCGCTTCACCGAAGCTCAGGCCAGCCGCTTTCAGCGCGTCCTGTTTACCCGCTTTCAGATCGGCCAGAATCTTCTCAGCATCCAGTTTCGCCTGCTGTTCCGCTTTGTTGTGCTTAACCTGAGCGACGACCTGATCCTTCACTTCCGCCAGCGGTTTGACCGCTTCTGGCTTGTGCTCGCTGACGCGCAGCACAAACGCACGATCGCCATCGACGGTAATGATGTCTGAGTTACTGCCCGGCGTGCCGTTCTCACCAACCAGACCACCGTTGAAGATGGCATCAGAAACCGGTTTGAAGTTCAGCTCTTCCGGCAGGTTGTCACGACCAAACCAGCCCGTCTCAACCGCTTTCACCCCAGCCGCCTGCTCGGCACCCGCCAGAGATTCGTTGTCGTTGCTGGCAGCATCACTCACTTTCTGCTGCAGCGCATAGTAGGCATCCAGCGCTTTTTCCTGCTTCACTTTTGCCGCGATATCGTCACGAACCTCAGCCAGCGGCTTGGTTTTCGCCGCGGTGATGTCGTCCAGACGCACGACCAGGAAACCTACGGAAGATTTAATGACGCCAGACAGTTGGCCTTTCTCTTTCAGACCGGCATTTTTCAGCTCGTCCGGCGTGGTCGCGTCTTCCAGCCAGCCCATATCGCCGCCGTTTTTCGCAGAGATAATGTCGGTGGATTTCGCTTTCGCGACGGTCGCAAAATCAGCGCCTTTGTTCAGCTCATCCAGTACCGCTTTGGCATCCGCCTCGGTTTTGGTCTGAATCACGCTGTAGCGGTTACGCTGCGGCTGTGTGAACTGATCCTGATGCTGGTCGTAGTAAGACTGGATTTCCGCGTCAGACGCGCTTTCCTGCAGCGCAGCCGCATCCAGCTTGATGTAGCTCACGCGGAACTGTTCTGGAGAAACAAAGGTATTCTTGTTCTGCTCGTACCAGGCGTTAATGTCAGCGTCGCTCACCTGCTGTTTCGCCGCCAGGGCGTTAACATCAATGGTCGCTTCACGTACAACGCGCTGCTGCGCCACCAGCGCAGCCAGTTCATCCGTTTCGCCTTTGAGCATGAAATCGGTGCCAACAACGGCATTGATGAGCTGCTGGGTGGTCAGTTGGTTACGCAGCGCCTGCGCGTACTGATCGGCCGTCATCCCCATCTGGTTGACGATGCTGTTGTAACGCGCGTTGTCGAATTTACCGTTAGACTGGAAGGCTTGCGTAGAGAAGATGGCTTTTTTCACCTGCTCATCGCTAATGCCAAGGCCGAGTTTTTTGGCATACTGATCCAGCAGCGCTTCGTCGATAAGACGGTTCAGCGTCTGCTGACGCAGGGTCTTCATATACCCTTCGTTTGCTGCCAGTTCAGAGAATTGGTCGCCCAGCTGTTGCTGCATACGGTTACGTTCACCGGCAAAAGCATTCTCGAACTGGCCGCGGCTGATCTCCTGGCCATTCACTTTTGCGGCATAGTTCGCGCCACCGCCAATAAGGTAACTGCTCACGCCGGTCAATATGAACGACACGATAATGATACCGAAAATAATCTTGAGCACGAGACTGTTAGCAGCCGTGCGTAAGCTGTCCATCATGGTGTAACAACACTCCGCTGTAGGTGACTGGTTACCTGACGCTGACGGAAAATCCTGCCCGTCGCGCGTAAAGTCGTATTGTGACAAGAAAACGGGGCGATTGTCAGCCCACAACTCGCATAAACTCGCACAAATCAGGTCTGGACAAACAAAAAAGGCACATCAAACGATGCGCCCTTGTACTATCCGGCTTCCCTGAAACGGGAAAGCAATCAGTTTACTGCGTCTTTCAGCGCTTTACCTGCACGGAAACCCGGCACTTTAGCGGCAGCAATGGTGATCTCTTTACCGGTCTGAGGGTTGCGGCCAGTACGGGCAGCACGCTCTTTAACAGCAAAAGTACCGAAGCCTACCAGTGCAACGTCGTCCCCAGCCTGCAGAGATTCAGTAACAGAAGCAATTAATGCATCTAACGCACGTCCAGCTGCAGCTTTAGAAATATCAGCACCAGCAGCAATTTTGTCAATCAGTTGAGATTTATTCACTGTTCTCTTCCTCTCTTTATAATTTATATCGCGCCTGAATCCTTCACAACGCGACCGCGCAGCAGTTATATCAGGCCTGCCATGACCTTACAACACCCGTTGTTGATGGCTGACCTAATCAGCAATCTAAATTAGCTATACAAAAAAAGGCTGGCAAGTGCGAAATGACTTACCAGCCTTGTTTTTATTGACGCTCTTTGCGCGAGGTCACTATTTTGCGGTTACAACCTGCATTCCTGACGGTTCATTCTGCAATGCGAGACTAAGTACTTCCTCAATTCGCTTAACAGGATGGATCTGCAGATCGGCAATCACGTTGTCCGGAATCTCTTCCAGATCGCGTTTGTTTTCGTAAGGGATCAATACGGTTTTGATCCCACCACGATGCGCCGCCAGCAGTTTTTCTTTTAAGCCACCGATTGGCAGAACCTGACCGCGCAGGGTGATTTCACCGGTCATTGCCACATCAGCACGCACCGGGTTACCTGTCAGGCAAGAAACCAGAGCGGTACACATGGCAATACCCGCGCTTGGACCATCTTTCGGCGTCGCCCCTTCAGGTACGTGTACGTGGATGTCGCGTTTTTCGTAGAAATCCGGGTTGATACCCAGTTTCTCCGCGCGCGCGCGCACCACGGTCAGCGCCGCCTGAATGGACTCCTGCATCACTTCACCCAGCGAGCCGGTATAGGTCAGCTTGCCTTTACCCGGTACACAGGCGGTTTCGATGGTCAGCAGATCGCCGCCCACTTCCGTCCATGCCAGACCGGTGACCTGGCCAACGCGGTTTTCGTTATCCGCGCGACCATAGTCGAAGCGTTGAACGCCGAGATAGGCATGCAGGTTATCACCATTAATCGTGATGTGTTTCAGGCTCTTATCCAGCAACAGCTGTTTCACCGCCTTACGGCACAGTTTAGAGATTTCACGCTCAAGGCTACGCACGCCCGCTTCACGGGTATAGTAGCGGATGATGCCAATAATCGCGCTGTCCTCGACGGTCAGCTCGTTGGCTTTCAGCGCGTTACGCTCAATCTGTTTCGGCAGCAGGTGCTGTTTCGCGATGTTCAGCTTCTCGTCTTCGGTATAGCCGGAGAGACGGATCACTTCCATACGGTCCAGCAGCGGGGCCGGAATATTCATGGAGTTCGACGTCGCGACAAACATCACGTCGCTCAGGTCGTAATCCACTTCCAGGTAGTGATCGCTGAACGCCACGTTCTGTTCTGGATCAAGCACCTCCAGCAGCGCAGACGCAGGGTCACCACGCATGTCCGACGACATTTTGTCGATCTCATCGAGCAGGAACAGCGGGTTTTTAACGCCCACTTTCGCCATCTTCTGGATCAGTTTACCCGGCATAGAACCGATGTAGGTACGGCGGTGACCGCGGATTTCCGCTTCATCGCGTACGCCGCCCAGCGCCATACGGATATACTTACGTCCGGTCGCTTTAGCGATGGACTGGCCCAGAGAGGTTTTACCCACCCCCGGCGGTCCTACCAGGCACAGAATCGGGCCTTTAATTTTATTCACACGGCTCTGTACCGCAAGGTACTCAAGAATGCGGTCTTTCACACGTTCCAGGCCGTAGTGGTCGGTATCCAGGATTTCCTGCGCCTGACGCAGGTCTTTTTTGACCTTGCTGCGGGCGTTCCAAGGAACCTGTACCATCCACTCAATGTAGCCGCGAACCACGGTCGCTTCAGCCGACATCGGAGACATCATTTTCAGCTTCTGCAGTTCTGCTTCCGCTTTCTCTTTCGCCTCTTTCGGCATCTTCGCCGCATCGATCTTGCGCTTCAGTGCTTCGTTTTCGTCCGGCGCGTCGTCCATCTCGCCCAGCTCTTTCTGAATGGCCTTCATTTGCTCATTCAGATAGTACTCACGCTGAGATTTTTCCATCTGCTTTTTCACGCGGTTGCGAATACGCTTCTCAACCTGCAGCAGATCGATTTCAGACTCCATCATCGCCATCAGGTATTCCAGACGTTCGTTAACGTCGGACATTTCCAGCACGGACTGTTTGTCAGCCAGCTTCAGCGGCATATGGGCAGCGATGGTGTCCGCCAGACGTGCAGGATCGTCGATGCTGTTCAGCGACGTCAGCACTTCTGGTGGGATTTTCTTGTTCAGCTTGATATAGCCTTCAAACTGGCTAATCGCGGTGCGCACCAGCACTTCCTGTTCGCGCTCATCAAGTTCAGGCGAATCAAGGTACTCTGCCTTCGCAGAGAAGTGTTCGCCGTCGTCTGACAGAGTGGTAATACGCGCACGCTGCAGGCCTTCTACCAGCACCTTCACGGTGCCGTCAGGCAGCTTCAGCATCTGCAAAATAGAGGCCACGGTCCCGACGGTGAAAAGATCGTTTACACCCGGCTCATCCGTTGATGCTTCTTTCTGCGCCACCAGCATGATTTTTTTATCATGATCCATAGCGGCTTCGAGGCAACGGATAGATTTTTCCCGCCCTACAAATAAGGGTATGACCATGTGCGGATAAACCACCACATCGCGCAACGGCAATACGGGGATTTCAATGCGTTCAGAACGCTCAGGATTCATAGAGCTCTCTCTTAGTTAGTGTCCGCCAGGTAAGCTGGTCATGTCACTGTGCTTCACATAACCATTAACATGTATCCAGTATATGGGGATGTTTCCCACACATTCAACGCTATGAATACGGAAAAAGTAAAGGGGAGATAAAATCCCCCCTTTTTGATTAACTGCTTGTATGATTTGGTGAATTATTCGCCAGATGCCTGCTGGGCTTCCGGTTTGCCGTAAATCAGCAGCGGTTTGGTTTGACCGCTGATGACCGACTCGTCAATCACCACTTTCTCAACGTCTTCCATCGACGGCAGATCGTACATGGTGTCGAGCAGTGCCGCTTCAACGATAGAACGCAGGCCACGCGCGCCGGTTTTGCGGCTCATTGCTTTTTTGGCAATCGCATCCAGCGCTTCGTCGCGGAATTCCAGATCAACCCCTTCCAGATTGAACAGCGCCTGATACTGCTTGGTCAGCGCATTTTTCGGCTCTTTCAGGATCTGGATCAGCGCCTCTTCACTCAGCTCATTCAGCGTAGCCACAACCGGCAGACGACCGATGAATTCAGGGATCAGACCGAATTTGATCAGATCTTCTGGTTCAACCTGTGCCAGGAGCTCGCCTTCGTTCGGTTTTTCGGATGTGGATTTCACCGTTGCGCCAAAACCAATGCCGGAGCCGGTTTCAACACGGTGGGAGATGACTTTATCCAGACCAGCAAAGGCACCGCCACAGATGAACAGGATCTTGGAGGTATCAACCTGCAGGAACTCCTGCTGCGGATGTTTACGACCACCCTGTGGCGGAACGGCGGCAACCGTACCTTCGATCAGCTTCAGCAGTGCCTGCTGTACGCCTTCACCCGATACGTCACGAGTGATGGACGGGTTGTCGGATTTACGGGAGATCTTGTCGATCTCATCGATGTAAACAATCCCGCGCTGGGCTTTCTGTACGTCGTAATCGCACTTCTGCAGCAGTTTCTGGATGATGTTTTCGACGTCCTCACCCACGTAACCGGCTTCGGTCAGGGTGGTGGCATCCGCCATGGTGAACGGAACATCAAGCAGACGCGCCAGGGTTTCAGCCAGCAGCGTTTTACCGGAACCGGTTGGGCCGATGAGCAGAATGTTACTTTTACCCAGTTCCACGCCATTGCTGGTATCGCCGTTACGCAGGCGTTTGTAGTGGTTATAGACCGCTACCGCCAGCACTTTCTTGGCCTGCTCCTGGCCGATGACGTAGTCGTCAAGGTGATGACGAATTTCATGCGGCGTTGGCAGCGCGCTGCGCTCACGGTGCGGTGCGACTTCTTTAATCTCTTCGCGAATGATGTCGTTACATAAATCGACGCATTCGTCGCAGATATACACGGACGGCCCGGCAATCAGTTTACGCACTTCATGCTGGCTTTTGCCGCAAAAAGAGCAGTACAGCAGTTTGCCCGAACCATCTTTGCGTTTATCTGTCATGAGTCCAAACCTCTTTTTAAGTTCTTTGTGCCGCACATGACGACGCAAATGCCATTCTAAGACGCAAGCTGCATCAAGCAGCGTGCCGCCCTACCTTAGTATAGCGGCACACTCGCGTCGCGGGCATCAATTACGATGGGTCAACACGGAGTCGACTAAGCCGTACTCAACTGCCTCTGAAGCAGAGAGGAAGCGATCGCGCTCGGTATCGCGCTCGATCTGCTCGAGAGGTTGACCCGTATGCTGCGCCATAAGTTCATTCATGCGCGCTTTTACTTTCAGGATTTCGCGGGCGTGGATTTCGATATCCGTCGCCTGCCCCTGGTAACCGCCCAGCGGCTGGTGAATCATCACGCGGGAATTCGGCAAGCAGAATCGCTTACCCTTCGCCCCTGCAGTTAACAGGAACGCGCCCATAGATGCGGCCTGACCCATACAGATCGTGCTGACATCCGGTTTGATGAATTGCATGGTGTCATAAATGGACATCCCTGCGGTAATCACGCCACCCGGGGAATTAATGTACAGGTAAATGTCTTTTTCCGGGTTTTCCGCTTCCAGAAACAGCATCTGCGCCACGATCAGGTTAGCCATGTGGTCTTCCACCTGGCCGGTCAGAAAGATAACGCGTTCCTTGAGCAGACGGGAATAGATATCAAAAGAACGCTCACCACGTGAGGTCTGTTCAATAACCATTGGCACCAGAGCCATATGGGGTGCAAAGTTATCTCGTTCGCCACTGTATGACATTTCCGTCTCCTGGATCAAAATTGAAAACACCTGCTGTACTGATTGTAACCTTACGGACGGATTATCAGCCAGTCTCATTCATCATGATTACGTACTTATGGGGTTCACAGTGCCCTATTTCAAGCATAACAACCTTTTGTTGTTACGCTAACACCGAAAGGGCGTTTTAGCACTCTTCCTGGGCTCTGGCTGCGATAAAAAAAACCCGCTGCCGCAAGGCAACGGGTTTTCTGTTCAAACTTTAAACCGTTGGGGCGAAATTACGCCTGCTGGTTCATCAGTTCGTTGAAAGAGGTCGCTTTTTCGGTCACTTTCGCTTTCGCCAGTACCGCTTCAACAGCCTGCTCTTCCAGGGCAACGTTGCGCATGTTGTCCATCAGCTCTTTGTTCTTACCGTAGAACTCGATCACTTCTGATGGATCTTCGTATGCAGAAGCCATCTCTTCGATCAGGCCTTTCACACGCTCTTCGTCAGCTTTCAGCTCGTGGGTACGAATCACTTCGCCCAGCAGCAGGCCAACCACAACGCGGCGTTTTGCCTGCTCTTCGAACAGCTCGCGCGGCAGTTCCATCGCTTGCTGCTGGTTGCCACCGAAACGCTGTGCAGCCTGACGGCGCAGAACGTCGATTTCGCTGTCGATCAGGGCAGCAGGAACGTCGATTTCGTTGGCTTTCACCAGGCCTTCGATCGCCTGAGACTTCACGCGGTTACGCACAGCACCGTTCAGCTCGCGCTCCATGTTTTTACGCACTTCGGTACGCAGGCCAGCAACAGAACCGTCTTCCACGCCGAAACGTTTGATGAACTCTTCAGTCAGTTCTGGCAGTTCGCGCTCTTCCACTTTCTTCAGGTTGATGACGAACTTCGCTGCTTTACCTTTCAGGTTTTCAGCGTGGTACTCTTCCGGGAAGGTCACGTCGATGGTGAACTCTTCGCCAGCCTTGTGGCCTTTGATACCGTCTTCGAAGCCTGGGATCATACGACCCTGGCCCATTGCCAGTACGAAGTCAGACGCTTTGCCGCCTTCGAACTCTTCGCCGTCTACAGAACCGGTGAAGTCGATGGTTACGCGGTCTTCCGCGTCAACAGCGCCTTCTTTCTCTTTCCAGTTCGCCTGCTGCTTACGCAGGGTGTCCAGCATGCCGTCAACGTCTTCGTCAGTCACGGAGACAATCGGTTTTTCAACTTCGATAGATTCCAGACCTTTCAGCTCAACTTCCGGATACACTTCAAACTCTACGGAGTAGGTGAAGTCTTCGCCCAGTTTGTATTCGCCTGGAACGTAGTTTGGCGCACCGGCCGGATTGATTTTTTCTTTGATGATCGCATCGATAAAGTTGCGGCTCATCAGTTCACCCAGCACATCCTGACGCACGGAAGCGCCATAACGCTGAGCAACAACATTCATTGGTACTTTGCCCTTACGGAAGCCGTCAATACGTACTTTTTTTGCTACGTTGACCAGCTCGCTTTTCACAGCAGTTTCGATGCTGTCAGCAGCGATAGTAATCGTTACACGGCGGCCAAGGCCTTGAGTGGTTTCAACTGAAACTTGCATCTTGTTACCTCAAAAAAATCACAGTGCTCGGTCAACTCTGAATCTGTCTGTTATACCGGGATGCTCTCTTAGTGCAGATTCACATTCCCTGTCGCCAGAATCATCCCGAAGACATTCAATAAGACGCGGCATTATAGCGGCATCACTTAGGTGAGTCGAGAACGGTTGGGGCATGTTGCTGCGGCTTTTTTCACACTTTAAGGCTATTTTTAGCCTTAAAATCGCACCATCCGCTCAAAACTCAGACAAAACAAAACGGCCCGAAGGCCGTTTTGAGGAAATCTGTAAGCAACATACTGGAAAAGCTCCAGCCGTTGCAAATCCGATTTATCAGGCGATAGTGCCTGCACCGCGACAGGGCGGCGATGCGAAAACCGTATCCTGCAAGCCTTCCCATTCCTTAATGGTGTAGGTATGCAGTGCCAGCGCATGCACGGTCGTGGAGAGCTCTTCCGTCAAGGTGCTGTAGATCAAGCGATGTCGGTTCAGGAAACGTTCTCCCGTGAAGCGATCGCTAACCAGAACCACTTTAAAGTGGCTTTCAGAACCTGCCGGTACGTTATGACGATAGCTTTCGTCGACGACTTCGAGGAACACAGGGTTGAACGCTGCCCTTAATTTATCTTCTATATGCTCACGTATCATCATGAAATTACTCCTCCGACAACGCCAGGATGTCACCCATCCCTTTAAATATTAGCCGCTTTTACCGTTTCCATTACACATTGACAACAAATATTTAGCTTTCGTCCGATTTTCTCATTCAAACGAATGAAGTTAACTGTGAGGCTCATACCTTTTATCATCCGTGAAAGGAGAAAATGAGTGAGCTGGTCAGTTTTCAGACAAGACGATGAATTTACATGCGTTGACCACTTCCCCTGACCGTTGGCGATGTTATGATGGCGGCAATTTTTCTCTCTATTATGCTTACGATTCGTGAGAACTTAAAAATGTTAAAAAAACTCTTCTTTCCATTGGTAGCCCTTTTTATGCTGGCAGGCTGTGCTACCCCGCCTACCACCATTGATGTCTCACCAAAAATCACCCTGCCTCAGCAGGACCCAAGCCTGATGGGCGTCACCGTGAGCATTAACGGTGCCGATCAGCGTCAGGATCAGGCGCTGGCAAAAGTGACCCGCGATAACCAGCAGGTGACGCTCACCGCGTCCCGTGACCTGCGCTTCCTGCTGCAGGAAGTGCTGGAGAAACAAATGACCGCTCGCGGCTATATGATCGGCCCAAGCGGTGCGGTTGATCTGCAGATCATCGTCAACAACCTGTACGCTGACGTGTCACAGGGCAACGTGCGCTACAACATCGCCACCAAAGCGGATATCGCCATCATTGCCACCGCGAAGAATGGCAACAAGATGACCAAAAACTACCGCGCGAGCTACTCTGTTGAAGGTGCGTTCCAGGCATCCAACCAGAACATTGCTAACGCCGTTAACAGCGTGCTGACCGATACCATCGCCGATATGGCGCAGGACACCAGCATCCACGACTTTATCAAGCAGAACGCACGTTAATCCTGCTCACTGACCCGGTGTAACACCGGGTCAGTCTTATAAGAACATGTCCAGCCATTACTTACGCATTTTCCAGCAACCGAAATCAGCGATTCTGCTGATCCTCGGCTTTGCCTCGGGTTTACCCCTCGCGCTCACCTCCGGCACGCTTCAGGCGTGGATGACGGTCGAGAACATCGATCTCAAAACCATTGGTTTCTTCTCGCTTGTCGGCCAGGCCTATGTCTTCAAGTTCCTGTGGTCGCCGGTGATGGATCGCTATACGCCGCCGTTCCTCGGGCGTCGCCGCGGCTGGCTGGTGATGACGCAGGTCCTGCTGCTGCTGGCCATCGCGGCGATGGGGTTTCTTGAGCCCACCACGCAGCTGCGCTGGATGGCCGCGCTTGCGGTGGTGATTGCCTTCTGTTCCGCCTCTCAGGATATCGTGTTCGACGCCTGGAAGACGGACGTGTTACCTGCGGAAGAACGCGGTGCCGGTGCGGCCATCAGCGTGCTGGGCTATCGCCTCGGGATGCTGGTCTCTGGCGGGCTGGCGCTGTGGCTGGCCGACCGTTACCTCGGCTGGCAGGGCATGTACTGGCTAATGGCCGCCCTGCTTATCCCCTGCATTATCGCCACGCTCTTTGCCCCCGAACCGAGCGACGTTATTCCGGTTCCCCGCTCGCTGGAGCAGGCCGTGGCCGAACCGCTGCGCGACTTCTTTGGCCGCAACAACGCCTGGCTGATCCTGCTGCTGATCGTCCTTTATAAGCTTGGCGACGCCTTTGCCATGAGCCTGACCACCACCTTCCTGATCCGCGGTGTCGGTTTTGATGCCGGTGAAGTGGGGGTAGTGAATAAAACGCTGGGGCTGTTTGCAACCATTGTCGGGGCACTTTACGGTGGCGTGCTGATGCAGCGCCTGACGCTGTTCCGCGCACTGCTGATCTTCGGCATTCTTCAGGGCGCCTCTAACGCGGGCTACTGGCTGCTGTCGATTACCGACAAACATATGATCAGCATGGCCGCTGCGGTGTTCTTCGAAAATCTCTGCGGCGGTATGGGGACAGCAGCCTTTGTCGCCCTGCTGATGACCCTGTGCAACAAATCATTTTCCGCCACGCAGTTCGCGCTGCTCTCGGCGCTCTCTGCCGTTGGCCGCGTTTACGTAGGTCCGATTGCCGGCTGGTTTGTGGAAGCCCACGGTTGGCCAACGTTTTATCTTTTCTCCGTCGTGGCTGCCGTGCCGGGGATTTTATTGTTGCTGGTCTGTCGCCAGACGCTGGAATATACCCAGCGGACCGAACACTTTATGCCACGAACTGAATATCACCGCGCCTACCGTTTTGCGTTACGTCTGTTAATGATGGGCTGTGTTGCGCTGGCACTCTGGCTTATCGTGCTCATTATTAATGCCAGCACACCACTGGCGCTCCCGTTTGAGGCCCTTCTGCTGGACGCCGGAGCCCTGCTGGCCATCGTTGGGATCCTGACGGGCGGTCTGCTCGATTTCATGGCGTTGCGTAAAACGCAGCTGACCTGAAGAAAAATGCGAAAGGTTATTTCCCGTTGTAATCACCAACCGAAATTATAACGGTGAAATAGCCACCATCGACTAAAAAAAATATTTGTTGTTTTGTGCGGGATAGGATTTGGAAATTATTGGCTCTGGTCCCAAAACGCTATTTTTCATTAAACGATTCAGCATGCGATAGTTTGATTTTTCGTTTTTTAGATGTCTTTTTATTGATAATTAATTGTTAATTTTTTGTTTATTTTTAACAATGGTTATACCAATTGTCCCTTTTAGGGTATGCTTGGGGGTCCTTTCGTTATAAAGCCCATCTCATGCGGCTTCGGTCATAAAAACCGACATAATTTGCAACACTTGTGACACGTGCGGCAGAACCCGGTAACACCTTCCTGACACAGGCCTAATGATGTTTACAGTAATGTAACCTTCCCGTAAAATGCCCGCACACTTTAAACGCCACCAGACTCCCGTGGAATTGAGGTCGTTAAATGAGACTCAGGAAATACAATAAAAGTTTGGGATGGTTGTCATTATTCGCAGGCACTGTATTACTCAGTGGCTGTGATTCTGCACTACTAGACCCCAAAGGACAGATTGGACTGGAACAACGTTCACTGATATTGACGGCTTTTGGCCTGATGTTGATTGTGGTTATTCCAGCCATTTTGATGGCTGTTGGTTTCGCCTGGAAGTATCGTGCGAGCAATAAAGATGCGAAGTATAGCCCGAACTGGTCACACTCCAACAAAGTGGAAGCTGTGGTCTGGACGGTACCTATCCTGATCATCCTGTTCCTTGCCGTACTGACCTGGAAAACCACTCACGCACTTGAGCCAAGCAAGCCGCTGGTTCACGATGAAAAACCGATTACCATTGAAGTGGTCTCCATGGACTGGAAATGGTTCTTCATCTATCCAGAGCAGGGCATTGCTACCGTGAATGAAATCGCCTTCCCGGCGAACACTCCGGTTCAGTTCAAAGTGACCTCCAACTCCGTAATGAACTCCTTCTTCATCCCGCGTCTGGGTAGCCAGATTTACGCGATGGCCGGTATGCAGACTAACCTGCATCTGATCGCGAATGAAGCAGGCACCTACGATGGTATCTCCGCCAGCTATAGCGGCCCGGGCTTCTCAGGTATGAAGTTCAAAGCTATTGCAACGCCAGACCGTGCCGCTTTCGACCAGTGGGTTGAAAAAGCGAAACAGTCTCCAAACACCATGTCTGACATGGCGGCGTTCGAAAAAGTGGCTGCACCTAGCGAATACAACAAGGTGGAGTACTTCTCTAACGTGAAGCCTGATTTGTTCAAAGACGTTATTGGCAAATTTATGGATCACGGCAAGAGCATGGACATGACCCAGCCGGAAGGCGAGCACAGCGCGCACGAAGGTATGGAAGGCATGGACATGAGCCACGCGGAAACCGCTCACTAAGGGGCCGAGGAAGAAAATGTTCGGAAAATTGACACTGGATGCAGTGCCCTACCATGAACCGATTATCATGGTTACGGTGGCTGCAATTATCATCGGTGGCGCGGCCTTAGTTGGCCTGATCACTTACTTCGGTAAGTGGAGCTACCTGTGGAATGAGTGGCTGACTTCGGTTGACCACAAAAAACTCGGTATCATGTACTGCATCGTCGGTATCGTCATGTTAATTCGTGGCTTTGCGGATGCGATCATGATGCGTAGCCAGCAGGCGCTCGCGTCTGCGGGTGAAGCCGGCTTCCTGCCACCGCACCACTACGATCAGATCTTTACCGCCCACGGCGTTATCATGATCTTCTTCGTGGCGATGCCGCTGGTTATCGGTCTGATGAACGTGGTCGTTCCGCTGCAAATCGGCGCGCGCGACGTTGCGTTCCCGTTCCTGAACAACCTGAGCTTCTGGTTCACCGTTGTCGGCGTTATTCTGGTTAACCTGTCACTGGGTGTGGGCGAATTCGCGCAGACCGGCTGGCTGGCTTACCCACCGCTGTCAGGAATTGAGTACAGCCCGGGCGTTGGCGTCGACTACTGGATTTGGGCGCTTCAGCTCTCCGGTGTCGGTACGACCCTGACCGGTATCAACTTCTTCGTGACCATTATCAAGATGCGTGCCCCTGGCATGACCATGTTCAAGATGCCGGTATTTACCTGGGCATCTCTGTGCGCCAACATCCTGATTATTGCGTCCTTCCCAATTCTGACTGTTACCATCGCGCTGCTGACCCTGGACCGCTACCTGGGCACCCATTTCTTCACGAACGATATGGGTGGCAACATGATGATGTACATCAACCTGATTTGGGCATGGGGTCACCCGGAAGTTTACATCCTGGTTCTGCCTGTATTCGGTGTGTTCTCCGAAATCGCGGCAACCTTCTCGCGTAAACGTCTGTTTGGTTACACCTCTCTGGTGTGGGCAACCGTGTGTATTACCGTTCTGTCGTTCATCGTTTGGCTGCACCACTTCTTCACCATGGGTGCGGGCGCGAACGTAAACGCCTTCTTCGGTATTACCACCATGATTATCGCCATCCCGACCGGGGTGAAGATCTTCAACTGGCTGTTCACCATGTATCAGGGCCGTATCGTGTTCCACTCAGCAATGCTGTGGACCATCGGCTTCATCGTGACCTTCTCCGTAGGTGGGATGACCGGCGTACTGCTGGCGGTACCGGGTGCTGACTTCGTTCTGCACAACAGTCTGTTCCTGATTGCGCACTTCCATAACGTTATCATCGGTGGCGTGGTCTTCGGCTGCTTCGCTGGCGTAACCTACTGGTGGCCAAAAGCGTTCGGCTTCACGCTGAACGAAAAATGGGGTAAACGCGCGTTCTGGTTCTGGATCATCGGCTTCTTCGTCGCCTTTATGCCGCTGTACGTGCTGGGCTTCATGGGTATGACCCGTCGTCTGAGCCAGCAGATCGATCCGCAGTTCCACCCAATGCTGATGGTTGCAGCGGGCGGTGCCGTGCTGATTGCCTGTGGTATCGCGTCTCAGCTGATTCAGTTCTACGTGTCTATTCGCGACCGCGACCAGAACCGTGACCTGACCGGTGACCCATGGGGTGGCCGTACGCTGGAGTGGGCGACCTCTTCTCCACCGCCTTTCTATAACTTTGCCATCGTGCCTCAGGTTCATGAACGTGACGCATTCTGGGAAATGAAAGAAAAAGGTGAAGCGTACAAGCAACCTGCTCATTACGAAGAGATCCATATGCCGAAAAACAGCGGTGCGGGCATCGTGATTGCCGCCTTCGCAACGGTATTTGGTTTCGCAATGATCTGGCACATCTGGTGGATGGCGATTGTTGGCTTTGCTGGCATCGTAATCAGCTGGATTGTGAAGAGCTTTGACGAGGACGTGGACTACTACGTACCAGTCCGTGAAGTTGAAAAGCTGGAAAATCAGCATTTCGACGAGATTTCTAAAGCGGGGCTGAAAAATGGCAACTGATACTCTGGCGCACTCAACTGCCCACGCGCATGAACATGCGCACCACGATACAGGACCGACCAAAGTCTTCGGTTTCTGGATCTACCTGATGAGCGACTGCATTCTGTTCTGCTGTCTGTTCGCGACCTATGCCGTTCTGGTGAACGGCACAGCGGGCGGCCCGACCGGCAAGGACATCTTTGAACTGCCGTTCGTTCTGGTTGAAACCGCACTGCTGTTATTCAGCTCCATCACCTACGGCATGGCGGCTATCGCCATGTACAAAAACAACAAGAGCCAGGTTGTCTCCTGGCTGGCGTTGACCTGGTTGTTTGGTGCTGGATTTATCGGGATGGAAATCTATGAATTCCATCACCTGATCATGGAAGGCTTCGGCCCGGATCGCAGTGGCTTCCTGTCCGCGTTCTTCGCGCTGGTTGGCACCCACGGTCTGCACGTGACCTCCGGTCTGATCTGGATGGCAGTACTGATGTTCCAGATCTCCCGTCGCGGCCTGACCAGTACTAACCGTACCCGTATCCTGTGCCTGAGCCTGTTCTGGCACTTCCTGGACGTGGTGTGGATCTGTGTGTTCTCTGTTGTCTATCTGATGGGGGCGATGTAATGAGTCATTCTAACGATCATGGCGCTTCCCACGGCAGCGTAAAAACCTACATGACAGGTTTCATCCTGTCGATCATCCTGACGGTGATCCCGTTCTGGATGGTGATGAGCGGTTCTGCGTCTAAGCCGGTTATCCTGGGTGCAATCCTGGTGACCGCGGTGATTCAGATTCTGGTGCATCTGGTTTGCTTCCTGCACATGAACACCAAGTCCGATGAAGGCTGGAACATGACCGCCTTTATCTTTACCGTGATTATCATCGCTATCCTGGTAGTCGGTTCCATCTGGATTATGTGGAACCTCAACTACAACATGATGGTTCACTAAGAGCGGCGAGTATGTTTAAGCAATACCTGCAAGTAACGAAACCAGGCATCATCTTTGGCAACCTGATCTCCGTGATCGGAGGGTTCCTGCTGGCCTCTAAGGGCAGCATTGATTACGCCCTCTTTATCTACACGCTGGTCGGTGTGTCACTGGTTGTTGCGTCCGGTTGTGTATTTAACAACTACATCGACATGGATATCGACAAGAAGATGGAAAGGACCAAAAATCGGGTGCTGGTGAAAGGCCTGATCGCCCCTTCCGTCTCGCTGGTGTACGCCACCTTGCTGGGTATTGCTGGCTTTATGCTGCTGTGGTTTGGTGCTAACCCGCTGGCCTGCTGGCTAGGGGTGATGGGGTTCGTGGTGTATGTGGGCATCTATAGCCTGTATATGAAACGTCACTCCGTCTACGGCACGCTGATTGGTTCTCTCTCCGGCGCTGCGCCGCCGGTGATTGGCTACTGCGCGGTCACGAACGAGTTCGATAGCGGTGCGCTGATCCTGCTGGCTATCTTTAGCCTGTGGCAGATGCCGCACTCCTATGCCATCGCGATTTTCCGCTTTAAGGATTATCAGGCAGCGAACATCCCGGTTCTGCCGGTCGTGAAGGGCATCTCCGTTGCCAAGAACCACATCACGCTGTACATCATCGCCTTTGCCGTGGCAACGCTGATGCTCTCTCTGGGTGGTTACGCCGGATACAAATATCTGGCAGTAGCGGCTGCGGTGAGCGTCTGGTGGCTCGGCATGGCGCTGCGCGGTTACAAAGTGGAAGATGACAAAGTCTGGGCGCGCAAGCTGTTTGTGTTCTCGATTGTGGCCATCACCTCACTGTCCGTGATGATGTCCGTGGATTTCATGGTGCCAGATTCACATAACCTGCTGACTTACGTCTGGTAAGCCACAACAGGTGAATAAAGGGGTGCTTCGGCACCCTTTTTTATTCATAAAATCCATTAATAACGCATGTAATATTTGTTAAATAACCCTTTATTTACCCCGCCCCTTCCCCGCACTACACTATGGCCTGCTTTTGAACTGAGGTGGTAATGAACGATTATAAAATGACGCCAGGCGAGCTACGCGCGACCTGGGGCTTAGGGACTGTCTTCTCGCTACGGATGCTTGGCATGTTTATGGTCCTGCCTGTTCTGACCACATACGGTATGGCGCTGCAGGGGGCCAGCGAGGCGCTGATTGGCCTCGCCATTGGCATTTATGGTCTGGCGCAGGCGGTGTTCCAGATCCCGTTTGGCCTGCTCTCTGACCGGGTGGGCCGCAAACCGCTGATTGTCGGCGGGCTGCTGGTCTTTGTGCTCGGAAGCGTCATTGCCGCCCTCTCCCACTCCATCTGGGGGATTATTCTTGGCCGCGCCCTGCAGGGCTCCGGCGCGATTGCCGCCGCGGTGATGGCGCTGCTGTCAGACTTAACCCGCGAGCAGAACCGCACCAAAGCCATGGCCTTTATCGGCGTCAGCTTTGGCGTGACGTTTGCGATTGCGATGGTGCTGGGCCCGATAATCACCCATGCGCTCGGCCTGCACGCCCTGTTCTGGATGATTGCCGTGCTGGCAACCCTCGGCATTGCCTTAACCCTGTGGGTGGTGCCGGACAGCAAAAACCACGTTCTGAACCGTGAATCCGGCATGGTAAAAGGCTGCTTCAGCAAGGTGATTGTCGAGCCGCGCCTGCTTAAGCTGAATTTCGGCATTATGTGCCTGCACATTCTGCTGATGTCGACCTTTGTCGCCCTTCCCGGCCAGCTTGCCGCAGCGGGTTTCCCGGCGGCTGAGCACTGGAAAATCTATCTGGTCACGATGTTGATTTCGTTTGTCTCCGTCGTGCCGTTCATCATCTACGCCGAAGTGAAGCGCAAAATGAAGCGCGTCTTCGTGGGCTGCGTGGCGGTCCTGCTGATTGCCGAGATCGTGCTCTGGGGCGCCGGCCCGCACTTCTGGGAGCTGATTGCCGGCGTGCAGCTGTTCTTCCTGGCATTTAACCTGATGGAAGCCCTGCTGCCGTCGCTGATCAGCAAAGAGTCCCCCGCCGGTTACAAAGGCACGGCGATGGGTATTTACTCCACCAGCCAGTTCCTCGGCGTGGCAATCGGCGGCTCGCTTGGTGGCTGGGTGGACGGACTCTTTGATTCGCAAACCGTGTTTCTCGCGGGCGCGCTGCTGGCGACAGTCTGGCTGCTGGTCGCCGGCACCATGAAAGAGCCGCGCTACGTGAGCAGCCTGCGCGTAGAAATCCCGGATGATGTGGAGATTAGCGATGCGCTGAAACAGCGTCTGGAAGCAAAAGAAGGCGTCACGGAGGTGCTGATTGTTCCCGAAGAGCGCAGCGCTTACGTCAAAATTGACAGCAAGGTGACCAACCGCTTTGAGGTCGAGCAGACGCTGAAAGCCTGAAAAAAAGCCCGGTTAAACCGGGCTTTTTATATTAATCGCGGAAGTTTTTAAACTGGAACGGCTGCCCCAGATCGCCGCCGCGCACCAGCGCCATCACCGACTGGAGGTCATCGCGGGACTTACCGGTCACGCGAATCTCTTCGCCCTGGATCTGCGCCTGCACCTTCAGCTTGCTGTCTTTGATGAGCTTCACAATCTTCTTCTGCACCGCGCTCTCGATGCCCTGCTTCAGCTTCGCTTCAACAAACCACGTTTTGCCGCTGTGGACGAACTCTTCCGGCACGTCCAGTGAGGTCCCTTCGATGCCGCGCTTCAACAGCTTGGCGCGCAGAATGTCGAGCAGCTGATTCACCTGGAAATCAGACTCGCTCAGCACCTTAATGGTCTTATTTGCGTCGTTCAGCTCAAACGACGCCTCAACGCCACGAAAATCGAAACGTGACTCAACTTCGCGGGTTGCGTTCTCAACGCCGTTGCGAACTTCCTGGATATCAACTTCGGAAACAATATCGAAAGATGGCATCTTTTCTTCTCCCTTCACTTTTGTTGCGTTGCATAATACCCGCTACGAGGCATAACTCAACAGAAGCTTAGCTGTATAATTAAGCTGTAACACCTGGCGCAGTTGCAGGTGAGGAGGAACAATGAAAATTACGGTGCTCGGATGCGGAGCGCTTGGTCAGCTGTGGCTGACCGCACTGTGCAAGCACGGACATGAGGTTCAGGGCTGGCTGCGCGTGCCCCAGCCTTATTGCAGTGTAAACCTGATTGGTGAAGACGGAAGCATCTTTAACGAATCCCTCACCGCGAACGATCCTGATTTCCTGGCGCAAAGCGACCTTTTACTGGTAACGCTTAAAGCGTGGCAGGTCTCAGACGCGGTAAAAACGCTGGCCGCGCAGCTCCCCCCCACTTCGCCCATACTGCTGCTGCATAACGGCATGGGGACCCTGGATGAGCTGAAAAGCGTTCCGCAGCCCCTGCTGATGGCCACGACCACCCACGCTGCGCGCCGCGACGGCAACATCATCGTGCATGTCGCCAGCGGCGTGACGCACATCGGGCCTGCCAGAACGCAGGATGGGGACTACAGCTATCTTGCCGATGTGCTGCAGAAGGTGCTCCCGGACGTGGCCTGGCATAACCACATTCGCCCTCAACTCTGGCGCAAGCTGGCCGTCAACTGTGTGATCAACCCGCTGACGGCGCTGTGGAACTGCCCGAACGGTGAACTGAAAAACCATCCGCAGGAGGTGGCGTCCCTGTGTGCAGAAGTCGCGGCGGTCGTTGAGCGGGAAGGCTTGCATACCTCAGCAGACGATTTGCGCTGTTATGTCGAGCAGGTTATTGAGAGTACAGCTGAGAACATCTCCTCGATGCTGCAGGATGTTCGGGCATTACGCCACACGGAGATCGACTACATTACGGGATATCTGCTAAAACGCGCCCGCGCACACGGCATCGCGGTGCCGGAAAACGCCCGTCTGTATGACCTGGTTAAACGTAAGGAGAGTGAATATGAGCGCGTCGGCACTGATCTGCCTCGCCCCTGGTAGCGAAGAGATGGAAGCGGTCACCACCATTGATCTGATGGTGCGCGGCGGCATTAAGGTCACCACCGCCAGCGTCGCCAGCGACGGTAATCTGGCAATCACCTGTTCACGCGGGGTAAAAATCCTTGCAGATGCACCGTTGGTACAGGTGGCTGACGGAGATTACGACATCATCGTGCTGCCCGGCGGGCTGAAGGGCGCGGAATGTTTTCGTGACAGCCCGCTGCTGGTTGAGACCGTGCGTCAGTTCCATTTATCCGGCCGCATCGTCGCCGCCATTTGTGCCGCGGCCGGAACGGTTTTGGTTCCACACGATATCTTCCCCATTGGCAACATGACCGGCTTCCCGGGGCTGAAAGACACCATTCCGGAAGATCAATGGGTGGACAAGCGCGTCGTCTGGGATCCCCGCGTCAACCTGCTGACCAGCCAGGGCCCGGGCACCGCGATTGATTTTGGCTTAAAGATTATCGACCTGCTGGTCGGGCGCGAGAAGGCGTACGAAGTGGCGTCATCGCTGGTGATGCCAGCGGGGATTTATAATTACTATGAAGAGTAGTGCATAAAAAAAGCCGGGTAGCGGCTACGCCTTACCCGGCCTACAAATGCACGGTACCGTAGGCCCGGTAAGCGAAGGGTATGAACCGGAAACATGGGTAACACTTTAGACCGGATACATGGGTAACAGTTATAACTGGCATAGAAGAGGAGACTCGCTATGCCCTGGACTGAGACCCGACCTATGCAACGCCTTGATTTTATCCGTGCCTGCCATGCAGGTACGGACTCCTTCTCCGCTCTTTGCCGTCTTTTTGGTATCAGCCGCAAAACCGGCTACAAATGGCTTCAGCGTTTTGACCCTTTTGACCTGTCCTCTCTCTCTGACCGGTCGCGCGCACCATGCTCCCACTCCCGGACGGTTCCTGATGAGGTCGTCGGACACCTGACTGCCCTGCGTCAGAAACACCCTGACTGGGGCCCGAAAAAACTGCGGATGTGGCTCCTCAATCATCACGTCGATTTTACCGTTCCTGCTGCCAGCACTGTCGGCGATATCCTCAAGCGTGAAGGCCTGGTACCTGACAGAAAGAGAAAGCGCAGAACGCCGGGGAATCGCCGGCCCCTGACCAGCATCAGTGAAAACAATCAGGTCTGGAGCGCTGATTTTAAAGGCAAGTTCAGGCTGCTGAGCAGAGAGTACTGTCATCCCTTTACCCTGACCGACAACCACAGCCGGTATCTGCTGAGCTGCCGTGGAACAGACCGTGAGAGCGAGCCCTTCGTCAGGCACTGTCTGACGGAGGCGTTCCTGGAGTACGGTCTGCCGGACGTTCTGAGAACCGATAATGGTCAGCCCTTCGCAGGGACGGGTATCGCCGGGTTAAGTCGCCTTGCCGTCTGGCTGATAAAGCTGGGCGTCAGACCGGAGCGTATCCGGCGGGGCCATCCCGAAGAGAACGGGCGGCACGAACGCATGCACCGTTCCCTGAAAAGTGCGCTGGCGCAGGGGAACACCTTCATGACGATGGAAGAACAACAGCGGTGGTTCAGTGACTACCGGGAAGAATTTAACTACGAAAGACCGCATGAAGCCCTGGCGGGTGCAACGCCCGGAACGGTGTGGCACCCCTCGAAGCGCCAGTGGGATGGCCGTGTTCCTGACTATGCCTATCCGTCAGGAGGAACGGTCTACAGGGTGAAATCGAGGGGGACACTCTATATGGGGAAAAAGGGGACGGTGTTCCTGAGTGAAGCGCTGACTGATGAGTACATCATGCTGGAAGAACAGGATGATGGCCTGGAGGCCATCATCTTCAACGGAATAACGCTTGCGTACTACGACCGAAAAACCCAGAGTGTGGTGCGGATAGACTAAAAGTGTTACCTATGTTCCCGGTCTGATCTGTCACCTATGTATCCGGTCATACAGAAGCGCCACCGGGCGAGAAACTACGGACGATACACCTTCACATTGGCAAAGCCCTGCTCGCGCAGATACAGCGCCTGCAGGCGACTCATCACCCCGCGCTCACACCACAGCAGGTACGTTTTGCTCTGGTCGAGGTCGCCAAACTTCGTGCTCAGCTTGTAGAACGGCAGAGAAACCACTTCGACGCCGTCAACCTGCAGCGGCTTGTCATCCTGCTCGTCAATGGAGCGGATATCCAGAATCGCGTCGTTCGCGCCGAAACCGCTCACGGTCTCCACTTCTACCACTTCCTGCTCGGTCTGCTGGGCGATCTCGCGGATATCAATGTTGGACGCTTCTTCCACCACTTTATCAAGAATGCTGAAATCGAAGTTCTCTTCTTCCGCTTCGATCTTCGCCTTCACCGCTTTGACGGTCGGGCTTTTTGAGATCACGCCACAGTATTCCGGCATGGTGCGGGCAAAATCTTCGGTGCCGATTTCGCGCGCCAGGTCGATGATGTGCTCTTTGTCGTGGGAGATCAGCGGACGCAGGATCAGGGTATCAGACACGTTGTCGATCAGGCGCAGGTTGGTCAGCGTCTGGCTGGAGACCTGCCCCAGCGCTTCGCCTGTGACCAGCGCCTGCACGCCGTAGCGTTCAGCCACTTTGGATGCCGCACGCACCATCATACGCTTGAGGACAACGCCCATCTGACCGTCGTCCACTTTCTCAAGGATTTCGCCGACCACCGGTTCGAAATTGATTGCCACGAAACGCACGCGGTGAGAGCTGCCGAAGCGGTTCCACAGGTAATGCGCCACCTGACGAACGCCGATTTCGTGCGCCGCGCCGCCCAGGTTGAAGAAGCAGTAGTGTACGCGGCAGCCGCGGCGCATCAGCATATAGCTGGAGACGCCGGAGTCGAAGCCGCCGGAGATCAGGGACAGAACATCTTCCTGAGTCCCGATCGGGAAGCCGCCGATACCTTCATAACGGCCTTTCACCAACAGCAGGCGATCGTTTTCGATCTCCAGATTAACGGTCACGTCCGGGTTGGTCAGACGCACGCGCGCCGTCTCAACGTGCTGGTTCAAACCGCCGCCAACGTAACGTTCCACTTCAATGGAGCTGAATTCGTGCTTACCGCGACGCTTCACGCGCACGCAAAAGGTTTTGCCTTCGATCCGATCGCGGTACTGAACCAGCGCTTTTTCGAAGATGTCGTGCATATCGCTGAACGGGACATCTTCCACTTCCAGAATATGGTGGATCCCTGGAATACGGGTCAGCGCGTCGCGAATATCCTGACGTTTGTTTTCGTCTTTCGCACGGACCTCAACGTGGTCCCAGTGGCGCACCACGGCGAGGGTTTCGTCGTAGTGCTTTAAAACGTTACGAATGTTCCCGGTGAGAATTTTAATAAAGCGCAAACGCACAGATTGGCTTTTGATGGTGATTTCAGGGAACAATTTAATGATAAACTTCATGGCGGCAATGTTTCTTAGGCAAGCGTATTAAGGCTTGTAATGGAAAAGAGTACAGCAGCCCACACCCGTGGCTGCATCCAGGCGCGCAAGTATACCACCATCGCGCCGCTCCTGTGCACATTGCGCGTTATTTGATAATTGCCCTGAGTCCGTTACCATGTCGGGGCTGAGAATATAAGAGTCAATTCACTATGCCGAAGAAGAACGACGCACCGGCCAGTTTCGAAACTGCGCTGAGTGAACTGGAGCAAATCGTTACCCGTCTTGAGAGCGGCGATCTCCCGCTGGAAGAGGCGCTCAACGAATTCGAGCGCGGCGTGCAGCTGGCGCGCCAGGGGCAGGTCAAACTGCAGCAGGCCGAGCAGCGCGTGCAGATCCTGCTTTCCGACAGCGAAGACGCGAAAACCACGCCTTTCACACCGGACGCCGAGTAAATGGATTTTGCCAACGAGCTTCAGGCGCGCGTCGTGCGTGCCAACGACGCCCTGCGCCGATTTATTGCGCCACAGCCTTTTCAGAACACTCCTCTGGTTGAAGCCATGCACTATGGCGCACTCTTGGGTGGAAAGCGCCTGCGCCCGTTCCTGGTGTACGCCACCGGCAACATGTTTGGCATCAGCGATAACACGCTGGACGCCCCGGCAGCCGCCGTTGAGTGCATCCATGCCTACTCGCTGATCCACGACGATCTCCCGGCGATGGACGACGACGATTTGCGTCGGGGTCAACCCACCTGCCACATCAAGTTTGGCGAGGCGAATGCCATTCTGGCGGGTGATGCCCTGCAGACGCTGGCGTTCTCGATTCTGAGCGACGCGCCAATGGCCGAAGTGGCTGACCGTGACCGTCTGGCAATGATTTCCGAACTGGCCATGGCCAGCGGCGTGGCCGGCATGTGCGGCGGTCAGGCGCTGGATCTTGAAGCGGAAGGACGTCAGGTTAATCTGGAACAGCTGGAGCGTATTCATCGCCATAAAACCGGGGCATTGATTCGTTCCGCCGTTCGCCTGGGCGCGCTGAGCGCGGGTGAGCAAGGGCGCAAAGCCCTGCCGATTCTGGACAGATACGCAGAAAGTATCGGTCTGGCATTCCAGGTTCAGGATGACATTCTGGATGTGGTGGGCGATACTGCAACATTGGGTAAACGTCAGGGTGCGGACCAGCAGCTTGGCAAAAGTACCTACCCCGCCCTGCTGGGTCTTGAGCAAGCCCAACGTAAAGCCCGGGATCTGATTGACGATGCCCGCCAGTCACTGAATGAACTGGCTGCGCAATCGCTGGATACCTCGGCACTGGAAGCGCTAGCGGACTATATAATCCAGCGTGATAAATAAACTATATATCTCGATGAGCCTTTGATGAGTTTTGATATTGCCAAATACCCGACACTGGCGTTAGTTGACTCCACCCAGGAGTTACGTCTGTTGCCGAAAGAGAGCCTGCCGAAGCTGTGCGACGAACTGCGTCGCTACCTGCTCGACAGCGTAAGCCGCTCCAGCGGCCATTTCGCCTCCGGGCTTGGCACGGTAGAGCTGACCGTGGCGCTGCACTACGTCTATAACACGCCGTTCGATCAGCTCATCTGGGACGTGGGCCACCAGGCCTATCCGCACAAAATTCTGACCGGACGTCGCGATAAAATTGGCACTATTCGTCAGAAAGGTGGCCTGCATCCGTTCCCGTGGCGCGGTGAGAGCGAGTATGACGTGCTGAGCGTCGGCCATTCCTCCACCTCCATTTCTGCGGGCATCGGTATTGCCGTCGCCGCCGAGAAAGAGAACAAGCAGCGCCGCACCGTCTGCGTGATTGGCGATGGTGCCATCACCGCGGGTATGGCCTTCGAAGCCATGAACCATGCGGGCGACATCAAGCCGGACATGCTGGTTATCCTCAACGATAACGAAATGTCGATCTCCGAGAACGTTGGCGCGCTGAACAACCATCTGGCACAGCTGCTCTCCGGCAAGCTTTACTCCTCGCTGCGTGAAGGCGGTAAAAAAGTCTTCTCCGGCGTACCGCCGATCAAAGAGCTGCTTAAGCGTACCGAAGAGCACATCAAAGGCATGGTCGTGCCGGGTACCCTGTTTGAGGAGCTGGGCTTTAACTATATTGGTCCGGTTGACGGCCACGACGTACTGGGGCTGGTCACCACGCTCAAGAACATGCGCGACCTGAAAGGCCCGCAGTTCCTGCACATCATGACCAAAAAAGGGCGTGGCTACGAGCCGGCGGAAAAAGATCCGATTACCTTCCACGCGGTACCGAAATTTGACCCGTCCAGCGGCTGTCTGCCGAAAAGCAGCGGCGGCATGCCGAGCTATTCAAAAATCTTCGGCGACTGGCTGTGCGAAACCGCCGCAAAAGACAACAAGCTGATGGCGATCACCCCGGCCATGCGCGAAGGCTCCGGCATGGTAGAGTTCTCTAAAAAATACCCTGACCAGTATTTCGACGTGGCCATTGCCGAGCAGCACGCGGTGACATTTGCAGCGGGCCTGGCGATCGGCGGCTACAAACCGGTTGTCGCTATCTATTCCACCTTCCTGCAGCGCGCCTACGATCAGGTGATCCACGACGTGGCGATCCAGAAGCTGCCGGTGCTGTTTGCTATCGATCGTGCGGGCATCGTCGGTGCCGACGGCCAGACGCACCAGGGCGCGTTTGACCTGTCCTTCCTGCGCTGCATTCCAGATATGGTGATCATGACGCCAAGCGACGAGAACGAATGTCGTCAGATGCTGTTTACCGGCTACCATTATCAGGATGGACCAAGCGCCGTTCGCTATCCGCGCGGCAATGCGGTGGGCGTTGAGCTGCAGCCGCTGGAGAAGCTGGCGATCGGTAAAGGTCTGGTTAAACGTCGCGGTGAGAAAGTGGCGATCCTGAACTTCGGCACGCTGATGCCAGAGGCGGCTAAAGTAGCTGAAACGCTGAATGCCACCCTCGTGGATATGCGCTTTGTGAAGCCGCTCGACGAATCCCTGATCCTGAGTATGGCTGAGGCGCACGACGTGCTGGTCACGCTGGAAGAGAACGCGATTATGGGCGGTGCGGGCAGCGGCGTGAACGAGGTGCTGATGGCAAACCGTAAAGCCGTTCCGGTGCTGAACCTCGGCCTGCCGGACTATTTCATCCCGCAAGGTACCCAGGACGAAGCCCGCGCGGCGATTGGCCTGGACGCTGCCGGTATCGAAGCTAAAATCCGCGCCTGGCTGGACTGATCCCTCCCCCCTTTTCCGCTCCTGCTATGCTTAAACGTATTGTTTAAACAGCAGGAGCGGAACCGTGCAATACACAACATTAGGAAAAACGGACCTTAAGGTTTCCCGACTTTGTCTGGGATGCATGACCTTTGGCGAGCCCGATCGGGGGAACCACGCCTGGACGCTGCCGGAAGAGAGCAGCCGTCCGATCATCAAACGCGCCATCGAGGGCGGCATTAACTTCTTTGACACCGCCAATAGCTACTCCGACGGCAGCAGCGAGGAGATTGTCGGCCGCGCCCTGCGCGATTTTGCCCGTCGGGATGACATCGTCGTTGCCACCAAGGTGTACTACCCGGTGGGGGACCTGCCGCAGGGCCTTTCTCGCGCGCAGATCCTGCGTTCCATTGACGACAGCCTCAGGCGCCTGAACATGGATTACGTCGACCTGCTGCAAATTCACCGCTGGGATTACAACACACCGATCGAGGAGACGCTTGAGGCGCTCAACGACGTCGTCAAAGCCGGTAAAGCACGCTACATCGGCGCATCATCGATGCACGCGTCGCAGTTCGCTCAGGCGCTGGATCTGCAGGCGCAGCACGGCTGGGCGCGCTTTGTCACCATGCAGGATCACTACAATCTGATCTATCGTGAAGAAGAGCGTGAGATGTTGCCGCTGTGCCATCAGGAGGGCGTGGCGGTCATCCCCTGGAGCCCGCTGGCGCGCGGACGTCTGACCCGTCCGTGGGGGGAAACCACGGCCCGGCTGGTATCCGATGAGGTGGGGAAAAATCTGTACGGCGGAACAGAAGCCAGCGATGCGCTGATTGCCGAACGCCTGGCCGGGATTGCCGACGATACCGGCGCAACCCGCGCCCAGGTAGCGCTGGCATGGCTGCTGGGTAAACGCGGCGTCGCGGCTCCCATTATCGGCACGTCCCGGGAAGAGCAGTTGGACGAACTGTTAAACGCGGTGGATATCACGCTGACGCCCGAACAGGTTGCCGAGCTGGAGACGCCGTATCAGCAGCATCCGGTGGTGGGGTTTAAATAAGCCCCTCTTTTGTAGGCCGGGTAAGGCGGAGCCGCCACCCGGCAATACAGAGCGTACAAACTCACGCGAAGTGATCGTACCCTTTCCAGTCCAGCGTAACCGGCGCACCGTCTTTCACAAACTTCAGCCCTTCACTCTCCGGCATGATCTGCCCGATACAGGTGAATTTCGCGCCAAGATGCGCTAACGCCACGTCGAGCGTTCCACGGTTCAGCTCCGGAACGGTAAAGCACAGTTCATAATCTTCACCACCGGACAGCGCCCAGCGCAGCGCCTGCTCAGGTTCGACATGACGAAGCAGTTCCTCTGACAGCGGGAACAGATCCAGGTCAACGCGCGCGCCGACACCGCTCGCCTTCAGAATATGGCCAAGATCTGAGATCAGCCCGTCAGAGAGATCGATAGCCGAGCTTGCCCGCTCGCGCAGCGCCTGACCGTGCAGAATACGCGGCGTCGGGCGCAGATGGCGTTTCACCAGATACGCCGCATCGTCAGCGTTCTTCACGGTTAAGCGATCCTGAAGAATCGCCAGGCCCGCGGCGCTGTCGCCCGGTGTACCGGTCACGTAGATCCAGTCACCGGGTTTTGCACCCGAACGCTTCAGCGCGCGACCAAGCGGTACATAGCCATGGATCGCCAGCGTCATCGACAGCGGCCCGGCAGTGGTATCACCGCCAATCAGCTGCATATCGTAGTAGTTAAGCTGCTCAAACAGCGCATCGCTGAAAGCTTCAAGCCAGGCTTCGTCTACCTCAGGCAGCGTCAGCGCCAGGGTTAACCACGCGGGATCGGCCCCCATCGCCGCCAGATCGCTGACGTTAACCGCCAGTGCCTTATACGCCAGATCGGCAGGATCGATATCCGGTAAAAAATGACGTCCGCACACTAAGGTGTCGGTGCTGATTGCCAGCGTCTGTTTTTCGGGAATATTGAGAAGTGCACAGTCATCGCCGATGCCGGTTTCAACATCAAGACGAGAGGTTCTGACACGGTCGAAATAACGGGCAATCAGGGAGAATTCGCCGCATGCCATACGTTATGCCTCAGCAAATAAAAGAAAAAACCGGAGCCGCACTGCCCGTCAGGCAATGCAGAACTCCGGTTTGCGGATCACTTTTTGTGGGGACGGATCGCAGGTGCTGCTTTATCAAGTACGCCGTTTACAAACTTGTGGCTGTCTTCAGCGCCGAAGGTTTTCGCCAGTTCGATCGCTTCGTTGATGGCCACTTTATACGGCACATCATCACGTTTAGACAGCTCAAACAGCGCAATGCGCAACACTGCTTTTTCTACCTGACCCAGCTCTTCGAGCAGACGGGACAGGTAAGGTTTCATCAGACCATCGAGATACGCGCTATTAGTCGCCACTCCCGACAGCAGTTCACGGAAGTACAGAACGTCAACGTCTTTCACGTCCTGTTCTGACAGGAACTGGTATTCAACATCAGCGATGTCGTTCTGGGACAACTGCCAGGAGTAAAGTGCCTGGACGGCACATTCACGGGCGCGGCGACGAGCAGCAGGTTTCACGGAATTCCCCTTACAAAAAAATCAGGCCTTGATGGCTTTCAATACATTGATCATTTCAAGCGCGGTCAGTGCAGCTTCTGCACCTTTGTTACCGGCTTTGGTGCCAGCACGTTCGATGGCTTGTTCAATACTTTCGGTGGTCAGCACGCCGAACGCGACAGGAATTTCAGCATCCTGCGCAACGTGTGCCAGACCGTTGCTTGCACCGCCCGCAACGTATTCGAAGTGCGCAGTGCCGCCACGAATAACGGTACCCAGCGCAATCACCGCGTCATATTTACCGGTTTTCGCCAGCGCGCCCGCCGCCAGTGGCAGTTCGTAAGCGCCTGGAACCCAAACAACGGTAATGTTGTCATCTTTAACCTGGCCGATACGTTTCAGGGCGTCAACCGCACCTTCCAGCAGGCTATCGTTGATGAAGTTGTTGAAACGCGCAATGGTGATGGCGACGCGAGCGTCCGGGGTAGCTACAGCAGCTTCAATAATGTTCATACTCTTCCTTTACGGGTTCATTTGGCCCCGCAGGGGGGCGGATTTTATCATAATACTTTGCGCACTGCTTCCCTATTTCGGGAGCAATTACGCTGTCGTTAAGTGGAGGCAGACATCCGGACCTACCGGACGAATCTCGCTAAATTTGAGTTGTGGTGCATCGGCCAGTTTTTCAAGGCCGGGCAGCACAAACAGGCCGCGCGCGTCACTGCCCAACAGTTTAGGCGCAACGTAGACGAGAAGCTCATCCACCAGCCCCGCCTGAAGCAGCGCGCCGGCAAGCGTCGGGCCCGCTTCGACCCAGATGCTGTTCACCTGCTGCTTGCCGAGCAGCATCATCAGCACCACCAGATCCAGATGCCCGTTATTCTCCGGCACTATGATGCTGCGTACGCCTTCCGGCCATGCGCGCGTATCTTCTTTGGTGCGCGCAATCCAGGTTTCCCCTGGCTGCTGGACGATGCGGTGCTCCGGCGTCACGCGGTTCTGGCTATCAATGACAATACGCAGCGGCTGACGCAGGTTCTCCTGCGGATACAGAGCCTGGGTATCGGCATTCAGCTCGTCCCAGCGCACGGTCATGGCCGGATCGTCAGCCAGAACGGTTTCACTGCTGGTGAGAATAGCATGGCTTTGCGCACGCAGACGTTGCACATCGCGCCTTGCCTGCGGCGACGTGATCCACTGGCTCTCGCCGTTTGCCATCGCCGTACGACCGTCCAGCGAGGCACCCAGCTTAAGCTGGATATACGGGAACCCGGTACGCATGCGCTTCAGGAAACCTTTGTTGAGCGCTTCCGCGTCCTGCATCATCAGGCCATGGCTGACGTCAATGCCTTCCTGCTGCAGACGATACAGACCTCGTCCGGCCACCTGCGGATTCGGGTCCTGCATCGATGCAACCACGCGCGACACCCCCGCGGCAATCAGCGCGTCGCAGCACGGTGGCGTACGCCCGTGATGGCTGCAGGGCTCCAGCGTAACGTAGGCCGTCGCACCGCGCGCCTTCTCGCCGGCCATGCGCAGGGCATGAACCTCAGCATGCGGCTCGCCTGCACGATAGTGAAAGCCCTCCCCCACGATCTCGCCATCTTTAACGATAACGCACCCGACGTTCGGGTTGGGATGGGTCGTAAAACGACCGCGCTGCGCCAGCTTCATGGCTCGCGCCATGTACATCTCATCGTGCATGAGCTTAATCCTGTAAGCGGGCGATCTCTTCGCCAAACTCTTTGATATCTTCGAAGCTGCGGTAGACCGAGGCGAAGCGGATATAGGCGACCTTATCGAGCTTTTTCAGCTGCTCCATTACCAGGTTGCCAATCATCTTGCTGGGCACTTCACGCTCACCCAAACCACGAAGGTAAGATTTTATGTGGTTTAACGCCATCTCCACGTCGTCCGCGCTGACGGGACGCTTTTCAAGGGCCTTCAGCATTCCGCTGCGCAGTTTCTCTTCGTTAAACGGCTCACGTACGTCGTTACTTTTAACCACGCGCGGCATGACCAGCTCTGCCACCTCAAAGGTCGTGAAACGCTCGTTACACACCAGACACTGCCGACGACGGCGCACTGAAGACCCTTCGCCCACAAGGCGAGAGTCGATGACTTTGGTATCCACAGCGGAGCAGAATGGGCAATGCATACGGTATCCCTGTTATCTGGTTAACTGATTTTCATTTTACCCTGAACTGGCCTGACAACAAAGGAAGAGCTTTTTGAGAAAAAGGATCTATGTCTGACACAATGATGCTGGCTACCATTAGGACGATCCGTTATTTCAAGGAAATAAACGCAATGACAAGACGTTACCTGAAAATATTGCTGGTGGGGAGCCTCTTCACCCTTAGCGCCTGTGCACAGCAAACCGAAGTCCGTCAGATGAAACAGAGCGTCAATACGCTCAATACGGCGATGGACAAGCTAAACAAAGAAACGGTGAAGATCACCCAGCAAAATGCGCTGAACGCGAAATCTACCAGCGGGGTGTACCTGCTGCCGGGGGCGAATACGCCTGCCCTGCTGAACAGCCAGATTGGCACGCTAAAAATGTCTCTGGTGAATGTGGCGGCGAATGCCGATGGTACTCGCGCAACATTACGCATCAAGGGAGAGTCCAACGATCCGCTTCCGGCCTTCAGCGGCACCGTCGAGTGGGGCCAGATCCAGGGCACCACGGAGAACTACCAGGAGGTGAACGTGAAGAATCAGCTCTTCACCGCCCCGGCCAGTGTTTTAGCACCCAGTGATGTGGATATTCCGCTTCAGTTAAGTGGCCTTACGCCGGAACAGTTAGGCTTTATCCGCATTCACGACATTCAACCCGCCGCGCAGTAATCCTCTCTTTTTTAGCGGAGTGAAATGTCACTCCGCTAACATTTACATTTCGTATGGATTGGCAACATAAATGATTGCCGCTACAATCCCGGCCGTTTAAAGTACGCAAACGTGAACGCAATCGATTACGTGTATGAGAGATATGTGAAACAACACATATTTTTGTGAGCAGGGATTCCTATAATAGGCACCGCAGAAACACGAAATATTTAGAAACGCAATTCGCGCATTTTTCACTCCCGGAAGGGAATTTCAATCAGTGGCATGATTATGAAAAAAACATTACTCGCAGCTGGCGCCGTGCTGGCACTGTCCTCTTCTTTCACTGTTAACGCAGCGGAAAACGACAAACCACAATACCTCTCCGACTGGTGGCACCAGAGCGTTAACGTGGTCGGCAGCTACCACACGCGTTTCGGACCTCAGATTCGTAACGATACCTACCTGGAATATGAAGCGTTCGCCAAGAAAGACTGGTTTGATTTCTACGGCTACGTCGATCTGCCAGTATTCTTTGGTGGTAACACCGATGCGAAAGGTATCTGGAACAACGGCTCTCCGCTGTTTATGGAAATCGAACCACGCTTCTCTATCGATAAGCTGACCGGCACCGACCTAAGCTTCGGGCCGTTCAAAGAGTGGTACTTCGCGAATAACTACATTTACGACATGGGCCGCAACGATTCTCAGGAACAAAGCACCTGGTACATGGGTCTGGGTACGGACATCGACACCGGTCTGCCAATGAGCCTGTCTCTGAACGTGTACGCTAAGTATCAGTGGCAGAACTACGGTGCCGCGAACGAAAACGAGTGGGATGGCTACCGTTTCAAAGTGAAATACTTTGTGCCAATTACCCAACTGTGGGGCGGTAACCTGAGCTATATCGGCTTCACCAACTTTGACTGGGGCTCAGACCTGGGTGACAACGATTTCCGTGACCTGAACGGTAAGAAAGCGCGTACCAATAACTCCATCGCCTCCAGCCACATTCTGGCGCTGAACTACGATCACTGGCACTACTCTGTTGTGGCACGTTACTGGCACAACGGTGGTCAGTGGAACGACGACGCCAGCCTGAACTTCGGCAACGGCGACTTCAGCGTCCGATCTACCGGTTGGGGTGGTTACCTGGTTGTAGGTTACAACTTCTAATCAGTGCGGGTTTCGCCCGGTGGCGCTACGCAAACCGGGCCTACGAGCCAAATGTAGCCGGGTAAGGCGTAGCCGCCACCCGGCTTTTTACTGCCTCACCTTGCGCAAAAAATCCGCCAAAGACCTGTCCGCACTTTCGCTAAACCGCCTTTCCGTAGCCACAATATTGAGGCATCTGTCGAGCCGGAAACAGCGATAGTCATCGCGCCGTTCACACCACGCCGCCAGCAGCCAGCGCTCTCCCCAGAAGAACAGCCCCAGCGGCTGAACCTCACGATTAGACAGCTGTCCTGCTTCATCACGGTAATGCAGCGCCAGCACCTGCTGAGCGGAAATTGCCTGATGGATCCTGTCAAAATCGCTGCGGGAGTGGCTTTGCATGCAAAAATCCGGGGCGTAGATCCGCGTCTGCTCCGCCTTTCGACGACTCTCCTCGGGCAGAATCGCCAGCACCTTTTCCTGAGCCGACTCCAGCTCGCGCGACAGCGATTCCCCTCCCCAGGTTTTGAGCAGGCGAATCGCAACGATCAGCGCCTCGGACTCCTTATTTGTCAGCATCAGCGGCGGCAGGTCAAAGCCCGACATAAGCCGATATCCGCTCCCCGCCTCACCTTCCACCGGCACGCCGGAAAGCGACAGGTCGCGGATATCGCGGTAGACCGTGCGCTCGGACACGCCAAGCCGGTCCGCCAGATGCGCTGCCGTTGTCAGACGCCTGCCCCGCAGGATCTGCACAATCTGAAACAAACGGTCAGCGCGTCGGGTCATTTCTTAGTTCGCTCTCAGGCAGGTTGATGGAGGCCGACGCGGTTACCCTCGCTGTCGGTAAACAAGGCGATAGTGCCAATGCCATGCGGCAGTTCCAGCGGGCCAAACACGCACTCGCCGCCCGCAGAGGCGATGCGATCGAGCGTTGCCGCCAGATTGTCAGTATGCAGGTAAATAATAGCGCCCTGCAAAGACGGTGTAACGCCGTCAAATTTTGCCAGGGCGCCTCCGGTGGCGGGATCCTCATGCGGAAAAACGGCCAGCTCCGCACAGTCCATTTTCTCGCGACGCAGCGCAAGCTGCATCACCGGCTCATAAAATTTGATGGCGCGATCCATATCCGAGACCGGAATTTCAAACCAGTTAATGACGCTTTTCATACATCCTCCTGCCTGTTGTTTGGGTTCAGAAGGAGTCTACGACAGGGCTCCTGACAGCATACTGTCAGGAGTGTTTGTCAGGAGCAGATAAAAAAAATCCCGGTCAACCGACCGGGATTTTGATACGCAGTAAACGTCGCCTTACGGCAGAATGGACGGCTGATCCGCGCCTTCTTTTTCGACTTTCTGCTGGAGCAGGTGCTCACGCTTCATGCCGAGTTTCAGCGCCAGGGCGGACGCAACGTAGATAGACGACGCCGTACCGATGGTGACACCAATCAACATGGTCAGCGAAAAGCCTTCCAGAACCGGACCACCGAACAGGAACAGCATCAGGATCACCATCAGGGTGGTACCGGATGTGATCAAGGTACGGTGTAGCGTCTGGGTCAACGACACGTTAAAGATTTCGTACGGCGTGCCGCGACGGATCTTACGGAAGTTTTCACGGATACGGTCAGATACCACGATACTGTCGTTCAGTGAGTAACCGATGACGGACATCAGGGATGCCACAATCGTCAGGTCAATCTCAATGTGGAACAGCGACAGTATGCCCATGGTGATCACCACGTCGTGCGCCAGAGCGATAACCACACCGGCCGCCAGTCGCCACTCAAAGCGGAAACCGACGTACACCAGGATGGAGATCAGCGCCACCAGCAGCGCCATCGCACCGGTCTGCGCCAGGTCAGCACCCACGCTTGGGCCGACGAACTCAATACGCTTAACCGCCGCGTTCTGGTTGGTTGTTTCGTTAATCACGCTAACAACCTTACTGCCCAGCTCCTGGCTGCCGTTGGCATCGTGCACCGGCGGCATACGCACCATGATGTCGCGGCTGCTGCCGAAGTTCTGCAGCAGCGGCTCTTCAAAGCCCGCTTTCTGCAGCGATTCGCGCATCTGGTCCATATCGACCGGTTTTTCCAGGGAGATTTCAATTACCGTACCACCGGTAAAATCGAGACCCCAGTTAAAGCCTTTCACGCCCATAATGACGATGGACAGAATCAGCAGGAAACCTGAAATGCCGAAGGCCCAGTAGTCCCAGCGCATAAAGTCCCAGACTTTACGGCCGTGGTTCAATTGTTCAACAGTATATTCCTGTGCCACAACGCACTCCTCAGATAGACAGCTTTTTGACGCGCTTGCCGCCGTACAGCAGGTTCACGATGGCACGGGTGCCGACAATAGCGGTAAACATTGACGTTGCGACACCGATACCGGTTGTAATCGCAAAGCCTTTGATCGCGCCAGTACCCACTGCATACAGGATAAGAACCTTAATCAGTGTTGTTACGTTCGCATCGAAGATAGAGCTGAACGCGCCTTTATAACCTTCATCAATCGCCTGCTGAACAGAGCGACCGTTGCTCAACTCTTCTTTGATACGTTCGTTAATCAGTACGTTGGCGTCGACCGCCACCGCAAGGGTCAGAACGATACCCGCAATCCCCGGCATGGTCAGCGTCGCTCCCGGCAGCAGGGACATGATGCCGATAATCAGCACCAGGTTCGCGATCAGCGCGGAGGTCGCAATCAGACCAAACTTCTTATAGAAGAAGATCATGAACAGGATAGAGACCACCAGACCGGCCAGACACGCTTCCAGGCCCTGCTGGATGTTTTGCATACCCAGAGTTGGACCAATGGTACGTTCTTCAACAATCTGAATTGGCGCTATCAGCGCACCGGCACGCAGCAGCAGGGAGAGCTGACGCGCTTCGTTCGGGTTGTTAATACCGGTAATACGGAAGCTGTTACCCAGACGAGACTGGATATTGGCGATGTTAATCACCTCTTCCTCTTTCACCAGCACAGCACGGCCGTTTGCATCTTTCTTACCGCTGTCTTTGTACTCCACGAACAGGGTCGCCATCGGTTTACCGATGTTGTCCTTGGTGAAGTTAGACATGATGTTACCACCCGCGCTATCCAGCGAGATGTTAACCTGCGGCTGGTTGTATTCATCCTGGCTCGACGTGGAGTCGGTGATGTGGTCACCGGTCAGAATCACACGTTTGTACAGCACAACCGGCTGACCTTCGCGGGTCTGTTTCACTTCGGAGTCACCCGGAATACGGCCAGAAGCGGCAGCAGACTGGTCAACGTTGGTATTCACCAGACGGAATTCCAGCGTTGCGGTCGCACCGAGAATCTCTTTCGCACGCGCGGTGTCCTGGATACCCGGCAGTTCAACCACGATACGGTCAGCACCCTGACGCTGTACCAGCGGCTCGGCCACGCCCAGTTGGTTTACACGGTTACGCAGAATGTTGATGTTCTGCTGAACGGCATATTCACGCGCTTCTTTCAGGCGCGCATCGGTCATCACCGCGCGCAGCTGGTTGCTGCCCTGCGAGGAGATCACCAGGTCACGATGACGTTGGGTCAGGTAATCTACAGCCTGATCGCGCGCCGCGCTGTCGCGGAACGTGATGCTCATGCCGTAGTTATCTTCTTTACGCACGGTGGTGTAAGCGATGCCTTTATCACGCAGATCGCTGCGCAGGCTGTCGATATTCTGTTCCTGCAGCTTGCCGAGCGCGGTATCCATATCCACCTCCATCAGGAAGTGAACGCCGCCACGCAGGTCAAGACCGAGTTTCATTGGCTCTGCATTCATCGCAGCCAGCCAACGCGGGGTTGCAGGGGCAAGGTTAAGCGCCACGACGTATTTATCACCCAGCACGCCCATCAGCGCTTCACGTGCGCGAAGCTGCGTGTCGGTGGTGTCGAAGCGAGCAAGAATTGCGCCCTCTTCCAGTGCCACAGACTTAGCGGTAATTTTTTCTTCTTGTAACGTTTTCTGGACCTGGATCAGCGTTTGCTCACTGGCGGCGACACCGCGCGCGCCAGTGATTTGAACAGCCGGATCCTCACCATACAGGTTGGGAAGCGCGTACAGCAGGCCGACGAGAATCACGACGACCAGCATGATGTACTTCCACAAAGGATAACGGTTTAACACGGCAGTTCCCTTTGGGAAAAGTTGGGATTACAGCGCCTTCATGGTGCCTTTCGGCAGAACGGCAGCTACGAAGTCACGTTTGATGACCACTTCAGTGGTGTCGTTCAGGGCGATTGCAATGTAGCCACTTTCAGCCACTTTGGTTACGCGACCGACCAGACCACCGTTGGTCAGCACTTCATCGCCTTTCGCGATGGAGTCCATCAGCTTTTTGTGCTCTTTGGTGCGCTTCTGCTGTGGGCGCAGGATCATGAAATAGAAGATCAGACCGAACACAACCAGCATCAGAATCAGAGACATTGGGCTGCCCTGCGCTGGAGCGCCTGTTGCTGCTACCGCATCAGAAATAAAAAAGCTCATTCAAATTCCCTCATTATTAAAATTAATCAACGTTCAACGGTGGAACATCCCGCCCCTGACGTTGGTAGAAATCGGTCACGAAGCTCTCTAATTTACCCTCTTCGATAGCCTTACGTAAACCAGCCATTAAGCGCTGATAATAACGAAGATTATGAATGGTATTGAGACGCGCGCCCAAAATCTCGTTGCAACGATCGAGATGATGCAGGTACGCGCGAGAATAATTGCGACAGGTATAGCAATCGCACTCGGAATCGAGCGGGCTGGTGTCACTCTTATGCTTCGCGTTACGGATTTTCACCACGCCATCGGTAACGAACAGATGGCCGTTACGCGCGTTGCGGGTTGGCATGACGCAGTCGAACATATCAATGCCGCGGCGTACGCCTTCAACCAGATCTTCCGGTTTGCCCACGCCCATCAGGTATCGTGGTTTATCCGCCGGGATTTGCGGGCAGACGTGCTCCAGAATGCGGTGCATGTCTTCCTTCGGCTCACCCACAGCCAAACCGCCGACAGCGTAGCCATCAAAACCTATCTCTACCAGACCTTTAACAGAGATATCGCGTAAATCTTCGTAAACACTGCCCTGGATAATGCCGAACAGCGCATTTTTGTTCTGCAGGGAGTCAAAACGGTCACGGCTACGCTTCGCCCAGCGCAGAGACATCTCCATGGAACGCTTGGCGTAGTCCCAGTCGGCCGGATACGGCGTGCATTCGTCGAAGATCATCACGATGTCAGAGCCGAGATCGTACTGAATCTCCATTGATTTTTCGGGATCGAGGAAAATCGGATCGCCGTTGATCGGGTTACGGAAGTGAACGCCCTGCTCGGTGATCTTGCGGATATCCCCCAGGCTGAAGACCTGGAAACCGCCGGAGTCGGTCAGGATAGGGCCTTTCCACTGCATGAAGTCGTGCAGGTCGCCGTGGAGCTTCATGATCTCCTGACCCGGACGCAGCCACAGGTGGAAGGTATTGCCGAGGATAATCTGCGCGCCCGTGGCTTCAACTTCTTCCGGCGTCATCCCTTTTACGGTGCCGTACGTGCCCACAGGCATAAACGCGGGGGTTTCCACCACGCCGCGATCAAACACCAGGCGACCGCGGCGCGCGCGACCGTCGGTGGTATCGAGTTCAAATTTCATTTTTTCTCCGACGTCAGAAAAACAGTCCAACGTTGTAAAACGGTGCCGCGGACTTATTCCCCGACACGCTCATTCAAAGCCTGCGGATTGTACGTGATAAACATCGCGTCCCCGTAGCTAAAAAAGCGATATTTTTGTTCTACCGCAGACTTGTAGGCATTCATCGTATGCTGATACCCCGCGAACGCAGAGACCAGCATAATCAGCGTCGATTCAGGCAGATGGAAGTTGGTCACCAGCGCGTCAATCACTTTGTACTGGTAACCCGGGTAGATAAAGATCTGCGTATCGCCAAAGAACGGCTCAATCAACTCGCTTTTCGCGGCCTGCGCGGCGCTCTCCAGCGAGCGCACCGACGTCGTACCGACCGCCACGACGCGGCTACCGCGCGCTTTCGCCGCCAGCACCGCGTCCACGACATCCTGCGGCACTTCAGCATACTCAGAGTGCATGATGTGGTCTTCAATGCTGTCCACGCGCACCGGCTGGAAGGTTCCCGCCCCGACGTGCAGCGTTACAAACGCCATCTCAACGCCTTTCGCGCGCAGTTTTTCCAGCAGCGGTTCATCAAAGTGCAGGCCTGCCGTCGGGGCCGCGACCGCGCCAGGCTTCTGGCTGTAGACGGTCTGGTACAGCTCGCGGTCAGCCTCTTCGTCAGGACGCTCAATGTACGGCGGCAGCGGCATGTGGCCGATGGCGTTCAGGATATCAAGCACCGTGCGCTCGTCGTTGAACTCCACCTCGAACAGCGCGTCGTGGCGCGCGGTCATGGTCGCCTTGATGCTCTCGTCATCGCCCAGCAGCAGCTCCGCGCCCGGCTTTGGCGCTTTGGATGCGCGAATATGTGCCAGAATACGTTTATCATCGAGCATACGTTCGACCAGCACTTCAATCTTGCCGCCGCTGGCCTTACGGCCGAACAGGCGCGCCGGGATCACGCGGGTATTGTTAAAGACCAGCAGATCGCCAGGGTTGAGCTTGTCGAGCAAATCGGTGAAAGTACCGTGCGTCAGCTCGCCCGTTGGCCCATCCAGTGACAGTAAACGACAGCTGCTGCGCTCAGGCATGGGATAGTGAGCAATCAGGGATTCAGGTAGTTCAAAGGAGAAATCGGCGACGCGCATGACGTATACTCGTGACTTAAAAACAGGCGGCATAGTCTAGTGCTCACACCCTTTTGCTGCAACAACTAGCCGCCCCCGGACAAATAAAACGCATGAATTTTCTCGCTCACCTGCATCTCGCTCACCTCGCTGACAGCTCCCTGTCCGGCAATTTGCTGGCCGATTTCGTACGCGGCAACCCCGCGGAAGCGTACGCCCCTGAGGTTGTCGACGGGATTTTTATGCACCGCCGCATCGACGTGCTGACGGATAAGCTGCCGGAAGTGACGGAAGCCAAAGCGTGGTTTCGGCCGGAAACGCGCCGCGTCGCACCGATCACGCTTGATGTGATGTGGGACCATTTCCTGTCGCGCCACTGGGCACAGCTCTCGCCGGAGCTACCCCTGCCGGAATTTGTGCGTTATGCCCATCAGCAGGTGTCGATCATTCTGCCCGACTCGCCGCCGCGCTTTGTCAATCTGAATAACTACCTGTGGTCAGAGCGCTGGCTGGAGCGCTATCGCGAGATGGATTTCATTCAGAACGTGTTGAATGGGATGGCGAGCCGTCGCCCGCGCCTGGATGCGCTGCGGGATTCCTGGTATGACCTGGATGAACATTACGATGCGCTGGAGACCCGCTTCTGGCAGTTTTACCCGCGCATGATGGCGCAGGCGAAAAACAAACAGCTCTGACAGAATTCGTATTGATAGGTAAAAGCTGGCGGAACGATTGTCACCACCTCTTTGTCTTATCCATGAACACTCTCTATACTGGCTCGCGTTGCGTTCCAAATAACCTTAGTATCTACAGGAGAATCATATGGTTCTGGTAACTCGTCCGGCTCCAGATTTTACAGCTGCAGCAGTTCTGGGCAACGGTGAAATCGTTGAAAACTTCAACTTCAAACAGCACACCAACGGTAAAGCGACCGTTCTGTTCTTCTGGCCAATGGACTTCACTTTCGTTTGCCCGTCTGAGCTGATCGCGTTCGACAAACGTTATGAAGAATTCCAGAAGCGTGGCGTGGAAGTGGTTGGCGTCTCCTTCGACTCTGAGTTTGTACACAACGCATGGCGTAACACCCCTGTCGACAAAGGCGGCATCGGTGCGGTGAAATACGCAATGGTTGCGGACATCAAACGCGAAATCCAGCAGGCTTACGGTATCGAACATCCGGACGCTGGCGTTGCGCTGCGCGGTTCCTTCCTGATCGACGCAAACGGCATCGTTCGTCACCAGGTTGTGAACGATCTGCCGCTGGGTCGTAACATCGACGAAATGCTGCGCATGGTTGACGCGCTGCAGTTCCACGAAGAGCACGGCGAAGTGTGCCCGGCTCAGTGGGAAAAAGGTAAAGAAGGTATGGCTGCTTCCCCAGACGGCGTAGCTAAATACCTGTCTGAAAACGTATCCAGCCTGTAATCGGCACGGTTTACGAGAAAGGCCCGCTTATGCGGGCCTTTTTTTATGCCTTGCGCTGCGTTTCCCGCCAGATGCGCCAGGCCATGCCCGCCAGCAGGATTACGCCCGCGATCAGCACGCCCCACACCAGCAGGGCGTTCATCCAGCTCGCCCGCTCGCCTGCAGAGGTGGCGTTTAGCCGCCCCTCACCGCCCAACGCGACATCATCCAGAATATCGGCCTGCGGCAGGTTCGCCATATCATAGGTCTTGCGCAGATCGGCTGGGATCAGCATGTCAGGTTCCACCTGTGCAGGCTTTGCGGCGCCGTTGCCCCAGGCGAGCACGTACGGCGCTTTACCCTGCGCGTTGAACACCAGGTCATAGCGGTCGCGATGCCCCGTAACGCTCGGCAGGTATTCTGGCAGACGCGCATTCAGCGTCGTGATTTTCACGGCCTGCACCAGGTCCCCGTTAAGCGAAACCGGTCCGGATGTTTTCCCCTCCAGGCGGTAAATCACCTCTTTTTTCAGGGGATGCCATGTGTCTTTTTCCGTACGCCGCCAGGCGATCTCCACGGGAAGGACGCCATCACCGTTCAGCGAGATGCTGACAGCGCTCAGCGGCTGCGGACGCGTCCAGCGCCACTGCGCTTCGCTTGTCGATAGCTGCTCTCCTTCCCCCTCAAGATTGATCTCTTCCGGGGCCGCCTGCGCAGGTGCGCTAATTGCGTTTACGCCGGTCAACGTTACCCCCTGGCTCTGCGTATTCAGCACCACCATGAGATAGCGATTCGCCTCGGGAGATAAAACCGTGTCGGTATCGATCCGATCGAGCTTAAGGCGATCCTGGCCGCTGGCGACGTCCAGCAGCGGCATATCTTCGCGAAGGGTATACCAGCGCTTAAGATCCTCGCTGTAATAGACCGACGCCGTTCCCTGCCACGGCGTCTGCGGGGTATTCCAGAGCAGCTGCAGCTGGGATATGGCCAGCTCACCCGACGTCTGCTCCGGCAAGCTCAGCAGGTAATGTTGCCCGGCTGCGGCGGCTTTTTGCCCCTCCAGCACAATCTCAACGCCGTTTCGGGAACGGAGCCGGATCTTATCGCTGTCACCGGCGTCTGAGGCAGCCGCGAGCGGCGAGGCATCCAGCGGAAAGAGGCGCAGCGCCGTGGATTGCGCTGTGGCCTGCGGGCGCGTCGCGGCGATCAGGCTAAAGGGAACCGGCTCACCCGACTGGTTAAAGACGCGAACATCATGCAGATCCGCGGATGTGCTCTGCTCATAGACGGCAAGCGGCAGCATCACTCGATACCACCGGGAAGGAACGGACGTGTCGAGTGAACGACCAAAGGCGTAGTCCCGTGGCGATTCCGTTGGTACTTCGTCGCAGAACGCCGGGCCGGAAAGCGCCAGCAGCGCGGTACACGCTACCGCTTTCATCCATTTCATTTTTCATCTCCTGTTTTTGGCGGTAGCGGCGAGAAATAGCCCACGATCAGCACCAGTATCGCCACGCCGATAAACGCCACCGCGCGCGACAGACCGCCTCCGCCCGCGCTGTCCACCAGCATCAGTTTAACCATCACCACACCCAGCAGCGCGGCCCCACAGAGCCACTCCTGCCGGGAAGCCCGACGGGTGGCATGGATCATGACCACCAGCGCACTCAGCATCCAGAACAGGGCAAAGCTGGTCTGGATAAGCCGCGAATCCCACAGCGATGCCATATTCCAGGCCACGTCGCCGTACCAGGCCAGGGCGCGCATCAGCGCACCGTTCAGCCACCAGAAGCCAAACGCCATGAGCGCGACGGCAGGCCACGGACGCGCTTGCGCAAGCAATGCCGGGTAGTAGCGGTCCACCGCCCGATAAAAGACCACCAGCCCCAGCAACGCGAACGCTGCGCCTTCCTCAAGCGGGTTTACCAGCGGGAGCCAGGTTTGACGATAGACCACGCCGTCCTGGAAATTGGTCACCACCAGCAATACCAGCAGCGCCACGACGGCAGGGATCGGTGCCAGACACGCATAGAGCGCAGGCCATTCCCGGAACGGCCACGCGCGACGCCGTACCGCAGCAGAGAGCGCCATAATCACCCCGCCGCCTGCGGCCATCGCTAATCCGCTGCCCCAGGCAGCCATGCCCCACGGCAGAGACCGGGCAAACCAGTAAAGCTCGGCGGCCAGCGCCAGTAAAATCATCCAGCACAGCGACAGGTGTAGCCCCATCGCGATACGCGGCAGAACCCTTTCACCATCGCGCCGCAGCAGCATCAGCGCGGCAGGAAGCGCAACGCACCAGGCCAGGTTTGACCAGCCGGCGGCAACGATCTGCTGATGCCAGATCTGATACCCCACCATCAGCAGCATAACCGGCCACAGCAGCCATTTGCTGGCGTCCAGCTCTCGCCACGCCAGACGAGCGGCCACCTGCCGCCAGCCCCAGACCGACGCCGCCGTCAGCGCCAGCACGCCCGCCAGAACCGGTAATTCTTTCGTAAGTACAAGCTGCGACGCACCCAGCTGCGCTACCAGCCAGAACAGCAGCCCGCCTGCCAGCAGCGCCCAGCTGACCGGCAGAAAAAAAGTCCGCCACAGCCAGGCCGCTGCCAGCCAGCAAAGGCTGAGGATGGCGAAGATAAGGAGCAGGCTCAGCGACGTAACGCCGTCCGTTTGCGCCCACAGCGCGCTGCCGAGGGCCAGCACCAGCAGCGCCGTCCCGCTATAGCTCATGCGCCGCTGGTGCTGCTGCACGCCCAGCCAGAGGATACCCAGCCCCTCCAGCGCCCAGGCCATTGCCGTCCAGCGCGCCGACAGCGCCAGCGGAATGGCGAGCGTGGCAAACCCGCCGCCGATCGCCAGCGCTGCCATGACCAGCGGCCGTCCGAGGGAGGGATAGCGCCGCAGCGCGAGGTACGCGAGGGTGAGATAAAATGCGCCGTATCCCAGCGCGCTCAGCGCCGGGCCATATTCCCAGTGTCGGGTCATGCCGTACTGCATCCCGAAGCCGATCAGCGGCGGGGCAAACAGCAGCACGCCGTCAACGATCTGCTTCCCTTTCTCCTGCGCCCGCAGCGACAGCGCCACGCTCAGCACGCCGAAGATCAGCGTATTGGCAATCAGGAACAGCTGGCAGATCCAATAGTCTTCAGGCTGGTAATCACTCAGCCCCCACAGGCCGCCCACGCCGAACGTGAACAGCAGCCCGAGCAGGTTCAGCTCGCGCCAGTGCTGCCAGATGCTGATAGCAAGAATGCCGATGGACAGCAGGAGATAGAAAGAGAACAGCGCGACAAAGCTGCCGCCCCCGGTAGACAACAGCAGTGGCGCAAGATACCCGCCGAGGCTCGCCAGCATGGCAAGGCTCAGGGCCTTCTGCAGCACCGCCAGCCCGACGCTCGCCGCGCAGATCACCACCAGCAGCGCAAAAGCCAGCGTCATCGGCAGCATTTGCCAGAGCCGGAAGGCGCCAAACACCGTCAGGTAGAGCACGCCGGTCGCCCCGCCCTGGAGGATCAGCGCATAGACCCGCTGCCTGTGCCGCAGCCGCCACCCAATCGCCAGCAGAACAACGGCAAACAGCGCCGCTGCCACGAGGCGCAGCTCAAGCGGGAACAGGGAATGTTCGACGGTATAGCGCAGCAGGAAAGAGAGGCCGAGGAAGAGCAGCAGAATGCCCAGCTTCGCCAGCGGATTGCCCTGCATGAACCAGCGCGCCAGCGACGTCAGGATGCCGCCAAAGGCTGAAGGCTGTTTTGCCGCAGGGGTCGGGGCCTGAGAAGAAGCGGGTTCTGCCACCGCTGCGGGAATATCGGGTCGCCAGGGGTCGACAGGCGCGAGAGCGTCCTCCACCACTGGCGCGGTAATTGCCTCCGGCGCGGCGGTCTGCACCGGTTCCGACGCGTTCTCAGGCACGCCGCGCTGCTCAAGCGCCTCTATGCGCTGGCGCAGCCGAGCGATCTCCTGCTGCGCCGCCGTACTGCGATTAAACCCGATAACCGCAAGCACGGGCGCAACCAGCAGCGCAAAAACCAGGAATAAACAGCCAAGGATGTAAAGCTCGTCCATGTTTCCACCTTCACCGTAAACGATCTGTTAAGATTGACACAAATCGTTGCACTTGCGCCATCTTAAAAGGTGGAAACAATAGCGTATTAGCTGCCGAACCAGATCGTCGCGGATATTGCAGGCAGCGCCAGCACGCCGTCCTGTATTGTCGCCTTGCCCTCTTTACTCTTCCACGCAGCGACATTCAGCAGCGGTGAATCATCCAGCACCACTTCGCAGGCCTCGCCCCGGTTAATCGCCACCAGCACGCGCTGCTGGTTATAAACGCGGGCAAAGACCACGACGTTATCATGAGCGTATACCGCCTGGCAGCCGCCGTAGCGCAGGGCAAGACTCTGCTTACGCAGCTTCGCCAGCCGCTGATAGAGGCTGAACAGCACTTTGTCCTGTTTCTCTGGTGCCCACGGGAAGGTTTTGCGGCAGAACGGATCGTTGTTGCCGTCCAGCCCCACCTCGTCTCCGTAGTAGATGCACGGCACGCCCGGCCAGGTGAAGAGCCAGGTCACCGCCAGCGGCAGACGCGCGACATCCTTGCCCAGCAGGGATTTAAAACGCGCGGTATCGTGGCTATCGAGCTGGTTAAACATCCGCAGTTGCTGCTGATGCGACAGCCCGGCGCGGTAGTTCTCCATCCATGCCATGCAGGTTTCCGCGTCGATATGATTTGGATCGTAGGAGATATCGGTGTTGGCGAGGAATCCCCACAGCGGGAAGGTAAAGCCGCGATAGTTCATCGCCGCATCTTCCGCATCATTCTGCAGCCACTGGCGCGCGTCACCAAAGTGCTCGCCAAAAACGAACGCTTCCGGCTGTGCGGCTTTTGCCGAGCGCGTTATGCCGGCGACGTGCTGAAGATTGTTCCGCGCCCCGCCCGCTTCGCCGAGCATATGCACCACGTCAAGACGCCAGCCGTCCATATTCCACGGCGCCTTCAGCCAGTGTCGGACGATGCTGTCTTCGCCGCCGTAGATTTCATTAACGAGCGTTGGCGACTGGAAATCCAGCTTCGGCAGGCTCGGGTAGCCCAGCCAGTCCAGCGCGCGGCCCTCCTCGTTAAAGCTGTACCAGTCGCGCTGCGGCGAATCAGGGTTATGACATGCCCCGCCCATCGACTGGTTATGCCGATCAAACCACGCATGCGAATCGCCGCTGTGGTTGAACACGCCGTCCAGGATCAGGCGCATCCCCTCTTTTTGCGTATTCTTACGCAAGCGCAGCAGCGCCTCGTCGCCGCCAAACTGCTCATCAACGTGGCGATAATCTTCGGTATCGTATTTGTGTACGCTCGGGGCTTTAAACACCGGGTTGAGGTACAGCGCCGTCACGCCCAGTTTTTTCAGGTACGGCAGCTTTTCGCTGATACCGTCGAGATCGCCGCCGTAGAAGGTCGAGCCGCCCGCCTGCGCGGTCAGCGGCTCATCCCACGCTTTCAGGATAATGTCATGACCCGCGGCATGGTGGTAGTAGACCTTATCCTGGTCGGCAGTGCGCTTTTCGCTGCGCGCAAAACGGTCCGGGAAAATCTGGTAAAAGACCTGATCGTTAACCCACTGCGGGCCGTTATCCGGATAATCGACCGCAAACTGCTCCAGCCGTGCAGGCGGGAAACGGCTAAACCCCTGCGGGGTAAACCACAGCTGGCGGTTGTTCCACAAAAGCTTAAAGCTGTAGCGGCGGCGCGGCTGTCCGCTGTTCAGATCGATATTCGCCCGCCAGGCGGTGATCCCCGGCTGCGGCTGGCTGCGCAGCTTGTGCATTTTCAACCCGGTCTCTTCGTTATCGATTTCGGCGCGGAGCGTCACGCGATCGGGCTGGTTTTCCCCCGCCAGCCAGAGCGTAATCACAAGGTTGTCTTTGTTTTGCTTAACAAATGGGGCAACCGGAAGGTGCCAGGCGTTTAACATCACGAATCCCCTCTGATGAAATTGACGTCACCTTGCCACAGGGTGGTTAAGGATAGCTCACCATGATGGGATTTATTGGGGGAGGAGGACGGGGGAGGAGTTTTTTGGGGGGGAAAAGGGAGTGTAGGCCGGGTAAGCGCAGCGCCACCCGGCATTTTTACCTTACTGCGCTTCCGCCAGCTGACGGTCGCGGCGGCATTTGAACACCCAGCCCACCAGCAGCAGCACGATCCACGCGCAGCCCACGTAGAGCGAAATGCGGGTGTCCGGATGGTAGCCAATCAGGCCAATTATAAACACCAGGAAGATCAGCCCGACAACGGTCGTCGCAACGCCGCCCGGTACTTTGAACTTCAGCGCTTTCGCCTCATCCGGCGACAGGCGACGGCGGAAGGCAATCTGCGACAGCAGGATCATGATCCACACCCACACCGTCGCGAAGGTCGCCAGGGATGCAATCACCAGGAAGACGTTCTCCGGCATGATGTAGTTCAGATAAACCGAGAACAGCAGCGCCACGGTCATCACCACAACGGTCACCCACGGCGTGCCGCGGCGTGAGGTTTTGGCGAACACCTTCGGCGCGCTGCCCTGCTCCGCCATGCCGTGCAGCATACGCCCCACGCCAAAGACGTCACTGTTGATCGCCGAAAGCGACGCGGTCAGCACCACAAAGTTCAGAATGCTAGCCGCAAAGGCAATGCCCATATGCTGGAAGGTCAGGACAAACGGGCTACCGTTGGTACCCACCTGATTCCACGGGTAAATGGACATGATCACGAACAGCGTACCCACATAAAACACCAGAATACGCATCGGCACCGAGTTGATGGCGCGCGGAATGGATTTCTCCGGGTCTTTCGCTTCCCCAGCAGTAATACCGATAATCTCGATACCGCCGTAGGCGAACATCACCATCTGCAGCGACATCACCATGCCGAGCCAGCCGTTGCTGAAGAAGCCACCGTTGCTCCAGAGGTTATGGATCCCGGTCGGCTGCCCGCCGTTGCCAATCCCCCAGATGATGATCCCGAAACCGGCCACAATCATGATGATAATGGTGGCGACCTTGAAGAAGGAGAACCAGAACTCCAGCTCGCCGAACACCTTCACGCTCATCAGGTTGACGGCGCAAATGATCAGCACCACGCTCAGCACCCAAATCCAGTGCGGCACCGCCGGGAACCAGACGCCCATATAGATGCCAAACGCCGTCACGTCGGCTATTGCCACGATCAGGATTTCGAAGCAGTAGGTCCAGCCGGTGATAAACCCGGCCAGCGGGCCGAGGTTTTCCTGCGCGTAGCGCGAGAAGGAGCTGGCGGAGGGGTTATGAACCGACATTTCGCCGAGGGCGCGCATGATGATATACGCCGCCACGCCGCCGATGATGTACGCCAGCAGCACGCTTGGACCGGCCATTTTGATGGCATCTGCCGAGCCATAAAAAAGACCGGTGCCAATAGCAGAGCCCAGCGCCATAAAGCGGATGTGGCGCGTGCTCAATCCACGTTTAAGTTTGTTAGTGCTTTCCATTTAAATCTTGCCATTCAACACGAAAAAAACAAAAAACCACGGGGCCTTAAGCCCCGTGGTTAAACAGTTTGTTGCCGTTGATTAATGGGCGTTCGATGCGACCTGACGCCCTGCAGCACGATCCCAGATAACCGCCAGAACCAGTGCAACAACGGTAGGCATCAGCCAGGCCAGACCCTGCTCGGACAGCGGCAGACGCTGTGTCCAGGCTGGCAGAATTTCAGCGAACGCTGATGCTTTAATCCCGTCAAGGATACCAAAAATCAGGCTGATAAACATGGCTGGCGCAATAATTCGTGAGGAGTTGTTCCACCACGGGCGGGTGAAGCTCAGCACCACCAGCACGATGCACGGCGGATAGATCGCCGTCAGTACCGGAATAGAGACCTGAATCAGGTGGCTCAGACCGAGGTTGGATACCGCCATGGAGAAGATACCAAGGATAAACACCAGGGTGCGGTAAGAGAGCGGCAGGTACTGCGCAAAGAACTCAGCACAGGCGCAGGTCAGGCCAACCGCGGTAACCAGGCAGGCCAGGAAGATGAGCGCCGCCAGCAGCATACTGCCTGCACCACCGAAGGTGTGCTGGACATAGGCGTGCAGGATAGCCGCACCGTTGGCGTTCTGGTCGACCAGCATCGCGCTATCGGAGCCCAGGCGGAACAGAGCCAGATACAGCAGCGTCAGGCCTACACCGGCCATCAGGCCAGCCCAGATGGTGTAGCGGGTCAGCAGACGCGCTTCGGTCACACCGCGGGAACGCGCGGCGTTAACGATAACGATACCAAACACCATCGCGCCCAGCGTATCCATCGTCAGGTAGCCGTTCACAAAGCCGTTAGAGAACGCGGCGTTTTTATAGGCGTCCATCGCGTCGCTAATCGGGCCTGCAGGCCAGACGATAGCCGCCACCGCCAGAACAATCAGCGCCACAATTTTCAGCGGAGCCAGGAAGTTACCCACGGTATCCAGCAGCTTGCCCGGATAGAGGGAAACCAGAATCACGATAGCGAAGTAGATCAGGCTGTAGATGAACAGCGGCATCGCGCCGTCACCGGTCAGCGGAGCAATACCCACTTCAAAGGAAACGGTCGCGGTACGCGGGGTGGCAAACAGCGGACCCACGGCCAGATAGCATACGGTTGCCAGCAGAACGCCCGCCACTTTGCCAATCGGGGTGCTGAGGCTATCCACACCGCCGCCGACTTTCGCCAGCGCGATGACGGTCAGCACCGGCAGACCCACGGCAGTAATCAGGAAACCAAACGCGGCGGTCCAGACGTGTTCACCCGCCTGTAAGCCAACCATTGGAGGGAAAATGATGTTGCCTGCGCCAACGAACAGCGCAAATGTCATAAAGCCCAGCGCGATGATGTCACGCGATTTTAAGTGATGGGTCATAAAACCTTACTGCCTGTGGATGTGGTGTTGAAAACATTGAGATTTTCGCTGCCCCTGACGGGACGATACAGCCGAAAATTTGCTCAATTTTAGCGGGATATGCTCCCGTCCTGGCGTGGAGAAGAATAGTTTTTCGATTTACCACGCAAATACAGTCGGTCTGACAGTATCTGGGGGGCAATTTAAACGCTTATAACGTTTAAAGGCAAGGTGGGATCGTAAAACCAGAACAATATGCCAGCATGAAAATACACTCCAGCACAATACGCTAATTATAAGAAAAACCCATGGCTAATCATGCGAACAAAAAACAGCCAGCCGTATAAAATTCACACGCGTTTCGCTTGACTGCAAAGCAAACGGGCCAGCGATGGCTGACCCGTGGAAAGGTAAAATGACACACCTGCCGTCAGGCGATCTTTTTGGCAATTAATCGTTCCGGGATCACGAAGCTGAAGCGGGTTCCTTTACCCAGGGTACTCTGAATATCGAGACGGCTTTCATGGTGATTCACCGCGTGTTTCACAATCGCCAGCCCCAGGCCGCTTCCGCCCGTCTGCCGCGATCGCGCTTTATCCACGCGATAGAAGCGCTCGGTCAGACGCGGAATATGCTCCGGCGCGATCCCCGGCCCGTTGTCCTCCACGCTAAACTCGGCCCCCGTTGGGATATGCTGCCAGCGCACCACGATCTCCGTTCCTTCCGGCGTATGGTTTACCGCGTTATACACCAGGTTTGAGATAGCGCTACGCAGTTCATCTTCGCTGCCCAGCACCTTAAGCGTGTTGTCGACCTCAAAGGTCAGGTGATGCTTTTTGTGGCTTAACGTCTGCGCTTCACGCTCCACGACCCGCAGCATCATCGGCACATCGATGGTGTCATTCAGCGCGAGCGTGGGTGCCGCTTCAATCTTCGAGAGCGTCAGCAGCTGCTTCACCAGGCCTTCCATCCGGTGCGTTTGCTCGCGCATGGTGTGCAGCGCTTTTTCACGCGGCGCACCTTCCAGCGTTTGCTCCTGCATCATCTCCAGGTAGCCTTGAAGCACGGTCAGCGGGGTACGCAATTCGTGACTGACGTTGGCGAAGAAGTTGCGGCGCGCCCCTTCCAGCTGGTGCATCTGGGTGACATCGCGCGCCACCATCAGCCACTGCTTATCGCTGTAGGGCATCACGCGGATCTCCAGATGGCGACCGTTATTGAGCTTGAGATTGTGCGGACGGGTAAAATCACGCTTTTTCAGGTACAGCGTAAACTCGGGATAACGCAGAAGGTTGAGGATATTCTGGCCATTATCGTCCGGCCAGCGCAGGCCCAGCAGCTGCTGCGCCAGGCCGTTACACCAGAAGATCGTCCCTTCTTCGGTGGTCAGAATGACCGCATCCGGTAGCGACTCCGCACCGCTGCGAAAACGCTTAATCAGGCTTCCCAGCTCGCGGCGGCGCTTTTTATTTCGCATCTGCATCTGGTGCAGACCGTACAGCAGCGGCTCCCAGCTGCCGCTTCCGGGCGGCGGCGTCATGCTTCGGTCAACCCACAGCCACCAGGAGAGGCGCAGCAGGTTCCAGAAATGCCAGATCAGCAGCCCGGTGACCGACGCCAGCAGAAACCACGGCAGATGTCCAAGAAAGGCCCCCAGAATGAAGGCCGGAATACAGCATAAGATCAGTTCAAAGACGAGCCTTTTCCATGACAGACGTTCCAGCACGCGTCACACTCCTGTCATTGTTCAGAAACGGGTAGAAAAACGATAACCCGTGCCGCGGACCGTCTGCACCATGCGATCGTGGCCGCTCAGTTCCAGCGCTTTTCGCAGGCGGCGGATATGTACGTCAACCGTCCGGTCTTCGACATACACGTTAGTTCCCCAGACGTTATTCAGCAACTGCTCGCGGCTGTACACGCGTTCCGGGTGGGTCATAAAGAAGTGCAGAAGTTTAAATTCGGTAGGCCCCATGTCGAGGGGATTTTCACCGGTCATCACGCGGTGAGAAGTCGGATCAAGGCTCAGCCCCTGCATCTCAATCACCTCTTCCACCGCCATCGGCGAAATACGGCGCATCACGGCTTTAATGCGGGCCACCAGCTCTTTGGGGGAGAACGGTTTGGTAATGTAATCGTCCGCGCCGGTCTCCAGACCGCGCACACGATCCTCTTCTTCTCCGCGCGCCGTAAGCATCACAACCGGGATGTCGCGGGTCAGCGCTTCACGCTTCAGGTGTTTGATAAACTGCAGTCCGGAGCCGCCGGGCAGCATCCAGTCCAGCAGAATCAGATCGGGCCAGGGTTCATTCAGCTGGTTCACTGCGCTGTCATAATCTTCCGCTTCAACCGGCTGGAAGCCGTTTTGCTCGAGCACGAAGCACACCATTTCACGAATTGGAGCTTCATCTTCTACGACCAGAATACGTCTCGCCATACTTTGCCCTGTCTTATCTTATTTACGTTACAAGTTTGTAATTCGGCGCCATTATGCGTCAGATTTATGACAGATTTATGAAAAACAGTACCACTATAAATGGCAAACTGTTGTTTTATTACAGCGGTTATTTTCCCTTCTCTGAACGTTTATAATCCTGCTTTCTCTTTTTTGCCACGGATCAGCTATGCGCATACTTCACACCTCGGACTGGCATCTGGGTCAAAATTTTTACAGCAAAAGCCGTGCGGCTGAACATGAAGCGTTCCTGAACTGGCTGCTGGAAACGGCCCGGACGCATGAGGTGGACGCGATTATCGTGGCGGGAGATATTTTTGATACCGGCTCGCCGCCGAGCTATGCGCGTGAGCTGTACAACCGCTTCGTGGTGAATCTGCAGCAAACCGGCTGTCATCTGGTGATTGTCGCCGGCAACCATGATTCCGTCGCGACGCTTAACGAATCCCGCGACATCCTGGCGTTTCTCAATACCACCGTCGTCGCCAGCGCCGGGCACGCCCCGCAGATCCTGAAAAAGCGCGACGGGTCGCCCGGGGCGGTACTGTGTCCGATTCCCTTTTTGCGTCCGCGCGACATCGTGCAAAGCCAGGCGGGGCTGTCGGGCGCGGAAAAGCAGCAGCATTTGTTACAGGCGATCGCCGACTATTACCGCCAGCAGCACGCCGAAGCCTGTGCCCTGCGCGGTGACCAGCCGATTCCGGTGATTGCGACCGGGCACCTCACCACCGTCGGGGCCAGTAAAAGTGACGCCGTGCGTGACATCTATATCGGCACGCTGGATGCCTTTCCGGCGCAGCACTTCCCGCCAGCCGACTACATTGCGCTCGGACACATCCACCGGGCGCAGATCGTCGGCGGCTGCGAGCACATCCGCTACTGCGGCTCGCCCCTTTCGCTCAGCTTTGACGAAACGGGCAAAGCCAAATCCGTACATCTGGTGACCTTCTCCGACGGAAAACTCAGCGCCGTCGACACGCTGGAGGTGCCCGTTACCCAGCCACTGGCGGTGCTGAAAGGCGATCTCGATGCCATCACCGCCCAGCTGGAGCAGTGGCGCGGCGTCGAGCAAGATCCCCCCATCTGGCTGGACATCGAAATCACCACCGACGACTACCTGCACGATATGCAGCGGAAAATCCAGGCGCTGACCGAAGACCTGCCGGTAGAGGTCTTGCTGGTGCGCCGCAGCCGCGAGCAGCGCGAGAAAATTCTGCTAAGCGCTCAACGCGAAACGCTCAGTGAACTGGGGGTCGAAGAGGTATTTGAACGCAGGCTCTCACAGGAGGAGATTGACGATGCGAAGCGCGCAAGGCTCAGCGAACTGTTCAGCCATACCCTGCATGCGCTCAATGATGAGGAAGAAAACGCATGAAAATTCTGAGCCTGCGCCTGAAAAATCTCAACTCCCTCAAGGGCGAGTGGAAAATTGACTTTACCGCTGAGCCGTTTGCCAGCAACGGGCTGTTTGCCATCACCGGCGCAACCGGGGCAGGTAAAACCACCCTGCTCGACGCCATCTGTCTGGCGCTTTATCACGAAACGCCGCGCCTGAATAAAGTCTCCCAGGCGCAAAATGACCTGATGACCCGCGACACCGCCGAATGTCTGGCGGAAGTGGAGTTCGAGGTAAAAGGCACCGCCTATCGCGCCTTCTGGAGCCAGAACCGGGCGCGCAACCAGCCGGACGGTAACCTGCAGGCGCCGCGCGTGGAGCTGGCGCGCTGCGAAGATGGCAAAATTCTGGCCGACAAAGTGACGGATAAGCTGGAGCAAACCGCCGCGCTCACCGGGCTGGACTACGGGCGCTTTACCCGCTCGATGCTGCTCTCTCAGGGGCAGTTTGCCGCCTTCCTTAATGCCAAGCCGAGCGATCGCGCCGAGCTGCTGGAAGAGCTGACCGGCACCGAAATCTACGGTCAGATTTCCGCCATGGTGTTTGAGAAACACAAAGCGGCCCGCAGCGTGCTTGAAAAGTGCGAGGCGCAGGCGGCGGGCGTCGTGCTGTTGAGCGAAGAACAACAGCAGCAGTTACAGCAAAGTTTGCAGTCACTTACTGACGCAGAGAAAACCCTGCTGGAACAGCAGCAAAACCAACAGAAACATTTTCAGTGGCTTACGCGCCATGATGAGCTTGCGCACGAGCAACAGCGCGTCGCCGCAATGCAGCAGCAGGCGCAACAGGCGCTGACGGACGCTGCGCCTGAGCTGGCAAAGCTCCAGCTCGCTCTGCCCGCCGCCCAGCTTCGCCCGCTCTGGGAGCATCAGCAGGAGCAAACCGCGCGTCTGGCACAAACGCAGCAGCGAATTATCGAAGTAAATACTCGCTTACAAGCCAGAACCGCGCTGCGTTCACGTATTCGCAATACCGCTCTGCGTAACCACGAGCAGCTACAGGCCGAACTGACGGCGCTGGCGCAGTGGCTGACGGAGCACGAACGTTATCGTCTGCTGGGCCAGGAGATTGCAGGCTGGCGCGCCCAGTTCTCTCAGCTTAACCGTGATAAAACGCAGTTAGCCTCGCTTGCTGCGCGGATAGGTGAATTACGCAACAGGCTGGCTGCGATGCCGGAAAACGCGCTGACGCTGACGGCGGATGAGGTCAGTGCGGCCATGGAGCAGCAGTCCAGGTCCCGCACGCTGCGCCAGCAGCTGACGTCGCTGCATGCCCGCTATCAGCCGCTGCAAAAGCGCCTGCGCCAGAGCGGTGAAAGCGTTCAGAAGGCGCAGGCCGAACAAAATAAACTCAATGAAACGCTGACGCTGCGCCGCCAGCAGTACAAAGAAAAAAACCAGCACTATCTCGACCTGAAAGCCCTGTGCGAAACCGAAGCAACAATCAAGAAGCTGGAGCATTACCGTTCGCAGCTTGAGGCGGGTAAACCCTGCCCGCTGTGCGGTTCCTGCGAACATCCCGCCGTTGAGCAATATCAGTCGCTTGAGCTGACGGATAACCAGCGCCGCCGTGATGCCCTGGAAAAAGAGGTCGTCGCCCTTAAAGAGGAAGGCCTGCTGGTGCTGGGACAGGTCAATGCCCTGACTCAGCAGATCCAGCGCGAGACAGACGACGCGAAGACGCTTTCTCAGGAAGAGCAAGCGCTCACTAAAGAGTGGGTGGCAGCCTGCACGTCCCTGAACATTACCTTGAATATTCAGGACGATATCGCGCCATGGCTGAACGAACAGGAACAGTACGAGCGCCAGCTTTATCAGCTCAGTCAGCGTCTCACCCTGCAGAACCAGCTCAACGAACAGGACGCGCAGGAGCGGCAGTATCAGCAGCAGCTGGCGGCCACGCGGCAGGCGCTGGAACATGCCCTGCTCGCGCTCTCGCTTAACGCACCTGAAGAGGGTCAGGAAGCCGCCTGGCTTCAGGCCCGTGAAGCTGAATTCGCGCAGTGGCAGGAGAAGCAAACGCAGCACGGCGTGCTTCAGGAACGCATAAACGCCCTGAAGCCGCTGCTCGACGCGCTTCCGGCAGCGAACAGCGAAGACGCCGAACCGGTTATTCCTGATAACTGGCGCACCATCCACGACGAGTGCGTGTCGCTGCAAAGCCAGCTGACCGCGCAACAGCAGCAGGAAGCGCTGGAGCGAGAGCGCCTGCAGCAGTCGCAGACGCAGTTCACCGCGGCGCGCTCGGCGAGCTGCTTTGCCGACCTGGACGCGTTTCTTGCCGCGCTGCTGGATGACGATGCTATTCGCCACCTTGAACAGCTGAAACAGTCGCTGGAAAACCAGATCCAGCAGGCCGCGGCGCTGTCCGGGCAAGCGAACCAGCAGCTGCAGTCTCATCTGGCACTGCGGCCGGAAGGGCTCGACGCCGATGCCGCCACGCTGCAAAGCCAGCTGCAGCAGCTGGCGCAACAGCTGCGCGAGAACACCACGCATCAGGGGGAGATCCGCCAGCAGCTTAAGCAGGACAGCGATAACCGGCAGCACCAGCTGGCGTTGATGCAGCAAATTGAAGAGGCCGCGCGCCAGGCGGATGACTGGGGTTATCTGAACGCGCTGATCGGCTCCAGCACCGGCGACAAGTTCCGTAAGTTCGCCCAGGGGCTGACGCTGGACAATCTTGTCTGGCTTGCTAACCAGCAGCTTAACCGCCTGCACGGACGTTACTTATTGCAACGTAAGGCCAGCGACGCGCTGGAGCTGGAAGTGGTGGATACGTGGCAGGCGGATGCGGTCCGCGATACCCGTACCCTCTCCGGCGGCGAGAGCTTCCTGGTCAGCCTGGCGCTGGCGCTGGCGCTTTCCGATCTGGTGAGTCATAAAACGCGGATCGATTCCCTGTTCCTGGATGAAGGGTTCGGCACGCTCGACAGTGAGACGCTGGATACCGCGCTGGATGCGCTCGACGCGCTGAACGCCACCGGGAAAACCATTGGCGTGATCAGCCACGTAGAGGCGATGAAAGAGCGTATTCCGGTGCAGATCAAAGTGAAGAAAATTAACGGGCTGGGGTATAGCAAGCTGGATAAAGAATTTGCCGTGCAGTAAAGGTCCACTCCACATGTAGGCCGGGTAAGGCGTAGCCGCCACCCGGCTTTTTTATTGTGGCTGCCTGAATTCGCCCGCTGGCGCTTCGCTTACCGGGCTTACAGAGCCGTTTATTCTGGCCACAGCCACGCCGCGCCGCGCACGCCGCTGGAGTCCCCGTGGACGGCTTTGCGGATCGGCGTTTCACACTCGCCGCCGAAGACCCACTGCTTCACCAGGTTCGGCACCGTGGCGTACAGCCGGTCGACGTTGCTCATGCCGCCGCCCAGCACAATTACGTCTGGGTCGAGAATATTCACCACGTGCGCCAGGGATTTCGCCAGCCGCATTTCATAGCGGCTCAGGGCCAGCTCCGCCACCGGATCCTGCGCTTCGACCAGACGCATGATCTCATTTCCCTTGAGCGGCTGGCCGCTCAGGCGGTGGTAATCGGTTGCAAAACCGGTACCGGAGATAAAGGTCTCAATACAGCCCTGTTTTCCGCAGTAGCACGGCACTTCGGTGCGGTATTTGAGTTCGTCTTCATCCATCCACGGCAGCGGGTTGTGCCCCCACTCGCCCGCGGTGCCGTTACCGCCGGTATGGGCGCGCCCGCCGAACGCTACGCCCGCACCGCAGCCGGTGCCGATGATCACGGCAAACACGGTCTGGGCACCGGCCGCCGCGCCGTCGATGGCCTCAGAGACCGCCAGGCAGTTGGCGTCGTTGGCCAGACGCACTTCCCGCTTCAGGCGCGCGCTTAAATCTTTATCAAACGGCTGACCGTTGAGCCAGGTGGAGTTGGCATTTTTAACCACGCCGGTATACGGCGAGATCGACCCCGGTATCCCCATCCCGACGCTGCCGGTTTGCCCTGTCGCCTGCTCGGCCATCTCGACCAGCCTGGCAATCGTCTCGATAGTCTGGTGATAATCATCGCGCGGCGTTGGCAGACGATGGCGAAACAGCTGCTCCCCCTGCTCGCTCAGTGCGATGACTTCTGTTTTGGTGCCGCCCAAATCGATCCCAATACGCACAAGACTCTCCTCATTATTTTGATTATCAACAGAGTAGAAGCACGCTTCCCGATTAGCAATGCAAGCGATGCGACAATTCGTTATCATGCCCGCTGATTTAACGACAAGGCCGTGGAAATTATCATGCTGTGGTTCAAAAATTTGATGGTTTACCGTCTCAGCCGCGACGTTTCGCTGCGTGCAGAAGAGATGGAAAAACAGTTAGCCGCTTATACCTTTTCCCCTTGCGGTAGCCAGGATATGGCGAAAACCGGTTGGGTTCCGCCAATGGGTTCACAAAGCGATGCACTGACCCACGCCAGCAGCACGGGTCAAATCATCGTCTGCGCCCGTAAAGAAGAGAAAATACTGCCGACGCCGGTGGTTAAGCAGGCACTCGAAGCGAAAATTCTCAAGCTGGAAGCCGAACAGGGCCGCAAGCTGAAAAAGACCGAAAAAGATTCGCTGAAAGATGAAGTACTGCACTCCCTGCTGCCGCGCGCCTTCAGCCGCTTCAGCCAGACCATGATGTGGATCGACACCGTTAACGGGCTGATCATGGTGGACTGCGCCAGCGCCAAGAAAGCAGAAGATACGCTGGCCCTGCTGCGAAAAAGCATCGGATCTTTACCGGTCGTTCCGCTGGCGCTGGAAACGCCGATCGAGCTGACGCTGACCGAATGGGTACGCAGCGGTGCTGCGGCTCAGGGTTTCCAGATCCTTGATGAAGCCGAGCTGAAAGCCCTGCTGGAAGATGGCGGCGTGATCCGCGCGAAGAAGCAGGATCTGGTGAGCGATGAAATCGCCGTCCACATCGAAGCGGGTAAAGTGGTCACCAAGCTGGCGCTCGACTGGCAGCAGCGTATTCAGTTTGTGATGTGCGACGACGGCTCCGTGAAGCGTCTGAAGTTCTGCGACGAGCTGCGCGATCAGAATGAAGATATCGACAGGGAAGATTACGCTCAGCGTTTCGACGCGGACTTCATCCTGATGACCGGCGAGCTGGCGGCGTTGATTCAGAATCTGGTGGAAGGTCTCGGCGGCGAAGCGCAGAGATAACGGGCAAACCGTAGGCCGGGTAAGCGTTAGCGCCACCCGGCTAATTTTTTATTTCAGGTAGCGGCACAGATAAGAGGTAGGTTCTGCCACCTGCAGATGGAACTCACTGTGGCCAGGGACGTTGAAAACCTGTCCGGCTGCGTAAACTTTCCATTCCGTTTCACCCGGCAGTAAGACGTTCAGCGCCCCGCTGACGACCGTCATCTCTTCCGCTTCCGCCGTGCCGAAGGTGTATTCCCCTTCCGCCATGACGCCAACGCTGGCGCGGCCAGTGCTGCTGCTGGTAAAACCAATGGATTTCACTTTACCGGAAAAGTATTCGTTACTCTGAAGCATGAACTGGCCCTTATATTTTTAGATAAAAATTCACTATAGGGGCCATGCTCATCACCTGTCACGCAAAATCATTACATGAGCAGTTCCGAGGCCAGGCGAGCCATCAGAACGTTGGATAACAGCACCGGCACATCCAGCGCTTTTTGCAGTAAATCACGATGATGCTGGTGGAACCCCAGGCAGTCCAGAATCAGGACATCGGCCCCTCTTTCCAGCAGTTCCTTCCCGGCCGCAATGAGTTTGGCCTCGCTGTCCCAGAACGGATTCGCCAGCGCGTACAAGGGCACTTTTTCCAGCACGTGCCATTTTGCCTCCTGGTTATCCATGAGCTCCTCGATGGGGACAATCACCCCCACCTGATGACCATCCACGATGGAGGCCACCAGCGGCGGAATGATGCGCATCGGTTCCAGCAAAATCGCATTGCGCGCCGTAAGTCCCTTTATGGGGGCGGTGCTCATCAGCAAAATAACGTCATAGCCCTGATTATCGAGCACTTCTATTACGCCCTGCAGTGAGCGCTCGATCTTCTGGCGGGAAACATGCGCCAGTTTACCGTCACTTAATAACGTCGCCAGGGGATCCTCCCCCGCCTCGACAGCGTAGTCTTCCATGACCTCTTCCCGACTCATCTTGCCCAGCAGGCTGAGATGCGTAATCTGTTGTTCAGATACATGCTCGGTTAAGAGCGGTAACACTTCGCTTACAGGGACCACACCAATGGTGAGGATCGCCAACGTTGCCTTCATCTTTATCGCCTTCCATTACTCCAACATCGTGCACACAGGTACAGGCTCACTACGCTGCACAGTTCGTTTTTTCAACAAAACAGCACCAAGCGTAGCAGGTGATCCCGACACCGAAATGTAAAGATCGCCTGCCGATACCAGAGTTACTTGTATTAACTAAATATTAACTCCTGCTTAACTTTTACGATGAGTAAAAAGTGTGATTCAGGCACGATCCTGGAGCGTTTAGGAAACCGCTCAGGTTATGTCGGGATCTTCATAGCGCCGCTTCGCATCCAGCGCTTCCTGTTCCGTCTCGTGTTCACTGATCAGCGAGTCGGGTTTGGGGTGATCGGCACGCAGTTGATACCAGGTCACAGTGTGACCTGTCTGGCCTTTTTCAACGGTCACAATGCGCGCTTCACGCGGATAGGGAGGTCTTGTTGGCATAGCTCATCCTTTTTTTATGTCTGAGCTATAAGTATAGACGCCGCTTAGCTGGCACACGCCAAACGCAGGGCGGTAATAATCTGAATCACAACGTCTTCGGGAGAGGCGGACGCATCCACCACGTGGTGAGCCGCTTCGCGGTATAACGCATCGCGTTCGGCCAGCACTTCACTCACCTCTTCGTTCAGCGGCCTGGAGGTCAGCGCAGGGCGTTGCCCCTCTTCCGGAAAGGCTTCCAGACGCCCAACCAGGGCCGACACCGGCGCGCTGAGGTAAATCACAATCCCCTTTTCGCGCATAAAGTGACGATTACACTCCGCCAGAACAATGCCACCGCCGGTGGCGATCACCGCGGACGGGGTCGTGACCGCTTTCAGCGCGGCCGTTTCGCGTGCGCGAAAGCTCTCCCAGCCTTCCTGCTCAACAATGTCGGCGATGGTTTTTCCGGCCTCGGTTTGCAGCCAGTGGTCGGTATCCACAAACTGGCGATGACACACGCGTGCCAGCTCCAGGCCAACGGTGGTTTTCCCACAGCCGCGGGGGCCAACTAAAAAGATGGGTTGGGTCATAGCCAGGTGTTCCCCTTGATGCCGGAAGGCTGAAGAGTGTAAAGAAATAATTGCAGAAGATGTTGCGATTACTTTACTGCAAAGCGGTACGGGATGACAACCCTGTGGAGGCCACACTGTACCACACATTGACAATAATTATCATTTCGCTGTACGGCGCTTCACTTCCAGCAGCCATTTATCCAGCTCGGCAGCAAACTGCTGGCGATCTCGCTGTGACAGGCTGTCCGGCCCACCGGTCTGCACGCCGCTGGCCCGCATGGTATCCATAAAATCGCGCATCGTAAGCTTCTCGCGGATGGTCGACGGCGAGTATCGCTCTCCGCGCGGATTGAGCGCCGCCGCCCCTTTCTCCAGCACGTCGGCCGCCAGCGGAATGTCCGCCGTGATCACCAGATCTTCCGCGCTGCACAGGCGGACAATTTCGTTGTCTGCCACGTCGAATCCGGCAGGCACGCGCAAAGAACGAATGAAGCGCGAAGGCGGCACGCGAATGTTCTGGTTCGCCACCAGCGTCAGCGGCATCTGAACGCGCTCGGCGGCGCGAAATAAAATCTCTTTAATCACGTTCGGACACGCGTCCGCATCAACCCAAATCGCCATATTGTCTCCCCATAATGACTCTGCCGACTATTGTCGCCTGCATTTCGTTGTTAAGCTATCAATCAGAGAAAACAACGCATAATGACGGAGGATCGTGATGGACAAGAAAATCGGGTTTATCGGCTGCGGTAACATGGGCAAAGCCATTCTGGGCGGCCTGATCGCCAGCGGGCAGGTGCTGCCGGGTCAGATTTGGGTCTATACCCCGTCACCGGACAAGGTCGCCGCGCTGCGCGATCAATACGGGATTAACGCCGCCGAAAGCGCGCAGGAAGTGGCCCAGGTCGCCGATATCGTCTTTGGCGCCGTCAAGCCGAACATCATGATCAAAGTGCTGAGCGACATCACCTCCAGCCTGAATAAAGAGACGCTGGTGGTGTCGATTGCCGCGGGCGTGACGCTTGACCAGCTGGCGCGCGCGCTGGGCCATGACCGCAAAATTGTTCGCGCAATGCCCAATACCCCCTCGCTGGTTAACGCCGGCATGACCTCCGTCACGCCTAACGCGCTGGTGACCCCGGAAGACGTAGCCGATGTGCTGAACATTTTCCGCTGCTTCGGCGAAGCGGAAGTGATTGCCGAATCGATGATCCATCCGGTGGTGGGCGTGAGTGGTTCTGCGCCTGCGTATGTCTTCATGTTCCTGGAAGCGATGGCCGATGCCGCCGTGCTTGGCGGAATGCCGCGCGCCCAGGCGTATAAGTTCGCCGCGCAGGCCGTCATGGGCTCCGCCAAAATGGTGCTGGAAACCGGCAAACACCCGGGTGAACTGAAAGATATGGTTTGCTCCCCGGGCGGTACCACCATCGAAGCGGTGCGGGTGCTGGAGGAGCGCGGATTCCGCTCGGCCGTCATTGAAGCAATGGCAAAATGCATGGAAAAATCAGAGAAGCTGAGTAAATCCTGATCGTTTCAGTCGGGCGTCAGGCGGCCACTTCGGTGCGGCTGCGCCCGGCATTTTTCGCCCTGTACAGCGCCACGTCAGCCGCCTTTAGCCATTCCCGATAATGTGCAAACTGCGGCCCCCAGGGGGCAACGCCCACGCTGATGCGCAGCGCCTCTTTTGGCGCGCACGGTAGCGACAGCGTTTCCAGCCGCTCATGCACCCGGGACATGACGGCGATGGCGCTTTCCGCTGCGGTCTGCGACATAATAACCGCAAACTCATCCCCGCCAAACCGGCCGATAGCATCACCTGACCGTACCGACATCTGAAGCTGGCGCGTGATGGCAATGATCGCCTCATCCCCCACGGCGTGCCCCCAGGTATCGTTGATATTTTTAAAGTGGTCGATATCAATCAGTAAAATCGTGGCGGTGCAGCGATCGCGGCGGCAATGCTCAAATTCATTTCGCAGCAGCATTTCCCAGTGTCGGCGATTATAGACCCCGGTCATGCCGTCGCGGGTGCTCATCATTTCCAGCCGCTGTTTATGTTCCGCAAGCCTGACGGCGGTGCGGTGGCTGAGCCAGGCAAACAGCATGGGATAAAGCACCAGTACGGGAAGCGTTAAGCTCCACTCCACGAGGTCGGGGTTGAAGACGGCCACGCGCCCAACAATCGGCAGCGTCACCAGCGCGGAGAGCAGAGTCAGCAGGATCCCCGGGATAAACAGACGACAGCCCCCGGAGCCCATCATATTCATTCCGACCATCATCACCAGCGCTGCCGAGGGTAACGCGCTCATCCCCATCACGCCGATCCAGAGCCCGGCAATAATGGCATCGATCTTAAGATTGAACTCTTCCTGCTGATGAGGTGACGCGGCCCGGCAGGATAACTGCCAGGCGAAATGGGGCCAGACGAACGCCCACCCGACCAGTAAAAGCCACCAGCCGCCGGATAAAAAATGGGTGACCAGCATCCCCGCAACCGGGAAAAACATCGCCGCCAGCCCCACGGCGCGCGCCAGCCGAACGCGCCGGGCAAACTGAATGCCGGCGCGGTGTGGGTCATCCTGAGAAAGGGTTAAATTCCACTCTTCCCGAATGCGCTTTGTGTTGTAATACGTTTCATCATTCATCATTTTTGGGAATATTCTGAAACATTTTCCCAAATTATAGAGAGGGGGTCTGCGGGGAAAGTATGAAATTTCGGGTGAGCCGCCGGAGCCGCTCACCCGTTCGAACTACACTTTTTTCTTCAGGCAGGCACTCATGAACTTGCTGCGGTCATCCCCTTTCAGGGACTGCTCGGTTGCCTTGGCATTACACTCGCGCATCTTTTGCTGCTGAGGCGTCAGGCTTTTTTCAGCTGGCTTTGAAGCGCCGTTTTTGAGGCAGTCGCTCATGTAGGTCTTGCGGGCATCGCCCTTCAGACTCTGAGACGTCGCCTGTTGATTACAGGTGGTCATACGCTGCTGCTGCGGCGTTAACGTTTTCTCTTCCGCGTTCGCCGATGCGACCAGGAACAGGCCGGAGAGCAGAGTAACCAGTAATGTTGTTTTCATTGCACCATCCTTTTGTGAACATTCCCTGTAAGTCTGGTTCGTGACAGGAAAAAAACCACCCGGCAGATGTGATTTCCGCCGGGAATTTATCATTTCAGACCCAGCGCCGCCTTCATGGTGTAGAACAGATCCGTTTGATCGGTCAGGCCTACCACATTGGCCGCGTGCGGGCCGTAGGCGGCAATGCGCAGCTGGGTGCCGGTGTGCTCCATGGACTCTTCTTCAGAGTTGCCGTAGCTCATCACCATGACGGCGCCATCTTTGGTGTTGAGCGCCTGCGTCAGGCCAGGGGCTTTGGTATCTGGCGGAACGATCTGGCTGGCGTGCGCGTGATCCGCAGTGACGATCACCAGGGTGTTACCGTCTTTTTTCGCGAACGCGAGCGCCTTCTGCACCGCTTCGTCCAGATCGACGGTTTCGCCAATCTGACCGCACGGATTTGCCGCATGATCCTGCTTATCGATCGACGCCCCCTCAACCTGCAGGAAGAACCCTTTTTCGCTCTTGCTCAGCAGATCGATCGCTTTATCGGTCATCGCCGCCAGCGTCGGTAGGCTGTCCGTGCGTTTAGGGTTAGGCGTACAGGTCACTGCTGGGTTATCGATATTGCCGTGATATGAGGCTTTTGGACCTTCCCAGCGCACGGGCATGTTGCCGTCAGAGAACAGCCCCAGCAGCGGTTTGTCCTGGTTCGCCTCGGTTATCGCCGCCAGCGAATTTGCGTCACTCACCAGCTGATAGCCGCGCGCCTGCGCCTGCTCGCGCAGCGTTTTGCCCTGCCACTCGCCCGCCGTCGCGGTTTCCGCGAAGGTTTTCGCGCCGCCGCCCAGCGTCACGTCAGGACGCGCATTCAGCAGCTGTTCCGTAATCGAGCCTTTGCCACCTTTTTCCAGCGCGTTCGTTGGGCATTTTTCGCTGGTCACTGACGGGCCGTAGCATTTACGCGAGGTCACGTGTGCCACCAGCGCCGCAGGCGTCGCATCCTGAAGTTCAGCGGTGGAGACGTTCCCGGTCGCCAGGCCCGCCGCTTTTGCCATCTCCAGAAGGGTTTGACGATCTTTTTCGTGAATATCCACGCCCAGCGCGCCATTATAGGTTTTCACGCCGGTGGACCACGCCGTGGCCGAGGCCGCAGAGTCCGTTACGTAATCCGGTTTACCGGTTTTTTTATCCAGCGCGTAGTGGGTATATTGTCCGGTCAGCGGTAATGCGTCGATACCTTTAAAAAAGCCGCCCGCCCCCTCGGCATAATTTCGCGCCGCCGTGATTTCGGAATCACCCATTCCATCGCCAATCAGCAGAATAATATTTTTCGCCGGTTTTTCATTAAGCGAAGCGCGAATGGCGGCGGTTTGATCTTCCGACAATCGGCGCGCGCCGCCGGGCTGGGTGATATCCCCTTTTGCCGCACGATTATCCAGGACGCTGGTTTGCGTCGTGTCAGCATAAATGGCAGGGGTAATTAACAGAGGAAGTAATGCGATGAAAAGTGCGCTCTGTTTCAATTTATTTTCTCCATGTAAAAATACATAAAAATAAAAACAGAGCGACTATAGGCATCCTGCATGACAATTCTATGACACGTCGTTACGTCCTGTGACGGTTTAGCTGCGAGGATGCCTTAACAGCTTCTTTACGTACTGGTGGAGCATCTCAGCATCTTCAACCGGTACCTGCGATTCAGGCCTGACGCTCTCCAGCGCGCCTTCCACGCTCTCAATCAACGCCTGCTGATCGGTTTTCGCCATTTGTCGCAGCAGCGCGGTGACCACAATTTCAAGCGCTTCGACCTGGGCCACCAGCTCTTTTGACTCTTCTTCCTTTTGTGCCAGCTTGACCAGCAATTCAGCAATGAGGTTTTTCATCGTGCCAGTTCCTTTTCAGTTTTATCTGACGTTATCACTCTGAATCCATAATGCAAAGAGAAGAAATTAATTATGGTATGCAAAAGTGATACAGAAACGGAAATAAAGAGATCTCGCCGTGAGCGAAACGTTTTTCTATAAAAAGACGCCGCATTTTGTTATATAAAAATGCGGCTACCATAAGAATATATAATACATCTGAGAAAGCGTTATCTCGCCGATTTCGCCTCCGCCATTTGTCTGCGGCGTCGCAGCGCAATAGCCAGCTGGATAATATTGATTAAAACGACAATCGCCGTCGCCGCAAATACCCAACGAAAACCGGCCATCGCGGAAACGGAGGCGCCAATAAGCGGACCGGCAACATTCCCCAGATACATAAATGACTGGTTATATCCAAAAATACGCCCCGTCACCTGGTCGCTGGAATATTTGACCAGCAGGGTCTGTACCGCAGGCAACATGGCACCATCGGCAAAGCCGAGCAGAAATCGCAGTACGCCAAGCTGAAGCGGAGAGGTGACGAACGACATCGCAAAGAAGAGCACCACCGCAAAGATCAGCGTCGCCATCAGGATGCGCGCCGTACCGATCCTGTCACCCAGTTTTCCGAGACGCGGCGCGGAAATCAGGGCGGATACGCCCGGCACGGCGGCAATCATGCCGCTTAAAAAAGCGATGTTCGTGCTCTCCGGCTCCATTGACTTGATAAACAGCGCCAGTATCGGCCCCACCGAACCGTTACAGAGCTGGATCACCATGGTGGTGACAAACAGGCTGATCATCAGCCCCGGATAAGGCAGCGAGGCGAAAACGGCCTTGCCGCTCAGGCGTTCAGATTTACTGATAACCGGGCGGCCTCCCTCTTTAATCAGAAAGAGCGTGACCAGAAAACTGACCACCAGCAGAACCGCAGTGATGATAAATACCGCGCGCAGTCCGACGTGGTCCGCCAGAAAGCCCCCCAGCAGCGGGCCACCGATGACGCCGCTGATCTGCGCCGTGGAGAGCGTGCTCAGCGCCCAGCCGCTCCGCTCGCGCGGCACCTGAGAGGCGACCAGCGCCATGGCGTTTGGAATATACCCGGACGTCAGCCCCATCACCGCCCGCAGAAAGAACAGCTGCCAGACGTTGGTGGCGAAGGCCTGCAGCAGAATGGCTATTGCCATCCCGAGCGAGGCGCGCAGCAGCATCAGTTTTCTGCCTTTTCGATCGGCCAGGCTGCCCCACATGGGTGACACAATCGCGGAAACCAGAAAGGTGACGCTGAACGTCAGGCCGGACCACATGGAGAGCGCTTCGTGCGAGGTGACCCCCAGCTGCGAGACGTACAGCGGCAGGAACGGCAAAATCTGGCTGATGGCCAGCCCGGTGAAGAAGCAACCGAACCAGACCGAGATGAGATTAACTTTCCAGGATTCCATACAGAATAGTCTTCATTTTTAGGCGAATTCGCCGTCAGATTAGCAAGTTACGCGTGTTAACGTCGCACCAGAGATGCGGCCTGACCGACTTTGGTGTTTTATCTTCCCAGTCATCATATTTGTGAAATAAGTCACAATTCATCCATTTTCTGGCGGAATATTATGCTTCACCGGCACAGGCCAAAACCGCGCATTCCGAGATGAAAATGGTTGGCATGCGCCGCGTTGTACTCTGGCCCCAGACCGTTCCCGTAGTACCCGCAGCTTGCCGCCAGCATCGCCTTCAGCCAGGGCTGCGTCGTGGCCGCCTTCCAGCCGTTCAGCACCGTGACGCGGTCGCCGTTCGCCAGACGAAAAGCGGCAATATCCAGCGCCTCCGCCGTGGCATGCTCGCTGCGGCGCGCGTCAGGGCGGTGGTAAATATTGCGGCAGGCAAAGCTGCCGAGGTGATCGATACGCGCGAGGTCGCTGCCCGTATAGCGTTTTGTCAGCGGCCGGGCCTGCTGGCTGATAAAGAGGGCTGAGCTGAGCGCCAGCGGACAGCTGGCAAGAAAACTGCCGTTCAGGCCGACCGGGCCGAAGTTGCGCACGCGCACGACGTCGCTCAGCGGGCATTCCCCGGCGCTGTCAGCGACCGGCTGGGTGCGGATGAGATCGCGTTGATTAGCCTGCGCAAGCAGGCTTGCGCAGGCCTCGGGCGTTAAGCGCCGAAGCTTATACTGGGTGATTCGGCCTGGCGGATCGTCAAGCGTCAGCGGTATGAAAGGGTTGTAGTAAGGCGGCAACCAGCGGTAACCCACCGTTGCGACGGCGATAAGAATCAAAACGGTCAGCAGCGTTTTTCCTTTCACTCGCCCCCCTGAACATTCCCCCAAACATTATGGCAGAAGGTCGCGAAACCCGCCGGGCATCGTGGTATGTTATTGGCTTTTCGTCAGACTGGAAGAGAGTGAGATGGCTAAGCAGCGCGTAGGTATTGTCTTTGGGGGAAAATCAGCGGAACACGAAGTGTCATTGCAATCGGCTAAAAATATCGTTGATGCGATCGATAAAAGCCGTTTCGACGTGGTGCTGCTGGGCATTGATAAGCAGGGCCAGTGGCACGTTAACGATGCCAGCCAGTATCTGCTGAATGCTCACGATCCGGCCCATATCGCCCTGAATCCTTCAGAAATTAGCGTCGCCACCGTACCCGGCGTCGCGAAGGGGCAGCTTATCGATGCCGGCAATGCTCAGGCACTCGCCCAGATCGACGTCGTCTTCCCTATCGTTCACGGCACGCTGGGGGAAGATGGTTCCCTGCAGGGGATGCTGCGCATGGCCAACCTGCCGTTCGTCGGCTCGGACGTACTCGGCTCCGCCGCGTGCATGGACAAAGACGTCACCAAACGCCTGCTGCGCGACGCCGGGCTGAATATCGCGCCGTTTGTGACGCTCACCCGCGCCAACCGCGACAAGCACAGCTTCGCGCAGATTAGCGCTGAATTGGGTCTGCCGCTGTTTGTGAAGCCAGCAAACCAGGGCTCCTCCGTGGGCGTCAGCAAAGTGACAAGCGAAGCTGAGTTCACCCAGGCCGTCCGCCTGGCGTTTGAGTTCGACCATAAAGTGGTGGTTGAGCAGGGCATCAAAGGCCGTGAAATTGAGTGCGCCGTGCTGGGCAACGATTTTCCACAGGCGAGCACCTGCGGCGAAGTGGTCTTAAACAGCGACTTCTACTCGTACGACACCAAATACATTGATGATAAAGGCGCGCAGGTTGTCGTGCCTGCGGATCTCGATCCGGCGGTTAATGATAAGATCCGGGCGATCGCCATTCGCGCTTATCAGACGCTCGGCTGCTGCGGCATGGCGCGCGTGGATGTGTTCCTGACGGCGGAAAACGAGGTGGTGATCAATGAAATCAACACGCTGCCGGGGTTCACTAACATCAGCATGTATCCGAAGCTGTGGCAGGCGAGCGGCCTGAGCTACCCGGAACTGATCACCCGCCTGATCGAACTGGCGCTGGAGCGTCACGCTGCCGACAGCGCGCTTAAAAGTTCCGTAAACGGTTAGTCGGCGCGCTTCGCCGACGCTGCCTCATCCGCTGTCGTCTCTTCAGGACGGCGGCGGATAATCAACCCCGCCAGCCAGAAACTGATAACCCAGGTCACCAGCCCAACGGCATAGGTTTGCCAGCCTTTTGCCTCAAACCCCAGCAGGCCCACGACACCGTTAAGAATAAAGATCAGCCCGATAGCGAAGGCGTAGTAGTGCCAGTCACGGCGTAGTTTGGACGTGAGCTTCATAACAACTCCGGCAGGAAAAAAAGACATCCTCTCACAGTTTTACGGCCAGGTCTGTGGCAGATACGGAAATTCTGAAACGCGACGCAATTTCACTTAAGTTAATAAATTGTGACGTGCTGCAGAAATCAACAATCCAGGAGGATTCCGGCGCGTAAATTACCACGATTCTGATATTGACAAATGCGATGACCTGTCAAACTCACCCTGTACGAAGCGTATTAACAGAGCGATTTATCCGGAGGTCATCATGGCTGACTTTACATTGTCGAAACCGATTTTTGGCGGAAAACCAAAAACCTCCACGGCGGGTAATATCGCGTATGCCCTGTTTGTTCTGTTCTGCTTCTGGGCTGGCTCGCAGCTGCTCAATATGCTGGTCCATGCGCCTGGCGTTTATGAACACCTGATGCAGGTGCAGGATAACGGACGCCCGCGAGTTGAGATTGGCTTTGGCGTCAGCACCCTGTTCGGCCTGATCCCCTTCCTCGCGGGGTGCATGATTTTAGGCGTTGTCGCGCTCGTCCTGCGCTTTCGCCGTCGCCATTAAAGCCCCATACAGCGAGCCCGGCGATCGTCCACGCGTTTCGCGAACCACGCGGTGGTCAGGTTACGCGTGATCTTCGGGCTTTCCAGCTGAATACCCGGCAGGATAGCCCTCGGTAACGTTTTCCCGCTTTTCTGCTCTGCGAGCGCAAACACCTTCTTGTACAGATCCGTTTTCTCAAAGGCCAGGCTATCGCCTTTCTCAAGCTGGCGGCGAATGTCGCTATTGCTCAGGCCAAGCGTTGTCGATAATTTCCGTACGGCAAGCTCGGTGCTCCCTGCTTCGCTGCTGCCGTAGGCGATAAGATCGCCGTCCAGCGCCAGCTTAACGCCGCTTGCGCGGCTGACCGCACTCTGGAATGCCGCATTACGGCTGGCATACCAGCCTGCGTTAAAGTCGGCAAAGCGGTACAGCGGCTCATCGTAGTTCGCCGGGTAGTTCAGCAGGTGATACGTGCCGAACCACAGTCCGCCGCGCAGGGAGAAGACCTCCTGGCGCACCGTACCGTCGATTTTCCACGGATAGCCGTCGGTGTGTTTCTCCGCGAACGCGATGCTTACCTGCATTGGGCCACCGGTGTGGACCGGGTTCAGTGAGCCAAACAGCTTCTGCCCCATCGGCACCATGTTGATGAAATCATCGAAAATAGCGCTAAGCTGTTTTTCGGTTTTCACCGTATCCAGCCGTTCGCTGTAGCTTTTGCCGTTCGGCGAGGTGATTTTAAGCGCGGTATGCACGAGGAACACCGGGATATGCATGGACTCCGCGCGGCGGTCGATCTCTTTCCAGGCGATTTTATTCAGCCCCGGCACAGCCGGGTCTGACTGGTACATCGACTCCTGCTGTGCCACCGCCAGCACCGAACAGATGTTCTCCTCGGTCGGCGCAATCTTTTGGCTTTCAAAGGTTTTTGCCAGCGCGTCTGCCCACGCATTGCGATCTTTCACGCTGGCGGGCATTTTCTGCCGCACAACGCTCGCCACATCAACGGGCTTCTCGCCCTTTTTGAGCGGAGCGGCCCCCTTTTCGGCACAGCCTGCCAGCACAAAAGCGGCCAGTATGGTCAACGGTAACGCGCGCGGTACGGCAAAAGGCATAGCAACGTCCTGTATTAGCTCAATGTGTTGGTGACTTCCTGCAGGTCACGATCGTCCAGCTCGCGTTCAAAGCTGCGCAGACGTTTGTAGATGGACATCAGTTCCACCAGCGTGGTCCAGGAGCTGATCAGGTACTGGAATGAACTTCTGACCTGATCGAAAACGTTAGTAATTTGGGTCATCAGTCCCAGGGTAATTGTCCCTGCAACAATTGACGGGAACAACAGGACTATTCCAAAAACAGTATCGGCCTGAAGATATAAAATACGAGCTATGTTGAAATACATGTAGTGGAAGTAGAGCTTAAAGTAGTTAAAACGGACGTTCTGAAATAACTCTTTTACCGTTGGTGGCGCAGCTCGTGATGGGTCATCCTCACCGTAAACGAGTTCTTTACGGTAAGCCGCTTCCACGCGCTGATTTTTAAATTGTAACCCCGGTAATTTGATCCCCACCACAGCAAGAAGCCCCGTTCCCATAAGAGACCAGACCAGTGCGGCAATAACCAAACCATAGGGTAAATGACCAACAATTGGAAGTTCAGGCACATGGGGTGAAAGTGCAATCAGAATCGGTAAAAAAGCGATAAGTTTCATCACAGCATTAAGCAAGCTGACCCCCATGTCCTCCAGCGTTGAGGCAAAACGCATGGTGTCTTCCTGTACACGCTGTGCAGCACCTTCGATGTGCCGCAGTCGTTGCCAATTTGCCATGTAATATTCGTTCATAGCTGTACGCCAACGGAAAACGTAATGGCTAACGAAGAAATTGTTCAGCACTGCCACTGTTACTGCAATCATGGCAATGCCGGTAAAACTAACGAGACTGGCATAGAGTTCACCAATCGGAACCTTATTCGGGGCGCTTAGCGCTTTTTGGATCAAATCGTAGAAGGGTGCATACCATGCATTAATTGCAACACTCACTTCCACCATGAACCAGGTAACGAAAATGATCAGCGCAGATCCCAAAATCGACCAAACCTGCCAACGATGCGGAGAATACTTGAACCAGAAGAGTGCAAACAGCCCCACACATACCGTGTAGTAGGCATAAAATACGATAAAGCTGAGCGACCAGAAGCGCGCCGCGCTAATCGGCACCTCGCCTGTCGCCCCCGTGATGCGCGTCAGCCATGCGCCGCCGCCCGCCTGCCAGAAAATGACAGCGATCAGTGCCCAAATAAATGCCGACAGGAAAAAAGGTCCCGGCTTTGGGAAAAAAGACTTAAACATAATGCTTCCTTCTTGTTGTTATGGCTGTTGCTGTGTACAACACGTCACCACACGAAAACCTGCCCGAGCCAGCCTCCCGGCTCGGGCAAAAAGGTCAGACCCACGGGTTGATTATTAGTTCGCTTTCCAGTTTTCAAGAATTGTTTCGGTGCGTTTCACCGCGAGAGGATTCGCTGGCGCAATGAAGTTACGCCAGACGTCGTTGTGATGGTTAATCAGGATCTGTGCGTCAGCCGCCGGACGGTTGGCGGTGGTATGGGCATCTTCGGCAACGGTAATGTGATAACCCCGGCTGACGCCGTTCTTGATCGTCGCATCGACGCAGTAATCGGTGGCGCAGCCGCAGATGACAAACTCGCGAATGCCCTGCTCCCGCAGCAGCGCCTCAAGCCCGGTGTTGTAGAAGGCATCGCAGGCCGTTTTGGTCACGTAAAGCGCACCAGCAGGCTGATGGAGTTCAGGCAGTAGCGCAAACCCTGCACTCCCCTCTTCCAGCCCCCCGGCCTCGGTATGCTGTATAAAAATCACCGTATCGGCTGCCTGCGTAAGCTGGTTGATCAGAGAGACACACTTTTCGCGCTGATGACGAGGGGTTTCAAACACCCCGTTTTGCATATCGACAACCATAACCACACGCTTCTCAGACATACCGTTCTCCGTAAGATTGAGTGACACTGGTGCCTATCATAAGCCCGATGTCACAAAATGGGAGATGGCTCGCAAGTAAATTGTTCATATTTACCCATGGTTACGTTTTTCTCGCTATCGTTATGCAATTCGGGGCATTGCACGGTACCGATTAGTAGTATAAATACCCATTACTTTCCTCATTCACTTCATGGATGCTTTTCGTTGAAACGTTGTCTGCTCTCTTTTGCCGCGCTGTGTGCGGTGAGCTTTTCTACCGCCCAGGCAGCCCAACCGCTGACGGCTCCCGTTTTAGCTTCAGATATTGCCGATCGCTACGCGAACCTTATCTATTACGGCAGCGGCGCGACCGGTATGGCGATGGTCGTTATCGACGGAAACCAGCGTGTATTTCGCAGCTTTGGCGAAACGCGCCCGGGCAATAACGTTCACCCGCAGCTGGATTCCGTTATCCGCATCGCATCCTTAACCAAGCTGATGACCAGCGAAATGCTGGTGAAACTGCTCGATCAGGGCGTGGTGAAGCTCGACGATCCGCTCAGCAAATACGCGCCGCCAGGCGCCCGGGTACCCACGTATCAGGGTACGCCGATCCGGCTTGTGAACCTTGCTACCCACACCAGCGCCCTGCCGCGTGAACAGCCAGGCGGCGCGGCGCATCGTGACGTATTCGTCTGGCCAACGCGCGACCAGCGCTGGAGCTATCTGAGTACCGCCACGCTGAAGGCGGCGCCGGGTTCGCAGGCCTCATATTCAAACCTGGCGTTTGACCTGCTGGCGGATGCCCTCTCAACGGCGGCTGGCAAACCCTACACCCAGCTGTTTGAAGAGCAGATCACCCGTCCGCTCGGCATGAAAGACACCACGTTCACCCCGTCCCCGGACCAGTGTCGTCGCCTGATGGTGGCGGAGAAAGGCGCCAGCCCCTGTAATAACACGCTGGCGGCCGTGGGCAGCGGCGGGGTTTACTCCACGCCTGGCGACATGATGCGCTGGATGCAGCAGTTCCTTTCTTCGGATTTCTACTCTCGCAGCAGCCAGGCCGACCGTATGCAGACCCTGATTTATCAGCGTACTCAGCTGCATCGGGTCATCGGGATGGACGTGCCGGGTAAAGCCGATGCGCTCGGCATGGGCTGGGTCTATATGGCACCGAAAAATGGCCGGCCGGGGATTATTCAGAAAACCGGCGGCGGCGGCGGATTCATCACCTATATGGCTATGATTCCGCAGTCGAACGTGGGCGCGTTTGTGGTGGTCACTCGCTCCCCGCATACGCGTTTCGTCAATATGAGTGACGGTGTTAATAACCTGGTGGCGGAATTGAGTGCCAATAAAGCCCAGGTGCTTACCGCATCCAACTGAGATTAATATTCCGTGGGCAAGCGGTTGATGCTGACCAGCTTGCCCCGGCTCATATTGATATAATTTCCCTGTCGCAGGGCGGCCAGAACTTCGGCAACAACAGAACGTGAAATGCGTGTGCTTTGCTGAATATGATTCATCACACCGATTTTTGAACGCAGCGTTTCATCCCACTCGGCCATATTAAGCAGCATCGCGCGGATCTGGTGATAGGAGTTATTGCCAACCAGCTGCTTATCGCGCTTCTCAAGAATGTAATTTATCCAGGATAACCAGCTGAAGGCCTCTTTCCACAGTGAAAATTGCTGGATTTGTTGTCGGGTAGTTTCTGTGGATAAATAAAAACCGGTACAGGCCGTTTTAGCAATCACTCTGTATTCTTGTGAATGATTAATCATCACCGTAGCCAGACCAAAAATAAAGGGGGCAGTCGCAATCCCCACCAGAAGTTCATCAGAAGGGCGATAGATCTCAATAACGCCGGTTTGTAATACGATCGTGCGAGGCTCATTCGATTCGCCCGACGTAATTAATTGTTGGGGTGCACATGTAAAAGGGGTACTGGCTGCTATTAACCCCTGTTCGAGCCGGCGTAATTCAGAAAGTGGTTTCGCATTAACGTTCATGCAGACCTCAAGTCATCCGTATTTGTCGGTTCAATATTATTTTTATTGCTTCGCTAAAAAGCGGAGGAGATACCCCCTCCCCCGCTTTATTCATTACCAGGTATATTTCACACCCAGGTTTGCGCCCCAGTTCTGGTCAACGTCGCCGCCGCCAAGATATGTGGCATCCGTGTAAGCGCTGAAGTTCTTCGTGAAGCTGAACTGGGTGCCCAGCCCAACACGAACAGCTGAACCTTTCACGCCGTTATCAATGCTGTCACCGTTAATATCGGCATTGTTATCGGCGTCGTCATAAACCCAGGCCAGTTTGAAGTAAGGGGTCAGAGCCTGATCGCCGCCGTAGTTGAAGGTGTAACCCGTATCAACACCGAGTTCATAACGCAGGCTATCGTATGATTGTCCATCCATGCGCATGTCATTGCTGAGGCGATAATCATCGCCTGACTGGAACAGACCCGATACGGCTGCGTATGGCGTTACGTAGCCAGAGAGGTTTGGCTTCCAGTCATAGCCCAGCTTCAGACCAAAGCCAACAGCGTCACTGGTGGTATTGCCGTCAACATACTGACCGTTGCTCATGTTAGCGGAGAGATCGTTGTTGAAGCGGGTGTAGCTCAGGGAGCTGTCGAGGAAAAGATCGTTCATGAACTTCGCTGACGCGTAGATCATCGCCGTCTGGCTATCCTGATCGACCTGACCGGTACGATCGCTGATATCGCCCTTCGCGAAACCTGCCGCACCACCGACGATCCACTTCGCGTTATTACCGTCAATCTGGGTATCCAGACCCACCATAATACCGCTCACGTCCTGATCGTAGCTGATAACGCCGTTGTCACCGTCGAAGTTGCCGCCGAAGTAGCTCACCCACGCCCCGCCGTTATCCGCCAGGCCGTGACGGCTGTTGGTCAGACGCGCACCTACGGTATCCTGCTGCAGATTCCAGATATTGGTATTAGCAGAAGGGATGCTCAGCGCCATATTGGCATAGTCGGTCAGTTCTTTCTGCTGCAGAACGACGGTGTCACCCTGCTGCTGCGCCTGGTAGGTATAAGCACCTAAATCAGCTTTGTTTGCGGCAGTAAAGCTGGCCGCCGTATCCGCGTTATTGTCATAGACACGGACAATCTCTTTATTTTTGTAATCAGCGACGGAACCTGCTCCGGTCGCGTCGTCGATACGGACTTTATAGTTGCCTGCGACGTCACCGTTCACCGCCAGATGGCCGTCAGAGTGAATGGCCACTACGCCGTAGTCATAATCGGCGCTGCGCTTGTCGTTAGTGATATAGCGTGCGTTGTTCAGATCGCTGTTCAGCACGTAATCGCGGCTGGCAACATTCAGCACGCCGCCATCGGTCAGAACCATGGTGTGCGTATCAACCTGGCCCAGACCCAGCGCCAGCTCTGCACCGTTATCCACGGTGATGGTGTTGGCATACAGCTCGGCCGTTTCTTCCGTCAGTGCCGCACGGCTATCGCTGTCCAGATACAGATGGTCGGTGGCCACGCCGCCGTTGTCGCCGATGTTCAATGAGGACGCATTGGTCAGAGTGATGGTATCCGCCAGCAGGCCTGAGTTTTCAACATTGACCTGAGACTGGTTGTTTACCGTCAGCGTGTCAATGTTTGACATCTTGCGGGTATCCCACTCGGAGCCGTTATCCAGCGCAATGTTAAACAGACCGCTCTGATACACTGCTTCACCCGCAACATGTGCGTTGCTGTCATAGGTGGAATCCGGCCAAATGCTGTTCGGGGACAGCGTGCGCCAGTCTACGTTGCTGTAGCCCTGGCCATACATCTGCGTCGTGCCGATAGCCTCAACGCTGGACTGCGCAGCACCGACCCATTTGCTGCCGTTGGTCAGGGTGACATCCAGCTTATCGGTGCCGTCCCAGCCGTTGGTGGTAGGGTTATAGACGCCGTCTTCGGTGGTATCGGTTGCCGGATCGCCGTTCGGGTAGAAGTTGTTGTCGAAGGTGCTGGAGAACAGGATGTCGCCCGTAACGGTGGAGTGATCGAACGTGGCAGCGGTCTGCATCGCGTTATCAGACGCGCTGGCGGTAACAATCAGCGCGGCATCATCTGCCCCTGTCGCGTCGGTTTCACTATAGTCGCTCGGCTTCGCAGTCTGGCCGTAGAATCCGCTGGTACCTAAATCGCGGTACGCACCGGAAGTCAGTACCGAATCTTTTACCAGTAGCGTGTCGGTAAAGACCTTGCTGCTGTTGGCTACGCCTTCAACGCCGTCGTACGGGGTATTATCCCGTTCCTGATCCCCCTGCGTCAGGGTAATCCCCGCGACGTGAGAATTATTCTGGATAACAATATCTGATTCCACATCCAGGGTAATCGCATTACCCATATCATAGGTATCCAGATAGTGTCTTTCCGTATTTTCCCCATTCACAACATCATACGCATAATGTTCATACGTATCGTTAATGGTGGAATTATCAACGGTCAGGCTAAAACGATCGTATTGAGCATGTTGGGTGCCGTCGGCATCCAGACCATCAGCACAGGTGGCGGTCATACACTGAGAGGTAATCATGCCATTAATGGTGCTGTTGGAAATACTCAACGCATTCGCCCGACCATTGATGCCATCATCGAGATAGTACGTTGAAATAACACCATTCACGGTGGATTTATTAATCACCGGGTAAATATCACCATCGTGGATGGCATCTGAGAAATCCCAGTCGGCATAGCCATAATACCAGGGAGTGGTCGCTGTATTATCGTATCCGAAGGTATTATATGTCGTACCGGAAATATCCTTCGCATTGGCCTGAGAAGCGATAGCCAGGGTGCAGGCTAATGCAAGTTGAGATACAACGAGTTTCTTTTTCCATGTTTGCATTGGGTCATCCCTCCTCAGGGACGTAAGCAAGTTTGTCCATCAATGAATTTGCAATATTTAATTGCGGAGGGAATTATGCAGTTTCATTTCGAAAAGGTTCAATGAATGTTTCCATTAAGTCCGCATTCAGACAAAAAACAGTTCCAGACCACAACGCACAGGGCGTCATAAAATAAATATTATAAAAACAAAATGTTAATGCACGGGCAAAGCAATCAGGGAAATATCATAAAAAATAATAAATCATTTTTAATGATACATTCATTTCCATATAGAAATAACACAAATATCTCATTCTTCTCTCAGCGTTATACTGTCCTGCATTATATATTATTGGTAACTGGCAAACTCTTCTGCTGCATTTCGCAAAAGCAAAATGCCCACTTTAGTAAAACACCCGTCGCCACTTTGAGGTACACTAGCCCTCTTTGTTCCACAAACATCAGGCATACCATGACCGATTTAATTGCACGTCCCCGCCGCCTGCGCAAGTCACCTGCACTGCGCGCTATGTTTGAAGAGACAACCCTGACCTTAA